>NZ_BAAGWN010000011.1:0-333597 GCF_054780335.1 Curvibacter fontanus
CGGGTCTTCTTCCTCTTGCCTGCGTATTCGGCATCGGCGAAACTGATCTGGTCCATCGGCACAACTCCTTTGCCACGATCAACGATTCAAGGGGCCGTTCGGTGGACTTGTTCAGACCTTCCTTAGCCGACAACCGACACGACATCTGTGCGGAACGCCATTAAGGTTTGGACTGACCCCGCTGTAAGCTGTTGATTCTTATGGAGCGAGGAAAAATCACGCCACTGGAGGCTGGACGAATGCGCCACTAAACATTGGATTTTTACGGTTTTTCGCCATTGAATACTGGATTTTTCCACTTCAAAACTTCCTTGGATACTTATTGAGTCGTTATCGGGACGATTAATTTCGTGGCACTGCGTTGGGTACGCCGTGAGCGAGAAAGCACACGATCTCGCCAGTTTGCTGTGGTCCACTTCGAGCCGCTGTCGCTATCCCGTTCACATGTGTGCAATAATCTTAAATAAGACCATTAAATCAAAAATCAAATTTAATGACTTGAAATAAATCCATTGTTGACATAATTATTTATGGTATATATAATGACCATAAACATGAAATTGATTCTTAACTGATTGTTTTTAAACTATTATGGAAAACTATCTCACGGCCGAGGAGTTCGAGGTGGAACTGGGCGAGCAGCTGCGCGCGGCACGGCTGCGGCGCAACCTGACTCAGGAGGAGTTGGCCACCAGGGCGGGCGTCTCCCGCACGGCGGTTCGCGCGCTGGAGCGGGGTAGCGGCTCCACGGTGCAGACCCTGGTGCGAGTGCTCAAGGCGCTGGGCATGCAGGACTGGCTCAAGAGCCTGCAGCCCGAGGTAACGGTGAGCCCGCTGCAGATGCTGCGCTCATCCAAGCCGCGCCAGCGCGCGCGCTCACCGCGGCGCACCGCTTCCGCCGCAAAGGCGTGATTGATGGCCACCAAGCAGACCCGCAGGGAACACGGCGGCAGCTACAAGCCCGTCTCGGCCGTCGAGATCCGGATCTGGGGAACGATGGTAGGCGCCGTCGTGCTCGATCCTGCGCGCGGCTACTACGCCTTTGAGTACGCCCCTGCTTTCGCGCGCCGTGGTATCGAGCTGGCGCCCTTGCAGATGCCGCTGGCGCAGGCAGACCGCCCCTTCGTGTTCCCCGCCCTGCCAGAGCTGACCTACCGGCGCCTGCCGGCAATGCTGGCCGACGCCTTGCCCGACAAGTTCGGCAACGCGCTGATCGACGCCTGGATGGCCGGCCGAGGTGTGCCGGCACAGAACATCACTGTGCTGGACCGCCTGGCCTACATGGGCCGCCGCAGCATGGGCGCGCTGGAATTCCGGCCGGCCAGGGGGCCCAGCGCAAAGTCCGCGACCGCGCTGCAACTGGCCAGCCTGGTGGAGACCGCTCGCCAGGCGCTCTCGGGCAGGCTTGACACAGACGACCACGCCCGTGCCGCCCTCTCCCAGATCATTTCGGTGGGCACCTCAGCCGCTGGCGCGCGCGCCAAGGCGGTAGTGGCCTGGAGCCGGACCACCGGTGAGTTGCGCGCCGGCCAGTTCGACGTGGAGCCAGGCTTTGAGCACTGGCTTCTCAAGTTCGACGGCGTCGGCGAGGATAAGGTGCTGGGCCCGTCCAGGGATTACGGTCGCATCGAGTACGCCTACTACCTGATGGCCAGGGACGCTGGCGTGCACATGTCCGAATGCCGAATGCTGGAGGAGAACGGGCGAGCGCATTTCATGACCCGGCGCTTTGACCGCGACGGCAATGAGCGCCTGCACATGCAGTCGCTGTGCGCGATGGCACATCTGGATTTCAACCAGAAGGCCACGCACAGCTACAACCAGCTCTTTGACACCATCCTTCGACTCGGGCTGGGCCGGCAAGCGCTCGTGCGGGCTTTCACGGCCATGGTCTTCAACGTGAT
Source organism: Curvibacter fontanus (assembly GCF_054780335.1). NCBI lineage: Bacteria > Pseudomonadati > Pseudomonadota > Betaproteobacteria > Burkholderiales > Comamonadaceae > Curvibacter > Curvibacter fontanus. Next base: position 1,905 of record NZ_BAAGWN010000011.1, read on the forward strand.
GACGGCCAACATGGACGACCACACCAAGAACTTCGCCTTCTTGTTGCGCCAAGGCGGTCGCTGGGAGCTGGCGCCGGCATTTGACATCACACACGCCCACAACCCCAGGGGAGAGTGGACCAACCAGCACCAGATGTCGATCAACGGCAAGTTCGACGAGATCACCCGCTCCGACCTGCGCACCGTGGCCGACCGGTTCGATCTGCTGCAGGACTACGCGGCCGTGATCGAGCGCATCGGCGACGCTCTGAGCGCCTGGCCTCGCTACGCGCAGCAGGCAGGGGTGGATCCCGCGGAAACCGAGGCCATCGCGAAGAACCTTCGCGTGCGGAGGCTACCTCCGCACGCAATCTAAAGATGACACTGGGCTGAGATCCACCACCCACCCTGTAGAAGAGCCCCCGATGAGACATCATCGGGGGCTTTTTTCTTCCGCGCGCGCTAATGAGTAGCTGTTGCCCAGAGAATTCTGGGTAACAGGCTGGCCATGAGTTGATTCGCGGTTCCCATAGGTATGGGAGCGAGCCAGTACTACGAATACGCCCCGTATTCAATGCGAGCCAGTCCTCGAACTAGCGTCCTTGTTTTTTTCGATTGGCTTCAGCCCTTTGAAGCAGGCCATCCAACATCTCGTGCATCTGGCTCACAAGTCCTATCTGGTGAAGATCCGCCATGCAGTGCAGTGGGTCTGCATAGCGCAGTCCATCCTCTAGGACCTGCCAAGGCTGCGGACGGCCCCCCAGAAAGTGCAGTGCCAGCTTTCCCGTCCACTTGCTATCCGCAACTGTGTCCAAGATGGGATCGAGCTTTTGAACAAAGCCAAGATCCACCTTGCCAGGTGCACCGGCGATCATCAGGTCTAGCCTCGGGGTTCCGACCAGCTCTAGACGTGGATAGTGAAAGGCCGCACCTACCGTGCCGCCAATGGCCACATTTGGCAGATTCAGTTTAACCAGGCGCTCGATCATTTGTGGGATGGGACGTCCTTCTCCAAACGTGCGGTCGAATTTCAGCGTCGGTCGTGCAACCTGGCGTTGCAGCAACCAGCGGAAGAATTCACTACGAGGAAAAAGCCGCAAGTGGAATTTCCGATCCCCGGTCCGCTCAAGGAAAGTCAGCGACTCCAACCGCTTCATGACGGCCGTAACCGTTGGATGGCTGACATGGAGCTGGTCCTGCAATGCCTTGGAAGTCACGGTGTCTTCGCCTTGGAACCAACGATTCATCAGCGCTTCCAGCACGGCGTCCTGTGCGCCTCCACCAGATTCGACGGCCTGGGCTGTCGGGTTGTGGAACTCCCTTTGCAGCCACTTGTGGAGCTCTGTGTTGAATTCCGCCGAAATCTGACCCACTAAGGACAGAGATTTCCATCCAAAGTTGACCCACGTAGGCCCTACCCTGCAAGTTTTAAAGGCAGGGGGAATTTAGGAGTGATAGACGTGGCGACATTGAATGTCATCAGACGTTGGGCACTGCGAGAACAGATGTCCATTCGCGAGATCTCCAGGCGTACAGGCCTGGCTCGCAACACGGTAAAGAAGTACCTGCGGTCCGATGAGACCGAGCCCACTTACGCAAGACGGGTCAGCTCAAGCAAGCTCGATCCCTACGCTGAGAAGCTGGCCATCTGGCTAGGAATCGAGGCAACAAAATCGCGGAAACAGCGGCGCAATCTAAAGCAGATCTACACACGCAAAGGTCTTGTAAGCGCTCAGAATGCGCTGCTGGTGCGCGGGTGTGAGGAAGCTCTGTGCGCGCTCGCGGGTGACCTCGTTCACCGCGTCGATGAAGATCACCTTGTCCCTGCGAGTGGCGGCCTTTTTGCGATTGCAGATGACGATGCACGACTCCATCGGGGAGTTGTAGAACAGGTTGGAGCCCAGGCCGATAACCGCCTCCACCCAGTCTTGCTCGACCATCTTCGCGCGCATGGCTTGTTCCTCGTTGCGGAAGAGCACGCCGTGCGGCCAGAGCACTGCGCAGCGCCCCTTGGCGGTCAGGCTGGTCAGGATGTGCTGCTGGAAGGCGTAGTCGGCGCGGCCTTGCGGCGGCGTGCCCAACGAGTTGCGGCCCCACTTGTCACTGCTCCACGCCTCCCGGTCCCACTGCTTGATGGAATACGGCGGGTTGGCCAGTATCACATCGAACTGTCGCAGGCGATCGCCTTGTATGTGTTTGGGTTCGGCCAGGGTGTCGCCCCGAATGATTTCGAAGTCCTCCACGCCGTGCAGGAACAAGTTCATGCGTGCGATGGACGAGGTGATGAGGTTGCGCTCCTGCCCGTAGAGCTTGAGCGTGCGGTACTCGCCGCCCGAGCGCCGTACCTCGTCCAGAGCCGAGATCAGCATGCCGCCAGTGCCACACGTGGGGTCGTAGATCGACTCTCCGGCCTGGGGTGCCAGGAGCTGCGTCATTAGATGAACGACCGTGCGGTTGGTGTAGAACTCGGCCGCCGTGTGACCTGAGTCGTCCGCAAACTTCTTGATCAGGTATTCGTAGGCGTTGCCCAGCTCATCTTCGGGGACGTTGGCCACCGAGAGTGTCTGGGTCGAGAAGTGCTCGATCAAGTTCTTCAGCGTTTCATCGGGCAGACGCTCACGGTTGGTCCACGGCGCATCGCCGAAGATGCCGTCAAGCAGATCAGGATTGGCCGTCTCGATGGCGCGCATGGCCTTCTGAATGGCCGCGCCGACGTTCTTGGGTGCCTGGCGTACATCGTTCCAGTGAGCGCCTTGGGGGATCTGGAAGCGGTGGTTCTCAGCGAACTGACCATAGGAGAGGTCACCCTTGGAGCTGGCCAGGGCCGCCTGGTATTCCTCCTCCCACACATCCGAGACACGCTTGTAGAACAGCAGCGGGAAGATGAACTGTTTGTAGTCGCCCGCGTCGATGAGGCCGCGCAGCAGCACGGCGGCGCCCCAGAGGTAGCTTTCGAGCTCTTGTTGGGTGATGCGTTTGCTTGTATGACTCATTTCAGCCATCCCCCTTCAGTCATGACCTGCGCAAGCCGTTCTTCGGCCTCGCGGCAGCGGGTTAGCGCATCCTTGAATGCCGCGATGGCGTCGGGCAGCCGCGGTATGTCTTCTTGCAGGGGCGGCAGGACGTAACGCGAGATGTTCAGCGTCCAATCTTCGGCTTTGATCTCGTCGAGGGTGACCACCCGGACCGCGTCCTGCACATTGGCAAAGCCGCGATAACAGCCGAGGATCTCAGCGGCATGCTCGGGCTCCAAATAGTTCTGCGCGCGGCCCCGGCGGAACAGTCGCGAGGCATCGGCAATCAGCACCTTCTTCTTGTGTTTGACCGGTTTACGCTTGCGCAAGACCAGGATGCACGCGGCTAACCCTGTGCCGTAGAAAAGGTTCGGTGCCAAGCCGATCACGGCCTCGACCAGATCCATTTCCAGCAGTTTCTGCCGGATGTCGCCTTCTGCACCTTTGCGGAACAGAGCGCCCTGGGGCAACACCACGGCCATCCGGCCAGTCACGTCGGCCATCGACTTGACCATGTGCTGCACCCACGCGAAGTCACCGCTGGACGATGGCGGCAGACCGGCAAAGTTGCGGCCGAAAGGATCGTTGAGCCACAGGTCCTCACCCCACTTTTCCAGTGAGAAGGGCGGATTGGCGATCACACAGTCGAAGGTGGCCAGTCGGTCGCCCTCGAAGAAAGCCGGGTTGCGCAGCATGTCGCCGCGCACCACTTGGAAGTCCTCGATGCCGTGGAGGAACAGGTTCATCCGCGCGATGGATGAGGTGGTGAGATTCTTCTCTTGCCCGTACAGCTTTCCCCAAAGCCGCTTCACGTCACCGTGCATCTCTTTGACGTGCTGCACGGCTGCAAGCAACATGCCGCCGGTGCCACATGCCGGGTCGTAGATGGTTTCGGCCTCCTTCGGATCGAGCATGTCGATCATCAGCCGCACCACGCTGCGCGGGGTATAGAACTCGCCGGCCTTCTTGTTGGTGGCGTCGGCGAACTTCTTGATCAGGTATTCGTATGCGTCGCCAACAACGTCCGACGCAACGTCTTGGTTGCCCAGAGGAAGCTTCGAGAAGTGCTCAATCAAGTCCTTCAGCAGCGCGTCGGAGAGACGTTCCTTGTTCGACCATTGCGCGTCGCCAAAGACGCCATAAAGAGTTTCGGGATTGGCTTTCTCGATTTCGCGCATCGCGCGCTGTAGCGCTGCGCCGACGTTTGACGCCTTAGTCCGCACATCGGCCCAGTGGCAGCCCTCTGGAATCTGGAAGCGATGGGACTCAGGGAACCATGCTAGCTGCTCATCACCAGTTTCGGTGACGATGTCCTGGTATTCCTCGTCCCATACATCGCAAATCCGCTTGAAAAACAGCAGGGGAAAGATGTACGTCTTGAAATCAGCCGCATCTACGGGACCTCGAAGGATGTTGGCCGATTCCCAAAGATGGTTTTCGAGCTGGCCCAGGCTGAGTACTTCTTTTTCCAATTTGCCTCCCATGGCATCACTGTGCGGGTGCATGTTAGCTCAGGGACAGACCGTCCAGGCGACGCGCCTGCGCGACAGCCCATCCAGGAGTGGGAATAAATCAATAAAAATCAACCACTTAGGACGGCGCACCGGAAGTAGTCGTTGAAACTTGGCGCTTCCTCTCCGCTTAGGAGTCCAAAGTCCAGTGGCGTTCCGCAATCTGCCCGGGCGCTTGAAACAGGGCAAAAAAGCCTTATGATTAGCACTCGCCGGATTCGAGTGCTAACACCTCGAATCCCAACCCAAGTCAGCGAGCACCAACTCATGGTGCTCGCTTTGTTCAAACCACTGTTTCAAACTCTAGGAGAGCCCTGATGAAACTGCGTCCTCTGGCCGATCGCGTGATTGTCAAACGCGTTGAAAACGAAACCAAGACTGCCTCCGGCATCGTCATCCCCGACAGCGCCGCCGAGAAGCCCGACCAGGGTGAAGTGCTGGCCGTGGGTCCCGGCCGCAAGAACGACAAGGGCGAAATCATCGCCATGAACGTCAAGGTCGGCGACCGTGTCCTGTTCGGCAAGTACAGCGGCCAGACTGTCAAGGTTGGCGGCGACGAACTGCTGGTCATGAAGGAAGAGGACCTCTTCGCGGTGGTCGAGAAGTAATGACGAAATGACCTCGTGCCCGATGGCACATCGATGACGCGGGCTACGCCCGCATGACTTCAGTCATTTCGTCATCGAAGCTGCGCAGCAGCAAGGTCATGCCCGCACTGCGGGCGTCATCCCTGACATAGTTTCAAATTTACTGGAGTAATAGAAATGGCAGCTAAAGACGTAATTTTCGGCGGTGAAGCCCGCGCCCGCATGGTCGAGGGTGTGAACATCCTGGCCAACGCCGTGAAGGTGACCCTGGGCCCCAAGGGCCGCAACGTGGTGCTCGAGCGCTCCTTCGGCGCCCCCACCGTGACCAAGGACGGTGTGTCCGTGGCCAAGGAGATCGAGCTCAAGGACAAGCTGCAGAACATGGGCGCGCAGATGGTCAAGGAAGTCGCTTCCAAGACCTCCGACAACGCCGGTGACGGCACCACCACCGCCACCGTGCTGGCCCAGGCCATCGTGCGCGAAGGCATGAAGTACGTGGCCGCCGGCATGAACCCCATGGACCTGAAGCGCGGCATCGACAAGGCCGTGACGGCCCTGATCGAGCAGCTGAAGAAGGCCTCCAAGCCCACCACCACCTCCAAGGAAATCGCCCAGGTCGGCTCCATCTCCGCCAACAGCGACGTCAGCATCGGCGAGATCATCGCCAATGCCATGGACAAGGTCGGCAAGGAAGGCGTGATCACCGTGGAAGACGGCAAGAGCCTGCAGAACGAACTCGACGTCGTCGAGGGCATGCAGTTCGACCGTGGTTACCTGTCGCCCTACTTCATCAACAACCCCGAGAAGCAGGCGGCCCTGCTGGACAACCCCTTCGTGCTGCTGTACGACAAGAAGGTGTCCAACATCCGTGACCTGCTGCCCACGCTGGAAGCCGTCGCCAAGGCCGGCCGCCCGCTGCTGATCATTGCCGAAGACGTCGAGGGCGAAGCCCTGGCGACCCTGGTGGTCAACACCATCCGCGGCATTCTGAAGGTCGTGGCCGTCAAGGCCCCGGGCTTCGGCGACCGTCGCAAGGCCATGCTGGAAGACATCGCCATCCTGACCGGCGGCAAGGTCATCGCGGAAGAAGTCGGCCTGACACTCGAGAAGGTGACGCTGGCCGATCTGGGCCAGGCCAAGCGCATCGAAGTGGGCAAGGAAAACACCATCATCATCGACGGCAACGGCGCTGCCGCTGACATCGAAGCCCGCGTCAAGCAAGTGCGCGTGCAGATCGAGGAAGCCACCAGCGACTACGACCGCGAGAAGCTGCAAGAGCGCGTGGCCAAGCTGGCCGGCGGTGTGGCCGTGATCAAGGTCGGCGCTGCCACCGAAGTCGAGATGAAGGAAAAGAAGGCCCGCGTGGAAGACGCCCTGCACGCCACCCGCGCTGCCGTGGAAGAAGGCATCGTGGCCGGTGGCGGCGTGGCCCTGCTGCGCGCCCGTCAGGCCGCTGGCACCATCAAGGGTGACAACGCCGACCAGGACGCCGGCATCAAGCTGGTGCTCAAGGCCATCGAATCGCCCCTGCGCGAAATCGTGTTCAACGCCGGCGGCGAAGCCAGCGTGGTCGTGAACGCCGTGCTGGCCGGCAAGGGCAACTACGGCTTCAACGCCGCCAACGACACCTACGGCGACATGATCGAGATGGGCATTCTGGACCCGACCAAGGTGACCCGCACCGCGCTGCAGAACGCTGCATCGGTCGCTTCGCTGATGCTGACCACCGAGTGCATGGTGTCCGAGTCCCCGAAGGACGAGGCTGCTGGCGGCGGTGGCATGCCTGGCGGCATGGGTGGGATGGGCGGCATGGGCGACATGGGCATGTAAGCTCTCCCTTGCTCCTTGCATGAGGGCACATGGCGGCGTTGCAAACGCTTGTCGTGCTAACGTACTGTCAGCGCGTTTGCGCCTTGCCCTGTGCCCTCATGCTGCGTCGAGTGGCGTTACGCTGTTCGATACACAAGAAAAAACCCGCAGTGCTAGCACACTGCGGGTTTTTTATTGCCCCCTCTCCCCCTGGGAGAGGGCCGGGGTGAGGGCTCGCGCTCAGTCGCGCAGCATCTTCAGCAAACCCGCCGTCGACGCGTCCAGCCCCGCCGCATCCCCGCTGCTCAGGCGCGGCTCGATGGCCTTGGCCAGGACCTTGCCGAGTTCGACATCCCATCGGCCCTTTTTTATTTCGTTATTCGCACGTTGCCCCAACCAGGCCAAGGGCAAGGGCAAGGGACTGCTTCATCCAAGCGAAGGCGAACGTTGTTTGACCGGGCATCGGAGCGCCCTTATTGGCGTTACATCATCGCTTTGATCTGTTGTAAAAAAATACAAAATGCCTTGATGTAAGTGCGATGGAAACGCCAAAAACGATATGAATAATCAAGCTCGGATACATCACAGAAAACCCAAGCTCCCAAGGAGTTTTTTCTCCGAAACTCAACGGGAGAAAGAGGGAGTTTAGGATGACGTAGTAGGCAACACCGTAGATTGCGCCGACAGACCATGCAGGAAATCGGCTTTTTGATAGGACAAGAAGGATGAGCAAAGGGGCTGCTGATAGCCAGCCGATGACGAAATGTTCGATAAACATCAACAGGCGAAATTCCATCTCGGGAAGGCCCGTGAAAAATACTTCAAGTAGTTTTTTCCCATAGTGCCCAACGCGAAGCCCAAGAAGCTGGAACATGAAGCCAAATGGAATCATTGCAACCGATGCGATGGTTCCTGACCGAACCGATTCTTTGGCAAAGTCTTTGAACAGCCTCTTTGGGCCTGACGCGTCCGTCATGCATTGCATATTCATTTTCAATTCCAAGTGGTGTGTGTCTGCGCTGCCTTGAGTGAGCCAGCCTGAAAATGGCGCCCGAAGCCCTGGACTGGATCAACGCGGGCCAAGGATTCGGCCCAGCATCTCCGCTGACGGCGCGCCTTGCATATTTTTTAAATTGCCGTCGCCGTCTTTATAAAGGGTCGTCGGTGTGGCAGAAAACCCCAGTTGCTGCATCAGCATCTGGTTGGCATCCAGTTGCGCGCGAACTTTTGGCGAGACCTGGGCCAGGGGCTTGATGCCGCCGCTGCCGTGTTGTTGTTCATGCTGGGTCAGCGCCGCCTGCGGATCCTGGGCCGAGAGCAGGGCCGCCGCCTTGCCCGGACTGGTGGGTCCGAGAATAGCCACGATGACATGCCGCACCTGAACCTTGCCGGCCTTGACCCAGGGTCTGGCATCCTTCCAGAACTTGTTGCAGTACGGGCAGTTGGGATCGGTGAATGTGTAAATGACACGCGGGGCATTTTTGGCGCCATCGGCAATCCAGCTGCTGCCCTCAAGCAGCTTCCAGACTTTCTCGGTCATGGGTTTGCTGACCAGCCTGTTCAGCGGTTCCTGGCTCAGGTCCACGCCTTGTGCATCAATCATGGCGCCGACGATCGCCTGTTTGCCGTCGGCAGTAAGGTAGATGGCCAGCGGCTGCTGCTCGATCATGCCGGCATAGCCGCTCAGTCCACCGGGCGCGTCGAACGTCCCGATCACCTCAACCCCTTTGGCTTCGAGCGCCTTGATCGGTGCGGGCCAGTCTTTGGCCTGTGCGCCCATAGCCATGCCAAGCAAGCCCAGAAAAACTGCAAATTGAACATATGGTTTTTTGATCATGGGGAATCTATTCCTTGGTTGAGAGAGTGGTGCGTGTGCGCAATGGGTTTAACTTGCTGGCCAGGGAGGCGGCCGACAGCTCGCCCAGGTGGGTGTCGGCCAGTCGTCCGCTGGCATCGTAGAACAGCGTGGTCGGCAGTCCTGTCGAGCCGACTGTACGGCCCAGTTCGGCGCCGGGGTCGAGCACCACATTGGCCAGACTCAGTGCGCTGGCGTTCAGGTAGCGCAAAGCGGTCGCCGCGTCTTCGCTCTGGTTGGCGAAGACAAAAGTGACCCCGGTTTCCCGCTGCTGTGCCTCGGCGAGGACTGGCATTTCGCGGCGGCAGGGCGGGCACCAGCTGGCCCAGAGGTTGACCACCATGGGTTGGCCCTTGGCAAGCGCAGCGAGTTCTGTCGATTCGCCTGCGAGTGTGATCAACGCCACTTTGGGCAGGGCCGGTCTGGGAGTGCTGTCGAAGGCGCCGAGTGCACCCGACATCGCTGCCCAGGCCAGCGCACCGGCGGTCAAGCCCAGGGCCAGCGGCTTGCGCAGCGCCGCGCGGCGCCAGCCGCGCCAGATCGCCACCAGCAAGGCCGCAGCCAGGCCGGCCCACGGTGAAAAGCCGCCATCACGAATGTCCAGGATGGACCACGGCGCGGCGCGGTACAGGTCAAACCATGTCGCGACGAAGGCAATGCGTGCGACCAGCAGTCCGCCCCACGCCATGTCGGACAAGACGTTGACGATGCCCGCTTGCTGACGCCGCCCGACCAGGTGGCCGACTCCGGCCGCCACCAGCAGGGACGTCAGCACGAGCAGATGGCTGACCTGCACGGAGAAAGGGCCGAGATTGACGTTGAGCATGCTCAGGCTCCTTGTTTCGCACGCGCCAGGCGGGCGAGAAATTCGTCGGCATCGAGTTCGCCGATGATGCGCTCGGCACGGCGTTCCTTGCCATCGGGGCCGATCAGCAGCATGGTCGGCGGTCCGAGAATCTGGTGGGTGCGCATCAGCGCCTGATCGTCCACATCGTTGGCCGTCACGTCGGGGCGCAGCAACTGCATGCCGGCCAAAGCCTGTTGCACCCGCGGCTCGGCGAATACCTTGCGTTCGATCACGTCGCAGGACACGCACCATTCGGCGTAAAAATCCACCAGCGTCCACTGCCCGCGCTGCCCGGCCTCGGCGATACGGGTTTCGAGCGCTTGTTGTGTCTTGACCGGCCCGAACCGGGTCATGAAGTCATTGCCGACCGCCGCCTGCGCGGGCGGGATGCCTCTTGCCTGGAAGGCCAGCGGCTGCAGGGGGTTCTGGGCGCCCCCGGCCGCGCCGATCACCATCGCGCCGCCCCACAGGCCGAGCAGCAGCGCCAGGTAACGGGACATCAGGCGTCCGCTGCCCATGCCGAGCTTCTGGCCCAGCGCCAGCAAACTCAGTGCGATGGCCAGCAACCAGGCGCCCCACAGGCCCAGCGTCAGCGCCGCAGGCAATACCCGCGCCACGAACACAATGGCGGTACCCAGCAGGACAAAGCCGAACAGCGCCTTGACCCGGTTCATCCAGTCGCCAGGACGCGGCAGCAGCCGTGCGCCCAGCGTGCCGACCAGCAACAGCGGCACACCCATGCCCAGGCCCATGGCAAACAGGACCAGGGCGCCGGTCACGACATCGCCGGTATTGCCGATATAAAGCAGCGCGCCGGCCAGGGGCGCGGTCATGCAGGGGCCGACCAGCAGCGCCGACAGCACGCCCATCGTGGCAGCGCCCGCCACCGTGCCGCCGCGCCGGCCCTGGCTGGCGTTGTTGAGGCGGTTGCGCAGCACAGCGGGCAGTTGCAGTTCATAAAATCCGAACATGGCCAGCGCCAGCACGACAAACACCAGACCGAAGGTGCCCAGCATCCAGGGGTTCTGCAACACGGCCTGCAGATTGGCGCCGGCCAGCGCCGCGGCGGCGCCGACACCGGCGTAAGTCAGCGCCATCGGCAGCACGAAGGCCAGCGAGAGGATAAAACCGCGCCTGGGACTCGCGCCGCTGCCCGCGATCAGGCTCGAGAGAATCGGCACCATCGGCAGCACGCAGGGCGTGAATGCCATCAGCAGCCCCAGTCCGAAGAACACGACAAGCATCCAGCCCATATTGATGCGCGACAGGCGTTCGGCCAGGTCCTGGTCTTCGCCGAGCGCGCCCGGGGGCGCCGGGTTCGGACGGGTCGTGGCCGAATCGGCCGGGACTGCCGGCGTTGCCGCGACATCGGCCAGATGGACGCGCCGGGTCTGCGGCGGGTAGCAAAGACCCGCATCGGCGCAGCCCTGCCAGCCGATGGTCAGCGCACGGGCATCGGTTGCATTGACCAGGACGCTGACCTGGTCGTGATAAACCTCGCTTTCGCCGTAGGTCTCATCGGTTTTGAACGTGCCGGCCGGCCACTTGACCTGCAGCCCACCACCGGCGGGGTCGGCTTCGACCTTCATTTGCTGGCGATAAAGGTAATACCCCTTGCTGATCGTCCAGTTCAGGCCGATCTGGCCATCGGCTTGCCTGGTGACGTCCAGTCGAAAAGCCTGCCCCACCGGCAGAAAATCCTGCTGGGCATGCGCCGGCAGAGCCCACAACACGGGCACCATCACGATCAACCACAACAAACGCAGCATAAGTGCCTTCACATCAAATGGAACACGCATCTTTGCGCGACCAGATTAAGGCTGCGTTAACGCTGGGATAATTAAAGGCCTGGATACTATCTGGCATGGAGGACAGGCCATGCGCGTGTTGCTGATTGAAGATGATGAACTGATTGCGCACGGCATCCTGGCCGGCCTGCGCGCGCACGGTTTGACGGTCGATGGTGTGCGCACTTCGGTACAGGCCGAGGCCGCCCTGTCGGCGGTGCATTGTGACGTGGTGATTCTCGATCTCGGGCTGCCCGACGAGGACGGCATGCGCCTGCTGCAGCGCTTGCGGGCCCATGGCATGGCGCTGCCCGTGTTGATACTGACCGCGCGCGACGCCGTCGAAGACCGCGTGGCCGGGCTGCGCGCCGGCGCGGACGACTATCTCCTCAAGCCTTTCGACCTCAACGAGCTGGTGGCCCGCCTGCAAGCCTTGCTGCGCCGCGCCGCCGGACGCAGCGTCGATGTCATCGAGCACGGCCCGCTGCGCCTTGATCCGGCCAGCGGCGAAGTCTCCCTGCACGGACGCGCCGTCGCTTTGTCACGGCGCGAACTGGCGCTGCTGGCCGCCCTGCTGCATGCGGGTGGACGCATCCTGAGCCCCGACCAGCTGAAAGACAGCCTTTACGATTTCAGTGAAGAGATCGAAAGCAACGCCCTCAGTGTGCATATCCATCATTTGCGGCGCAAGCTGGGGGCCGATGTGATCGAAACGGTGCGTGGCATGGGTTACCGGTTCAGTGCGGGGAAAGCATGACACTCAGGCTGCGCTTGTTGCTGATGATCGGCATCTCGATGATCCTGCTGTGGGGCGCAGTCGCGCTCTGGATGCTGCACGGTCTGGACAAGGAAATGCACCGCACCCTGGACCAGCGGCTTGCCATGTCGGCGCACATGGTGGCCGGGCTGATGTCGCAAAACCCCGCCGCCTGGGATGGCCGCACCGGGAAAGCGGGCGCATCGACGTTGAGCCTGCCGGCGGCGGCAAAAGGCCTGGCATGCCAGGTATCGCTGCGTGGCGAAGTGATCGCGCGTACACCGGGCGCCGTGCCCGAGGCGATGGCGACAGCCGCGTCGGCCCTCGGCTTTTTCGACCGCGAAATCAGGGGAGAACACTGGCGCAGCTACACCCTGGAATCACACGGTTTGCGGGTCACCACGTCCGATCGCCTGAACGAGCGTGATACGCTGCTGGGCAATGTGATGCTTGCGGCGGCAGTGCCCTTTGTCGTCGCCCTGGTGGGCAGCCTGGCGGTGCTGTGGTTCGGTGTGGGAAGCGGCTTGCTGCCGCTGGAGCGCCTGCGGCAGGCGCTGGCCAGCCGTACGGCGGAGACTTTGACACCGATTCCAGACAAACCCATGTCGCGCGACTTGCTGCCGCTGGTCAATACCCTGAACCATCTGCTGGGGCGGATGAACGTGACGATCCGCCGCGAACGCCGCTTCACCAGCGATGCTGCGCATGAATTACGCACGCCGCTCACCGCGATCAAGACCCATCTTCAGGTCGCGCGCATTACCCGCGGCAAGGACACCGAAGAGGCCATGGATTACGCTGAAGAGGGCGTGGCGCGGCTTCAGCGCACGCTCTCTCAACTGCTGACGCTGTCAGAAGTGGAAGGCGCTTTTTCCTGGGATGACGGGCGCGTCGCAGAGGCCCACGAAGTAGCCCGCCTCGCGATGCGCGACGCAGTACCCGATGCGCCTGAGCAGATCGCGCTGGACAGCGACGGCAACCGCGCCGAACTGGCGCTGCCCCAGGCGCTGGCAGTCACCGCACTGCGCAACCTGCTTGACAACGCCTTGCGCCACTCCCCTGCCGCCAACAGCGTCAGGCTGGAGATACGTCGCTCGCCGGAAACAATCAGTTTTCACGTGTTCGATCGCGGGCCGGGACTCAGCGATGACGAACTGGCGCTGGCGACGCAGCGCTTCTGGCGGCGCGGATCAGGTCGAGGCAGCGGACTGGGCTTGTCCATCGTTGCCGCCATTGCCGAGCGCTTCGGCGGATCGTTCGAATTGCTGCAGAGGAGCGATGGTGGTCTGGAGGCGAGATTGACACTTCCATGCTCAACTGCGCAGGCGTTTGAGCAAGCCGGCCGTTGATGCGTCCAGGCCGGTGGTGTCGCCACTCTCCAGGCGCGGCTCGATGGCCTTGGCCAGGACCTTGCCGAGCTCGACACCCCACTGATCGAAACTGTTGATGCCCCAGAGCGAGCCGGCCACGAAAACGCGGTGCTCGTAGAGCGCGATCAGCGCCCCCAGACTGGCCGGCGTGAGTTCTTCCAGAACCAGGAAGGTGCTGGGCCGGTTGCCCGGCATGTGGCGATGGCCACCAGGATCGGCCTGCCCCAGCATCAGGGCCTGGGCCTGGGCCAGGCCGTTGGCCAGCAGCTTGAGGTGGTGTTCTGGCAGCTCATGCGCCACCCTCTTCACCGCGATGAACTCGACCGGAATGACATCGCTGCCCTGGTGCAGCATCTGGAAATAGGCGTGCTGGCCATTGGCGGCCGGCTCGCCCCAGATCACGGGCGAGGTTGCGTAGGGCAGGGCCTGCCCGGTCTCGTCCACGCGCTTGCCGTTGCTCTCCATCTCCAGCTGCTGCAAGTAGGCCTGCATGCGGCGCAGGCCGCTGTGGTACGGCGCCACACTGCGGCTGCTGAAACCATGGAAATTGCGGTGCCAGAGGTCCAGCAGCGCCAGCTGCACCGGCAGGTTGCGCTCCAGCGGTGCGGTCCGGAAATGCGCGTCCATGGCGTGCGCGCCCGCCAGCAGTTCGCGGAAGTGCTGCGGCCCGATGGCAATGGCGATCGGCAAGCCGATCGCCGACCACATGGAATAACGCCCGCCCACCCAGTCCCGGAAACCGAAGGTGGTGCTGATACCGAATTCGGCTGCTGCCTGCACATTGCTGGTCAACGCGCAGAAATGGCGTGCGATATCGCGACCACCCTGCGCCTGGAACCAGGCCTTGGCCGAGCGGGCGTTGGTCATGGTTTCCAGCGTGGTGAAGGACTTGGAAGCCACCAGGAACAAGGTGCTCTCCGGCCGCACCCGGCGCAGCACCTGGCTGAGCTCATGCCCGTCCACGCTGGAGACGAAGTGGTAGCGCTTCCCTTGGTCGGCAAACTCGTCCAGGGCCAGCACGGCCATCTGCGGCCCCAGATCGGAACCGCCGATGCCGATGTTCACCACGTCGGTGATGGCCACGTCCTCACGCACGGCCTGGGCATAAGCCAGCATGGCGTCGAGCACGGCGTGGACCTGCCGCAGCTCGACCTGCACCGGCAGTGGCAGGGCCTGGGCATCAGCCACAGGCTGGCGTAGCAGCCAGTGCATCGCGGCGCGGTCTTCGGTGCTGTTGACATGCTGGCCGCTGAACAGGGCGTCGCGGTGCGCAGCCACCCCGCATTGCCGCGCCAGCTCGGTCAGTGCAGCCTGCAGGGTTTCATCGACCAGGTTCTTGGACAGATCGGCAAAAACATGAGGCGCTTGCAGGGTCAGCCGCTCGAAGCGGCCTGGATCGGTCGCAAAGACCTGACGCAGGTCCAGGGTGCGGCCCCGGGTCTCGAACAGCCGACGCAACACACCCCAGGCCGGGGTGCGGTCACAACGCAGGCGCATACTCATTCAGGCCGCCAGGATCAGTTGTTCGAGCTTGGCCGTGTCCACGGCAAAGGCCCGGATGCCCTCGGCCAGTTTCTCGGTGGCCATGGCGTCCTCATTGAGCGCGTAGCGGAAACCCGCTTCGTCGTACTGCACGGCCGGCAAATCCAGACTGCGCGCGGCCTGCGCGTCCAGGGCGCGCGTCACCGGTCCCTCGGCGACAGCCAGCTGGGCCAACAATTCGGGCGCAATGGTCAGCAGGTCGCAGCCCGCCAGCGCCACGATCTGGCCCGTGTTGCGAAAACTCGCGCCCATGACCTCGGTGGCAATGCCATGGCGCTTGTAATGGTTGTAGATGGCGCGCACAGACTGCACACCCGGGTCTTTGGCGCCGCTGTTCGCCGTCTCGTCCCAGGCGCTGCCTGCGGTTTTCTTGTACCAGTCATAGATGCGACCGACAAAGGGGGAGACCAGCTGCACCTTGGCCTGCCCGCAAGCCACGGCCTGCGAGAAGGAAAACAGCAGCGTGAGATTGGTGTGGATGCCGCGCCGCTCCAGTTGCGCCGCCGCCTGGATGCCCTCCCAGGTCGCGGCGATCTTGATCAGCACGCGGTCGATGTGCACACCCTGGGCCTGGTAGAGCTCGATGATGCGCTCGGCGCGCGCCACCGTGGCCGGCGCGTCGAAGCTCAGGCGCGCGTCGATTTCGGTCGAAACGCGGCCCGGGATCAATGCCAGGATCTCGCAGCCGAAGCGCACCAGCAGGCGGTCCACGATCTCGTCCCGTGCCCGGCCGCGAAACCGGGCCACGGTCTCTTGCAGCAGCGGGCGGTACGCCGGTTTTTGCACCGCCTTGAGGATGAGCGAGGGATTGGTGGTTGCATCCTGCGGCCGGACGGCGACCAGCTGGTGGAAATCGCCCGTATCGGCCACCACAGTGGTGAACTGGCGCAGCGCATCGAGTTGTTTCATGCCTTGAATTATGAGTGAAATAAAATTACGCTTGCTCATCAATCCATGTAACCTGCACATCTCACCCCATCCGTTCGGACTGAGCTTGTCGAAGTCCTGGTTTTGCTGGCGTTGCGCTTCGACAAGCTCAGCGCGAACGAGGTTGCAGTATCAGACGCACTATTGGAGAACCCATGCTCGACCGCATCCGCGCTTCGCTCCCCTCGCTGGCCCCGGCCGAACAGCGCGTGGGCCAGCTTGTCCTGGCCGATCCGCGTGCCTTTGCCAACCTGCCCGTCAGCGAACTGGCCGACCGCTCGCATGTGAGCAAGCCCACCGTCGTGCGTTTTTGCCGCAGCATGGGCTACGACGGCCTGTCCGACTTCAAGCTCAAGCTGGCCGGCACCGTCAGCGAAGGCGTACCCTTCATCCACCGCAGCGTGGACGTGGACGACAAGACCAGCGACGTGGTGGTCAAGGTGATCGACAACACGGTATCGGCCTTTCTCAAGTACCGCAACAACGCCTCCACGGCCGCCATCGACAAGGCCGCCGTCGTGCTGGCCGCGACCTACAAGACCGGCAAGCGCATCGAGTTCATCGGCGCGGGTAACTCGGGCATCGTGGCGCTGGACGCGCAGCACAAGTTCTTCCGCCTGGGTGTGAACACCGTGGCCTACAGCGATGGCCACATGCAGGTCATGAGCGCTTCGCTCATGGGACCGGGTGACTGCATGGTGATCATCTCCAACTCCGGTCGCACCCGCGACCTGATGGACGCCTGCGACATCGCGCGCAAGAACGGCGCCACCACCATCGTCATCACCACCAGCGGTTCGCCACTGGCCCTGGCCGGCCACATCCACCTGGCCGCCGACCACCCCGAAGGTTATGACCGCTACAGCCCCATGGTCTCGCGCCTGCTGCACCTGATGATCGTGGACATCCTGGCCACCTGCGTGGCCCTGCGTATCGGCGGCAACCGCCTGCAGCCCATGCTCAAGGAAATGAAGAACAACCTGCGCAACAAGCGCTACGCCTGAGGCTGGCGTCAGATCGCCAGCATCTCCTGCTGTATGCGTTCGGCCATGCCAGCCGGCAGGGCGCCGGCCTCCACCACATCGACGCAATAAGGCAGTTCACTGGCCTCAAAGGCATCACGCAATGCGGCACGCTGCGCCCAGGTCAAGCGCCATGGCTGCAGGATCAGCAGATCGAGATCGGAAAACGGGCGCGCTTGCCCGGTGGCGCGGGACCCGAACACGCGGAACACGGCTCCCGGCACAACCCCCTGGACGATGGCTCGCACCAGGCGCTTATGCTCGTCAGACAGCATCAGTTCAACGGGCAAGGCTGCGCTCCAGCGCTAGCGCGAGCTTCTTGGCATCCGGCCAGAACTGAGCGGCAGCCGCCGCCACCTCGGCAGCACGCGCCTCATCGTAGGTGTGACTGGTGGCGTTACGCATTTCACGCCACCGGCGCCAAGTCAGTGCATCGGGTAACAAGCCGGCGTCTGCTCCTTTCCTCAGCAGATCATTGAAGGACAAGTCGATGATCGCGTCCGCCGTGGCCACCCGTTCGATCAAGACCCGGCGCAGCATGCGCACCGACAATTCGTAGCTGAATTCAAATGACTGGATCACCGCAGAACGCAAATGCCGTTTCAAAAGTGCATCGTCCGGCTGCTGTTGCCAGAAGGTCAAGGCTTCCTCCAATTGTGCAAGGGCCTTGTGCAAAGGGCTCAGGTCGACCGACGGGTTTGCCATGGATCTGATTTTCGCTGTCGTACGGCAAATTGGCAAATTTCACCCGGCTGCACCTGATGATCGTGGACATCCTGGCCACCTGCGTGGCCCTGCGCATCGGCGGCAACCGCCTGCAACCAGCTCCCAGGCAATGAAGAACAAGCCGCGCAACAAGCGCTGCGCCGGAGGCGGCTTGCGACAGCCCCGTGGCGGGGATACACTTCAGACACCATGAAGACAGTCGGCCAACGACGCGAACCCGAATTGTCCCGGCAGGCCAGCGGCAGCCTGCTGGCCGAAGGCGCCCGTTTCAGCGAAAGTATCGCCTGGCTGGCCCCCAGCACTTTCGTGCCCAAAGGGGTCTATCGCTACGCCTCCCATGAAGAAGCCAACAGGCATGCGCTGGAGTGTCTGGCCAGAGGCATGGCACGGCAGGCCATGGAACGCGGCTGATGCAGGAGTTCAGTCGTCCTGCCACCCTGGACGATCTGAAGCTGCTGCTTCGCTCACTCAACGCGCATGAAGTGGAGTATCTGCTGATCGGAGGCTATGCCCTGGCAGCCCATGGTTACCAGCGTGCCACGACCGACATTGACGTTGTCGTCCCCGCCACCATCGAGGCAGGCCTGCGCGTCAAGCAGGCACTCATGGTCCTGCCTGACCAGGCAGCCCGGGACTTGAAACCCGAATGGTTCGAGGAAGGCGGGAACATCCGCGTCGCCGATGCCTTTGTCGTCGACCTGATGCTCAACGCCAACGGACAGACATACGACCAACTCAAACAGTATGCCGAAACGATCGATCTGGACGGCATACCGGTACGCACCCTCAAACTCCAGGGCCTTTTGCTGACCAAGAAGACGCTGCGGGACAAGGACACCGCAGACCGCGCCATCATCGAGCGGGCGCTTGACATCCTTGGAAAGAGCCTGCCCCCGGAGAAATGAAGAACAAGCCGCGCAACAAGCGTTGCGCTTGAAACGCAGCCCTGCATTGACACCCCAGTAGCGCGGCCCCCGTTCGGGCCGAGCCTGTCCTGAGCTGGATCGAAGGGCCCTTCGACAAACTCAGGGCGAACGGATGTGATGTGTGTCGTGATTCATGGAAGTCTCAATAGGGTTGGCGTGCCAGCAAGGCGCCGTCCAGCCCCACCGGGCCATACCAGGCACGCGCCTGTGATTGCGTGTTGTCGCTGTCGGTCATGACGGCCACACCGATCAGCCGGCCGGGTTCTTCACCAAAGACCTGGCGGTAATCGGCGCCTACATCACGCTCACAGGCCAGCCACGGGTTCAGGCCAGTTTGAGCAATATACCTACCAGCAAGCCTGATTGCGCCAAGGCCAGACCGACCACCCATTTGATGAGATCGGCCTTGAGCTCAGCTTGCTCGTAAGCACAATGAAAAAACCCTGCCGCGTTGCCGCGGCAGGGTTTTGGCTCCGAATCGTCAACTGGCTTGCGCCAGCGTCAGATCAGAAGTTGTGGCGCAGGCCGACCAGCAGGCGGCTGGCGTCCTTGACAACAGCAGCACCGCCGTTGTCGGCCTTCTCGATGATGTAGCGTGCGTAGGTGGTCGAACGCTTGCTCAGAGCGTACTGCACACCCAGGCCCGTCATGGTCGAGTCCACGTTGCCGACGAGCTTGTCGTCCAGCTTCTGGATGTTGGCCGTCAGGGTCAGGGCGGAAGACAGCGGCACATCGGCAGCCAGGTTCATGCCGGCGTTATCAGCCGTGTCCGTACCAGTCGCGTCGGTAGCCTTGTAGCTGTGACCACCCAGGGTGAACTTGGCGAACTTGAAGTCGTACGACACATAGTAGCTGGTCAGGTCATTCTTGGAGCCAACAGCTGCGGTAGCGGTACCAGCGTTACCACTGCCACCAGCAGTACCACCACTACCGATTTCGCGGGCGAACTTGCTTACGCCAGCGGCGATGGGGCCGTTGGCATAGAACAGGCCGACGTCGGACAGGGCGCCGGCAACGGGGGTGGTGCCATCGTCAGACTTGGGCGAGTAGAGCAGGGCGACGCTGAAGCCGGAGAAGTTCGGCGAGGTGTAGCCGATCGAGCTGTCGAAGCGGGTCACGGCCAGGCCCATCAGGGTGGAGTAGCCGCCAGCGCCCAGAGAGACACGGCCGGCGTCCTTGGTGCTGAAGCTGGCGCCACGGGCGCCCTGGACGGTCAGGGTGGGGGCGTTCGGAGCGCCCAGCTTGACGGAACCGAAAGAGCCCGACACGCCGACGAAGGACTGGCCGGTGCCGTAGGTGCCGCCGCTGCCTTCGGTGGCGGTGTCGGCCGCGTTGAAGTTGGTTTCCACCAGGAAGTCAGCCTTCAGGCCGCCACCCAGATCTTCCGAACCGGACAGGGTGAAGCCGGTCGTACCGAGGCCGTCCTTGCTGATACGCGTGCTGTTAACCGTGGTGCCGGCAGTGGTTTCGGTCTTGCTCGAGCGGTAGGTGGCGTCCAGGGTGCCGGACACGGTCACGTTCTGGGCGAAAGCGCCGGTGGCAGCCAGGGCAGCCACAGCAATCAGGGTCTTTTTCATGTTGAAAGTTCTCCAAAGGTTTAACAAGGGGTCCCGAAGGGAGTTTCCGGATCCCCGGGCCAACCTCCTCTAGCAAGGAAGTTGCATGTATTGCACCAGAGCCCGATAGCCGGGTCAAAGGAAAAACCCCCAGTCCTCCCGATTCGCACCGGGTTTCGTTGTGGCTCTGCAACATCGCCCCCATCCCTGGTGGCGCCCCCCGCCGATACCGCCAAATGTATCTACAATGTAGACACATTTCAAAGAAAATCATGGAAACCACCATCAAGAAATGGGGCAACAGCCCCGCCTTGCGCCTGCCGGCGGCTCTGGTCAAGGCGGCCTCGCTCAACCTGGACCAAAAAGTGAGCATCACGGCCCGTGGCGGCAAGCTCATCATCGAGCCGCTGGATTCGATCGAGTACCAGCTTGAAGACCTGCTGTCCGGGATCAGCCCCGCCAACCTTCATGACGAAGCCGACACAGGCAGGGCCGTGGGAAATGAATCGCTGTGACCACCGCGCGCGGCTACGTGCCGGAATGCGGTGATGTTGTCTGGCTGGCATTCGACCCGCAAGCCGGCCATGAACAGGCTGGCCACAGGCCAGCGCTGGTCGTCAGCCCGGCCACGTACAACCAGAAGACCGGACTGATGATCTGCTGCCCCCTGTCGACCCGGATCAAGGGTTATCCATTCGAAGTCCTCGCCGAAGTGGACGGCATTCAAGGCGCTGTCCTCTCCGATCAAGTCAAGTCCCTCGACTGGCGTGTGCGGAATGCCAAAAGAAAAGGCGCCGTCAACGCGGAAGTACTGGCGCAGGTGAGGGCAAAGATCAAGGCGCTTCTTGCCATCAAGTGATTGTCATGAACCCTCATTTTCCCGATCCCTTGCTCAGTGCCGCCGACACCGCCCTGCGCACCCTGTTTGCCCCGCCCCGCGCCACACACCCCACACCCCGCCCGGCCAGCCCGGACCGGGAACTGACGAACGAGGACAAGCGCCTTTCGGCCGCACTGATGCGCGTGAACCACGCAGGCGAGGTCTGCGCCCAGGCGCTTTACACCGCCCAGGCCCTGAGCACACCCGACCCGGCCCTGCGCGCGCATTTCAAGCGCGCCTGCGCCGAGGAAACCGATCACCTGGCCTGGACGAAGCGGCGGCTGGATGAGCTGGGCTCGCGCACTTCGCTGCTGAATCCGCTGTGGTACGCCGGCGCCTTCGGCATCGGCCTGGTGGCCGGCCGCCTGGGCAACGCGGTCAGCCTGGGTTTCGTGGTCGAGACCGAGCGGCAGGTGGAAGCCCATCTGATGAGCCATATGGACAGATTGCCCGCAGGCGACCAGACCTCGCGCGCCATCGTGACGCAGATGGCCGCCGACGAGGTGAGTCACGCCGTGGACGCGCAAAAGGCCGGGGCCATGGAGCTGCCCGGGCCGGTGAAGGATCTGATGCGTGCAGCGGCCAGGGTGATGACCACCACGGCGCATTACGTTTGAGAAAGAGGTGGGGCAGCCCTCACCCTGACCCTCTCCCAGGGGGAGAGGGAAAAGAGACCCAACGGACTTGTGGCCCCCTCTCCCTCCGGGAGAGGGCGGGGGTGAGGGCAATGAACCTGTCAGGCCTCCAATACCTCGAAACCGGTCGTGATCTCGGCCATCTTGCCCAGCATGATGCTGGCCGAGCAGTATTTTTCGTGGCTCATCTTGATGGCACGTTCCACGGCGGCGGCCGGGATGCCCTTGCCGGTCACGGTGAAGTGCATGTGGATCCTGGTGAAGACCTTGGGGTCTTCCGTGGCGCGCTCGCTCGTGAGCTTGACGCTGCAGCCGCGCACGGCGTGCCGGCCACGTTTGAGGATGAGCACCACGTCGTAGGCCGTGCAGCCGCCCGTGCCGGCCAGCACGGTCTCCATGGGGCGCGGGGCCAGGTTCTGGCCGCCGTTCTCGGGCTTGGCCGGGTCGGGCGCGCCATCCATCACCAGCACGTGGCCGCTGCCGGTTTCGGCCACGAAGCCCATGTGGGAGCGCGCGCCGGTGGCGCCGGTCCAGCTGACGGTGCATTCCATGTTCTGTTCCTTGTCAAAATGGGGGTCTGGCGCAAATTATCCCCACACCGCCAGTCCCCATGAAAAACAAGCCTCTCCAGCCCGCCGATTACCTGAAAAAAATCCTGACCGCGCGCGTCTACGACGTGGCCGTGGAGTCGCCTTTCGAGCCCGCCAAGGCCTTGAGCCGCCGCCTGCACAACAAGGTGCTGCTCAAGCGCGAGGACCAGCAGGCGGTGTTCAGCTTCAAGCTGCGCGGCGCCTACAACAAGATGGCGCATCTCTCTCCAGACGAGCTCAAGAGGGGGGTGATCTGCGCCTCGGCCGGCAACCATGCCCAGGGCGTCGCGCTGGGCGCGCACCGCCTGGGCACCCGCGCCGTGATCGTGATGCCCACGACCACACCGCAGCTCAAGATCGACGCCGTCAAGGCGCTGGGGGGTGAGGTGGCCCTGCACGGCGACAGCTATTCCGACGCCTACACCCACGCCCTGACACTGCAGAAGAAACAGGGGCTGACCTTCGTCCACCCCTTTGATGATCCGGACGTGATCGCCGGCCAGGGCACCATCGCCATGGAGATGCTGCGCCAGCACCAGGGCCCGCTGGACGCTGTTTTCGTGGCCATCGGCGGCGGCGGGCTGATCAGCGGCGTGGCGGCCTACATCAAGGCCGTGCGGCCCGAGGTCAAGATCATCGGCGTGCAGATGAACGACTCCAACGCCATGATCCAGTCGGTGCGCGCGGGCAAGCGCGTCACGCTGCAGGATGTGGGCCTGTTCTCCGACGGCACCGCCGTCAAGCTGGTGGGCGAGGAAACCTTCCGCCTGACGCGCAAGCTGGTGGACGACTACGTCGAGGTCGACACCGACGCGGTCTGCGCCGCCATCAAGGACGTTTTTGTGGACACACGCTCCATCGTGGAGCCGGCCGGCGCGCTGGCCGTGGCCGCCATCAAGCAGTACGTCGCCAGGCACAAGACCAAGGGGCAGACCTATGCCGCCATCCTGTGCGGCGCCAACATGAACTTCGACCGGCTGCGCTTCGTGGCCGAGCGCGCGGAAGTCGGCGAAGAGCGCGAGGCGCTGTTCGCCGTGACCATCCCGGAGGAACGCGGCAGTTTCCGCCGCTTCTGCGAGCTGATCGGCGCCCTGCCCGGCGGGCCGCGCCATGTGACCGAGTTCAGTTACCGCATCAGCGATGACCAGCAGGCCCATGTCTTCGTCGGCCTCACGACCTCGACCCCGGGCGAAAGCGGCAAGATCGCCGCCAACTTCAAGCGACATGGCTTCGCGGCGCTGGACCTGACACACGACGACCTGGCCCAGGAGCACATCCGCCACATGGTGGGCGGCCACTCCAAGCTGGCCCGTGACGAGCGCCTGCTGCGCTTCGTCTTCCCGGAGCGGCCGGGCGCATTGATGAAGTTCCTGAGCCTGATGCGCCCGGGCTGGAACATCAGCCTCTTCCATTACCGCAACCAGGGGGCCGACTATGGCCGCATCCTGGTCGGCATCCAGGTGCCCAAGACCGACGACAAGGCTTTCGCCAAATTCCTGGCCACGCTGGGCTATGCCTACGTGGAGGAAACGCGCAACCCGGCCTACCGCATGTTCCTGCAGGCCTGAAATGAAGCACCCCCGTGGCGGCCCTGGGGCCGCCTCCCCCCTCAAGGGGGCAACGCCAGTGGCCCGGCAAAGCCGGTTCCACGGCGTTCCCCGGTTAGACCGTCTCATGCGTCGCGAGTCGTGCACGGCGCGGTGGAGCAACTGATCTGCAACGGAGATCCACATGACTTACGAAATGATCCAGGTCCGCACCGAAGCCGGCAAGGTCGGTTTCATCACCCTGAACCGTCCCAAGCAGCTCAATGCGCTGAACGACCAGTTGATGGACGAGCTGGGCGCAGCGCTCAAGGCCTTCGATGCCGACGCGGCCATAGGCTGCATGGTCATCACCGGCAGCGAGAAAGCCTTTGCCGCTGGCGCCGACATCGGCGCCATGGCCAGCTACAGCTTCGCCGACGTCTACAAGGGCGACTACATCACGCGCAACTGGGAAACACTGCGCAGCATCCGCAAGCCGGTGATCGCCGCCGTCAGCGGTTTTGCCCTGGGGGGCGGCTGCGAGATGGCCATGATGTGCGACTTCATCATCGCCGCCGACAACGCCCGCTTCGGCCAGCCCGAGATCAAGCTGGGCGTCATCCCCGGCGCCGGCGGCACGCAACGCCTGCCACGCGCCGTGGGCAAGGCCAAAGCCATGGACATGGCGCTGACGGGCCGCATGATGGACGCGGCAGAGGCCGAGCGCGCCGGCCTGGTCAGCCGGGTCGTGGCGCTGGACAAGCTGATGGAGGAAACGCTGGCGGCCGCCCTGATGATCTGCGATTACTCGCAGGTGGCCGTGATGGCCGCCAAGGAAGCCGTGAACCGCGCCTTCGAGGGCTCGCTCAACGATGGCGTCATGTTCGAGCGGCGCCTGTTCCACGCCCTCTTTGCCACGGCCGACCAGAAGGAAGGCATGGACGCCTTTGTCAACAAGCGCAAGCCCGTTTTCCGGAATTGCTGAGGCGGCAAAAAACGCTATAATTTGCCCCGTCGGTGATATAGCTCAGTTGGTTAGAGCGCAGCATTCATAATGCTGATGTCGGTGGTTCAAATCCACCTATCACCACCAGAATTACCCCCAAAGCCACTGCCCGTGTACAGTGGCTTTTTTGTTGCGACGTCATCCTTTCAGCCTCTGGATAAACACCATGAACCGCTGTTCAACATTGCCTTCGTTCCATCTCCGATGCGTCCTCCTGGCCCTCGCCTTCGGTGGGCACCTGGTCACGGCCAGCGCCTCGGCCCAGACGACCGAGCCCCAGCGCATCCCCCCGATCTCCGCCAAGGCCCAGCGCGGCGTGCTGCGCGTCGTGGCGCCGCCCGATGTCCTGGTGGACGGCCAGCCGGCGCGCCTGGCGCCCGGCGCGCGCATCCGCGACCGCAACAACCTGATGGTCGTCTCGGGCGCGCTGCTCGGACAGGATCTGGTGGTGCGCTACACACGCGATCCGCTGGGGCTGATGCACGAGGTCTGGGTCCTCACGGCCAGCGAGGCCGCCGCCGGCATGCCGGCCCAGCCGGCCCCTGCGCAGTACTGACCCTTCTTGCCCGCCGTCGCGGATAGACGGCGGCCGCCATGCCACCCGTCGCAGCGCACTCATTCAGGATCTCACCATGAGCAAAAAAGTTTTCATCAAGACCTTCGGCTGTCAGATGAACGAGTACGACTCGGACAAGATGGCCGACGTCCTGGGCGCCGCCCAGGGTTATGAACCCACGCAGGACGTGGAGGAAGCCGACCTGATCCTCTTCAACACCTGCTCGGTGCGCGAAAAAGCGCAGGAGAAAGTGTTCTCCGACCTGGGCCGTGTGCAGCACCTGAAAAAGAAGGGCGTGAAGATAGGCGTGGGCGGTTGTGTCGCCAGCCAGGAAGGCGCCGAGATCATCCGCCGCGCGCCCTATGTGGACGTGGTCTTCGGCCCGCAGACCCTGCACCGCCTGCCCGAGTTGCTGAACGCACGTGAAGCACAGAACCGGCCGCAGGTGGACATCAGCTTCCCCGAGATCGAGAAATTCGATCACCTGCCGCCCGCCAAGGTGGAGGGCGGCACCGCCTTTGTCAGCATCATGGAGGGCTGCTCCAAGTACTGCAGCTACTGCGTGGTGCCCTACACGCGCGGCGAGGAGGTGAGCCGCCCCTTCGAGGACGTGCTGGTGGAAATCGCCGGCCTGGCCGACCAGGGGGTCAAGGAAGTCAATCTGCTGGGGCAGAACGTGAATGCTTGGCGCGCACGGATGAGCAGCAACGCGAGCGTTGCGGGGACATCCGGCGAGATGGCCGACTTCGCCACCCTGCTTGAGTATGTGGCTGACATCCCCGGCATCGAGCGCATCCGCTACACCACCAGCCATCCCAACGAGTTCACGCCCTCGTTGATCGCGGCCTACGAGAAGCTGCCCAAGCTGGTGAGCCACCTGCATCTCCCGGTGCAACACGGCAGTGACCGCATCCTGATGGCCATGAAACGCGGCTACACCGCCATGGAATACAAGAGCACGGTGCGCAAGCTGCGCGCCATCCGCCCCGGCATGTCCATCAGCAGCGACTTCATCGTCGGCTTTCCGGGTGAGACAGAGGAAGATTTCAGCAGGATGATGAAGCTGATCGAGGACGTGGGCTTCGACAACTCCTTCAGCTTCATCTTCAGCCCGCGCCCGGGCACCCCCGCGGCCAACCTGCACGACGATACGCCGCACGAGGTCAAGCTGCGGCGCCTGCAGACACTGCAAGCGGTGATCGAAACCCATCTCAAGCAGATCAGCGCCAGCCGCCTGGGCACGGTGCAGCGCATCCTGGTGGAAGGGCCGTCCAAACGGGACGCGGAGGAACTGATGGGCCGCACCGAATGCAACCGCGTGGTGAACTTCAAGGCGCCGCAGCGCCTGATCGGCCAGATGGTCGACGTGACCATCACCAGCGCCATGCACTACAGCCTGCGCGGCGAGGCGGTGACGGCTGACGTCTAGAAGGGCATTTTCGGGAGGCCTTTCATGCCCCCCATGCGCTTCATCATCTTCATCATGCCGCCGCCCTTCATCTTCTTCATCATCTCCTGCATCTGCTCGAATTCCTTGAGCAGGCGGTTGACGTCCTGAACCTGCACACCGGCGCCGGTGGCGATGCGGCGCTTGCGCGTGGCCTTGATGAGCTCGGGCTTGCGGCGCTCCAGCCTGGTCATGCTCTGGATGATGCCTTCCTTGCGGCGCAGGTCGCGCTCGACCTTGTCCGTGTCCATCTGGCCCGCCTTGGCCGCCATCTGGGCCGGCAGCTTGTCCATCAGGCTGGACAGGCCACCCATCTGCTTCATCTGCTGCAGCTGGGCCAGGAAGTCGTTGAGGTCGAAGCCCTCGCCGCTCTTGACCTTGGCGGCCAGCTTCTGCGCGGCCTCGATGTCCACGTTGGCCGTGACCTGCTCGACCAGGGCCACGATATCGCCCATGCCCAGCACGCGGCCCGCATGGCGCTGGGCGTCGAAGACCTCCAGCCCGTCGATCTTCTCGCTCGTGCCCGCGAACTTGATGGGCACACCCGTGACGGCGCGCACCGACAGCGCCGCGCCGCCGCGTGAATCGCCGTCGGTCTTGGTCAGGATGATGCCGGTCAGCGGCAGGGCCTCCTTGAAGGCCTTGGCCGTGTTGATCGCGTCCTGGCCCTGCATGGCGTCGACCACGAACAGTGTCTCGACCGGGTTCAGCGCCGCGTGCAGATCGCGGATCTCGCGCATCAGCGCCTCGTCGATGGCCAGGCGACCGGCCGTGTCGACCAGCAGCACGTCGAAGAAATGCCTCTTCGCATGGTCCAGTGCGGCGCGCGCGATGTCGGCCGGCTTCTGGTCCGGCGTGCTGGGGAACCACTCCGCGCCGGCCTGCGCCGTCACGGTCTTGAGCTGCTCGATGGCCGCCGGACGGTAGACGTCGCCCGAGACGGTCAGCACTTTCTTCTTGCGCTTGTCGATCAGGTGGCGCGCCAGCTTGGCCGTAGTGGTGGTCTTGCCCGCGCCCTGCAGGCCGGCCATGAGGATCACGGCCGGCGGCTGGGCCGCCAGATTGATGTCCGACACGCCCTCGCCCATGGTGGCGGCGAGTTCGCGGTTGACGATGCCCACCAGGGCCTGACCGGGCGTGAGCGAGCCCATGACGGCCTGGCCCAGGGCCTGATCCTTGACGCGGGCGATGAAGTCGCGCACCACCGGCAGGGCCACGTCCGCCTCCAGCAGGGCCATGCGCACTTCGCGCAGCATGTCGGCCACATTGGATTCGGTGATGCGGGCCTGGCCCCGGATTTCCTTGACGAGGCGGCTGAGTTTGTCGGTGAGGGCGGAGGCCATGGGTGTGTTCCGGTAGACGGGGGAGCCTGGAAGGCCAACCGGCGATTGGCAAGGGGCTAAACTGTATCCATGATTTTACCCAGTGCCTCCCCCACCGGCATGGCCCTGGCCCTGGCCGTGCTGGCTGCCGCAGCCTACGCCGTCCCGGCCGCCGGCCGACTGTCAGCCGTCGCCGCACGCCGCGTGGTGCTTCTGGCCTGGCTGCTGCACGGCCTGTTATTGGCCTGGGGCCTGTTGGGGGACAGCCCGCGCTTCGGTTTCGCACCGGCGCTTTCCGTCACCGTCTGGCTGGTGGCTGCGGTTTATGCCATCGAAAGCCAGTTCTATCCCCAGCTGCAGACCCGCTGGGCGCTCTCGCTCCTGGGGGCCGGCGCCGTGATGCTGGCGCTGTTTTTCCCCGGCCAGACCCTGCAAGCCCAGGCCTCGGCCTGGCTGCCCTTGCACTGGGCGTTGGGCATCGCCTCCTACGGCCTGTTCGCGGTGGCCGTGATGCACGCCCTGCTCATGCTGCGCGCGGAGGAGCGCATCCGCCATGCAGCCGACCCCCGCAGCGGCCTGCCCCTGCTGACACTGGAGCGCCTGACCTTCCGTTTCGTCGGCGCCGGTTTTGTGCTGCTGTCGGCCACGCTGCTGGCCGGTCTGCTGTTCGATGAGCAGTTGTACGGCTCGGCCTGGAAATGGAGTCACAAGACCGTGTTTTCCGTGCTGTCCTGGGCGGTCTTTGCCGTGCTGCTGATCGGCCGCGCGCGTTTTGGCTGGCGCGGCTGGCGCGCCGCGCGCCTGCTCTTCACCGGGGCGAGCCTGCTGCTGCTGGCTTATGTGGGCTCGCGTTTCGTGCTCGAAATCATCCTGGGACGCAGCACCGCATGAAGTTCCTGCTTTTCCTCGCCATCCTGCTGCTGGCCGTCTGGCTGTGGCGCTCGGGCCGCCGCAGCGACAGCCGCTCCGACCGGGCCGCGGCGCCCCCGCCACCCGGCCCCCAGGAAATGGTGCGCTGCGCCCACTGCGGCGTACACCTGCCGCACGGTGAGGCCATCGTGGGCCGCATCGGCCTGTACTGCAGCAGCGAGCACCGGCAGAACGCGGAGCCTTGAATGGATCCGCGGGACAACGTGCATTCCTGGTTCGGCCCCTCCCTGCTGGACGAACGGCTGGAGGCCCCCGAAGAACAGCAGGAGTTCAGGCGCCTGTGGCTGGGCTTCATGACGGCGCGCGTCACGCTCGGCCTGGTGCTGCTGCTGCTGCAAACCACCCTGTATGCCCTGGGCCAGGCCGCCAACATCTGGCTGGTGCTGCTCAGCGGCGTCTATTTCACGGCCACGCTCATGGTGCGCGTGGCGCCGCGCCCACGCCCACTGGGCCAGACCTTCGACCAGTCCTGGCTCTCCAGCATCGGCATCGACGTGCTGGTCTTCACGGCCCTGCAACTGCTGCACGGCAGCAGCATCAACTACACCCCGCTGTACGCGCTGCCGGTGCTGCAGGCCGCCGTGCTGGGCTCGCTGACCCTGTCCATGGGCACGGCCGCCGGCATCACCCTGCTGCTGCTGCTGCACAGCGCCTGGCAATCACTGCACGGCCCGGGGGAGGCCACCCCGTTCTTCATCCAGGCGGCGCTCACCGGCGCGGGCAGCTTTGTCATCGCCTTCCTGGCGCACCAGCTCTCGGCCCGCCTGGCCAGCGAGCAGCAGCGCGCACGGCGCAGCCAGCATGCCATGCGCATCCAGCAGCAGGTCAACGACCTGGTGATCGAAGCCCTGACCGATGGCATCCTGGTGGTGGACGTGCGCGGCACCGTGCATGCGGCCAATCCGGCGGCGCGTCAGATGCTGCAGGCCGACGAACGGCCGCTCAAGCACACCCCTTTCAATCTGGCAGGCGAACCGGGCTGGCAATCGTTGGCCGAGCTGGCCTTCCAGGTCTTCACCGGCCGGGGGGACTTCCGCCATGCCGACATCGGCATCGAACATGTCGGCCAGGGCAACCGGCGCCTACGCGTGCGCACCCGCATGACCACCGCCCACTGGGGCGAGACCGAGATCCTGTGTGTCATGTTCCTGCAGGACCTGCGCGAAATGGAAGCGCGCATGCGCACCGAGAAACTGGCCAGCATGGGTCGCATGTCGGCCGCTGTGGCGCACGAGATCCGCAACCCGCTGGCCGCCATCACCCAGGCCAATGCCCTGCTGGAAGAGGACATCCAGGATCCGCGGCATCTGCGTCTGACCCAGATGGTGCGGCAGAACGCTCAGCGCCTGGACCGCATCGTCGACGACGTGCTCAACATCTCCCGCGCCGGCAAGCAGGCGGCCAACTTCGAGTCGCGTGTTCTGGAACTGACGCCCTCCGTGCAGCGCATCGGCCAGGACTGGGCCCAGCAGACCGGCAGCAGCACCTTGCTGTCCCTGCATCTGGCCCCCCATCCGCTGCCGGTGCACTTCGAACCCGAGCACCTGCGCCGCGTGCTGGTCAACCTGCTGGACAATGCGCGCCGTTACGCCCGCCAGCTGCCCCATGCGATCCAGGTGCATGCCCGCGCCGACACCAGCGGGCAGGCCCTGCTGGCGGTCTGGAGCGACGGCCCGCCCATGGAGCCCTCGGTCGAACAGCACCTGTTCGAGCCCTTCTTTTCCTCCGAAAGCCGTTCCAGCGGTCTGGGCCTGTATATTTGCCGGGAATTGTGCGAAGGGCACGGCGCCGCCATCGGCTACCACCGTGCCCGCCGCATCGCACGCGACACCCTGATGGATGGCAACGAATTCTTCATCACCCTGCGCCTGGCGGCCGCTGCGGCATCACCCGCCGCCCGCACCCGCGCCGCACCATGACCACGCCAGCCGCCACCCCCCACATCCTGGTCGTCGATGATGAACCCGACCTGCGCACACTCTACGAGTTGACGCTCTTGCGCGAAGGCTACCGCGTCGACGTGGCCGAGACCGTCGCCGACGCCTGGAACCACCTGCAGGAACGCCGCTACGAGGTGCTGATCACCGACATGCGCCTGCCCGACGGCTCGGGGCTGGAGCTGATCCAGCGCCTGCGCGCCCAGCAGCGCAATGAGCGCAGCGTGGTCATCACGGCCTACGGCTCGGCGGAGAACGCCGTGGAGTCGCTCAAGGCCGGCGCCTTCGACTACCTGACCAAACCGGTCGATCTGAAGCAGTTCCGCACCGTCATCGCCTCGGCCGTACAGGATGCCCTCAGCCCCCGTGCGACCAGTGCGCCCGCCCCCGTCAGCACCGCGCGTGCAGCGGTCCCCGCACCAGCTTCTGCAGCCGACGCAGCCCTCAAACGCCTGGTAGGCAGTTCACCGGCCATACGCCGGGTGCGCGAGCGCATCGTCAAGGTGGCGCGCAGCATGGCCCCCGTGCTGGTCTGCGGCGAGTCCGGCACCGGCAAGGAGCTGACAGCCCAGGCCCTGCACGCCTGGAGCCACCGTGGCACCGGCCCGCTGGTGGCCGTCAATTGCAGCGCCATCCCGGAGAGCCTTCTGGAGACCGAGTTCTTCGGCGTGCGCAAGGGCGCCTACACCGGCGCCAACCAGGACCGCAACGGCTACTTCCAGGCGGCCGGCGGCGGCACCCTGTTCCTCGACGAAATCGGTGACCTGCCCCTGTCCATGCAATCCAAGCTGCTGCGTGCCATCCAGGAGCGCTGCGTGCGCCCCGTAGGCGGCACGCAGGAGGAGACCGTGGACGTGCGCATCGTCAGCGCCACCCACAAGAACCTGGCACGCGAAGTACAGGAAGGCCGCTTCCGGCAGGATCTGTACTACCGGCTCAACGTGATCGAAATCGACATCCCCCCGCTGCGTGAACGCCGCGAGGACTTGCCCGCCCTTTGCGAAACCCTGCTGGCCCGCATCAGCCAGGAGTCCGGTCTGCGGATGTCGCGCCTGCCGCCCGAAGCCCTGGCCCAGCTGGCCAAGCACCCGCTGACCGGCAATGTGCGTGAGCTGGAAAACCTGCTGCACCGCGCCATGGCGCTGAACGAGGGCGGCGAACTGAGTTTCGACAACATCGACACCACGCCCGCCATCCTGGATCCGACGGCCTCGGACCTGGCGCCCACCGTGCCCGGGGTGCCGCCACCCGGCCTGGCCCCCGGCCCGCCGGAGAACCCGGAACTGCCGGCCGACCTGCAAGGCCACCTGGACCGCCAGGAGCGCGACATCCTCATCAAGGCGCTGCAGGAAACCGGCTTCAACCGCACGGCCGCCGCAGCCAAGCTGGGCCTGAGCCTGCGCCAGATCCGCTACCGGATCGCCCGCCTGAACATCGACACGCCACAGGGCAACGAGTCCGGCGCATGAGCACCGCACGGCCGCCCGAAGGGGCTCGCACCGCAGCCCGTCAGGGCGGAGGTCTCCCATGAGCACCCGCACGGCCGCCAGCAGGCGCTCACCCCGCAATGCGCAGCATGGAGCTTAGCCCTTGAGCACGCCCCCCCCCACCCCGGTGCGCGACAGCCTGTGGGACGGCGGCTGGTACCGCTACGCGCGCCGGCTGGACTCGCCCAACTTCGGGCCGCGTCCGGCAGATGCCACCGTGGACCTGCTGATCATCCACTCCATCAGCCTGCCACCGGGCCAGTACGGCGGCGACGAGGTGCAGCACCTGTTCACCAACACGCTGGACTGGAACGCCCACCCCTACTTCAAGAACATCGAGGGCATGCAGGTCTCCTCGCATTTCTACATCCGCCGCAACGGCGATCTCTGGCAGTTCGTGAGCTGCGAGGAGCGCGCCTGGCATGCCGGCGTCTCGAGCTACCGCGGGCGCGACAACTGCAACGATGACTCCATCGGCATCGAGCTCGAAGGCCTGGAAGGCGAGACGTTCGAAGCCGGGCAGTACGAAACCCTGGGCAGCCTGTGCGCAGCCCTGGGTCAGCGCTACCCGGTGCAGCACATTGCCGGGCACGAGCATGTGGCGCCCGGACGCAAGGCCGACCCCGGCCCGGGTTTCCAGTGGCCGGTGCTGCGGCGGACCCTGGGCTGGCCATCTCGGTATTTTCCCGAAGAGCCCGCCTGAGCCGGACCACCCGGCGGCGGCACACCGACCGCGCTTCACATCACTCCGAAAAGCCGCAGCGCAGACTGCATGCGGTCTGGCACGGAAAATCTGCTGCCGTGCCGCATGCCTGCTGGCCTTCGGCCAGAAGATTGCGCGATTTCAAGCGCTGCGCCGCGCCAGCACTGGACCTTGCGCTCACTGTTTCCGCAAGCAGATACAGCACTTTTTTTGCGCCAGATACGCCATGTACTGTATGCCCAACGCTACACTACCGGTAGTGGCTTGTATTCACCAAACACACCATATATAGTGCTTTTTGCTGGCAGTGCTTTTCTTCAACAGAACGCATCGCGAGCCAGAATACGGACCCCGAGAACCAACAACAGATTTGCTGACGACGAGGAAATAATGCAAACAGCCTTGAACCCCGCCACCCCCGCCCTGCACACCGGTGTCCTGACCATGCAAACCCAGGAAAACACGGCCGCCACGCCCCTCAACAACTACCAGATCATCCGCCGCAACGGCGCCGTCGTGCCCTTCGAGCCCAGCAAGATCGCCGTGGCCATGATGAAGGCCTTCCTGGCGGTGCACGGCACCCAGGGCGCCGCCTCCGCCAGTGTGCGCGAGGTGGTGGACGCCCTGACGCAGAACGTGGTGCGCGCGCTGATGCGTTCGCGCCCGGGCGGCGGCACCTTCCATATCGAAGACGTGCAGGACCAGGTCAAACTGGGCCTGATGCGCGGCGGCCACCACGAGATCGCCCGCGCCTACGTGCTCTACCGCGAGCGCCGCACGCAGGAGCGCGCCCAGCAATCCGCCCAGGCGGCGCCCAAAGCCCCCCTGCTGCACGTGATCGATGGCGACCAGCGCGTGGCGCTGGACCTGGGCCGCCTGCAGCAGCTGATCGAAAATGCCTGCGCCGGCTTAGGGCAAGACATCAAGCCCGATCCCATCGTCGCCGAGACCATGCGCAACCTCTACGACGGCGTGCCGATCGACGAGGTCTACAAGGCCGCCATCCTGGCCGCCCGCACCCTGATCGAAAAAGACCCGGACTACACCTACGCCACCGCGCGCCTGCTGTTCCACACCATCGCCCGCGAGGTGCTGGGCCGCGACGTGCCGCAAGCCGGCATGGGCCAGGCCTATGCCGACTATTTCCCTGAATTCATCAAGAAGGGCGTGGACAACGAGCTGCTCAACCCGGACATGCTGCAGTTCGACCTCAAACGCCTGGGCGCCGCGCTCAAGGCCGAGCGCGACCTGCAGTTCGACTACCTGGGCCTGCAGACCCTGTACGACCGCTACTTCCTGCACGTGCGCAAGAGCCGCATCGAACTGCCGCAGGCCTTCTTCATGCGCGTGGCCATGGGCCTGTCGCTGGGCGAGATCGACCGCGAGGCACGCGCCATCGAGTTCTACGAGGTGCTGTCCTCCTTCGACTTCATGTCGTCCACGCCCACGCTGTTCAACGCCGGCACCCTGCGCTCGCAGCTCTCCAGCTGCTACCTGACCACGGTGCCTGACGACCTGGACGGCATCTACGAGTCCATCAAGGAAAACGCCCTGCTGTCCAAGTTCGCCGGCGGCCTGGGCAACGACTGGACCCGCGTGCGCGCCCTGGGCAGCCATATCAAGGGCACCAACGGCGAGTCGCAAGGCGTCGTGCCCTTCCTCAAGGTGGTCAACGACACGGCCGTGGCCGTGAACCAGGGCGGCAAGCGCAAGGGCGCGGTCTGCACCTACCTGGAAACCTGGCACCTGGACATCGAGGAGTTCCTGGAACTGCGCAAGAACACCGGCGACGACCGCCGCCGCACGCACGACATGAACACGGCCAACTGGATCCCCGACCTCTTCATGCGCCGTGTCATGGAAAAAGGCGAGTGGACCCTGTTCTCGCCCTCCGATGTGCCCGACCTGCACGACCTCTTCGGCACCGCCTTCGAGCAGGCCTACGTCGTCTATGAAGCCAAGGCCAAGCGCGGCGAGATCAAGCCCAGCAAGACGGTGCCGGCCACCGACCTGTGGCGCAAGATGCTCTCCATGCTGTTCGAGACCGGCCACCCCTGGATCACCTTCAAGGATGCCTGCAATGTGCGCTCGCCGCAGCAGCACGCCGGCGTGGTGCACTCCTCCAACCTGTGCACCGAGATCACGCTCAACACCAGCGACACCGAAACCGCCGTCTGCAACCTGGGCTCGGTCAACCTGCGTCAGCACCTGAAGAACGGCGCCATCGACCAGGAGAAGCTGAAGAAGACCGTGTCCACCGCCATGCGCATGCTGGACAACGTGATCGACATCAATTACTACGCCGTCAAGAAGGCGCGTGACTCCAACCTGCGCCACCGTCCGGTGGGCCTGGGCATCATGGGCTTCCAGGATGCGCTGTACGAGCTGCGCATCCCCTACGCCAGCCAGGCCGCCGTGGAATTCGCCGACCAGTCCATGGAAGCCGTCTGCTACCACGCCTACTGGGCTTCGACCGAACTGGCGCGCGAGCGCGGCCAGTACTCCAGCTACAAGGGTTCGCTCTGGGACCAGGGCATCCTGCCGCTGGACACGCTGGACCTGTTGGCCAAGGCCCGCGGCGGTTATGTGGAAGTGGACCGCTCGGCCACCCTGGACTGGGATGCCCTGCGCCGCAAGATCGCCCGTGACGGCATGCGCAACTCCAACTGCGTGGCCATCGCCCCGACCGCGACCATCTCCAACATCATCGGCGTGGACGCCTCGATCGAGCCCTGCTTCGGCAATCTCTCGGTCAAGTCCAACCTGTCGGGCGAGTTCACCGTGATCAACAGCTACCTGGTGCGCGACCTCAAGCGCCTGGGCCTGTGGGACGACGTGATGGTCATGGACCTCAAGCACTTCGACGGCTCGCTGGCCCCCATCGACCGCGTGCCGCAGGACATCAAGGCCCTGTACGCCACGGCCTTCGAAGTCGAGACGCTCTGGCTGGTGGAAGCCGCGGCGCGCCGCCAGAAGTGGATCGACCAGGCTCAGTCGCTCAACATCTACATGGCCGGCGCTTCCGGCAAGAAGCTGGACGACACCTACAAGCTGGCCTGGTTGCGCGGTCTCAAGACCACCTACTACCTGCGCACGATGTCGGCCACGCACGCCGAGAAGTCCACCGTGACGGCCGGCCGGCTCAACGCGGTCTCCTCCGGCGCCGCCGCGAGCGGCGGCATGAGCGCCCTCGAAGCAGCAGCGGCTGCAGCGCAGGCACAGATGGCCACGGCAGCAACCGATATCAAGTTCTGCGCGATCGACGACCCGGGTTGCGAAGCCTGCCAATGATCGCGCCGCACTGTCGCATGGCCTCATGCATGCGATGTTATTGAGCAACAAAATTGGGCAGCGATGTGAATGAATACTTTCCATTTCACGTCGTCGCTCTCATAATCCGCTGATTGGAACCTCTTATGTTGTCCTGGGACGAAGAAGTCAAGCCCACATCGTCAATGTCTTATGCCGGCGCTGCCACGAGCAGCCGCCCGACTGAGCTTCCCTTGCATACACCCCAGCTGCGCACGGCGCAGCACAGTGCGGCGCCTGTCACCGCTGCTCCCGCCGCCAGCGTTGCGGCCGCCACCGCGCACCGCATCAAGGCCGCCGACAAGCGCATCATCAACGGCCAGACCGACGTCAACCAGCTGGTGCCCTTCAAGTACAAGTGGGCCTGGGAAAAATACCTGGCCACCTGCGCCAACCACTGGATGCCGCAGGAAGTGAACATGAACCGCGACATCGCCCTCTGGAAAGACCCGAACGGTCTGACCGAAGATGAGCGCCGCATCGTCAAGCGCAACCTCGGCTTCTTCGTGACCGCCGACTCGCTGGCCGCCAACAACATCGTGCTGGGCACCTACCGCCACATCACGGCGCCCGAGTGCCGCCAGTTCCTGCTGCGCCAGGCCTTCGAGGAGGCCATCCACACCCACGCCTACCAGTACATCGTGGAATCGCTGGGCCTGGACGAAGCCGAGATCTTCAACGCTTACCTGGAAGTCCAGTCCATCCGCGACAAGGACGAGTTCCTGCTCCCGTTCATCAACGCGATCATGGACCCCAACTTTCACACCGGCACCCCGGAGACCGACCAGACCCTGCTCAAGAGCCTGATCGTCTTTGCCTGCCTGATGGAAGGCCTGTTCTTCTACGTGGGCTTCACGCAGATCCTGGCCCTGGGCCGCCAGAACAAGATGACGGGCGCAGCCGAGCAGTACCAGTACATCCTGCGCGACGAGTCCATGCACTGCAACTTCGGCATCGACCTGATCAACACGATCAAGCTCGAGAATCCGCAGCTGTGGACGCCTGAATTCAAGGCCGAGATCAAGGCCCTGTTCGAAAAAGCCGTCGAGCTGGAGTATCGCTACGCCGAGGACACCATGCCGCGCGGCGTGCTGGGCATGAACGCCTCCATGTTCAAGGGCTACCTGCGCTACATCGCCAACCGGCGCGCCACCCAGATCGGCCTGGAGGCGCTGTTCCCCAATGAAGAGAATCCCTTCCCCTGGATGAGCGAGATGATCGACCTGAAGAAGGAACGCAACTTCTTCGAGACCCGTGTCATCGAGTACCAGTCCGGCGGCGCGCTCTCCTGGGACTGAAAAAATCAATCTATGGCTTCCAGAATCACACCGGCTGTCTACCGCTCCACAGAGAGCGGCGCCAGCCTGTGTCACCCCGTTCATGGCGTTGGGGTCCGCCCCAGCCTCATGAATCGCTTCATGCATCCAACACGCGTGAAGTGCTCTTTGTAACTTGATCAAGGAGAATTAGTAATGGCAACTGCAAAAAAAGCGGCTAAAAAGGCCCCCGCGAAGAAGAAGGTAGCAGCAAAGAAGGCTCCGGCCCGTAAAGCTGCAGCGAAGAAGGCTCCGGCCAAGAAGGCCGCGGCTAAGAAGCCGGCAGCCAAGAAGGCTGCTGCCAAGAAGCCCGCCGCCAAAAAGGCTGCGAAAAAGAAGGTAGCCAAGAAGGCTGCCAAGAAGCCGGCTGCGAAAAAGCCTGCTGCCAAGAAGGCTGCGAAAAAGCCTGCGAAGAAAAAGGCCGCTGCGAAGCCTGCTGCTGCCCCGGCCCCCGCGGCTCCTGCGGCTCAGACCACTCTGAACCCGCAGGCCGCATGGCCCTTCCCCACGGCCAGCCGTCCTTAAGACTGCCGAGGCCTCAAGCCCGTTGCCTGCAAAGGCAGCGGGCTTTTTCTTTGGCAGCCTGCGTCCACACCATGTCCGGCCTTCTTCCGCCTGATCAGCCCTATCTGCATGTACAGAAGGATGGTGCGGTGACCGTGGAGATGCATGTCATGCCCAATGCAGCCCGCACCCAGATCCAGGGCTTGCACGACGGCGCCCTGCGTGTGCGTCTGCATGCGCCCCCCGTGGACGGCAAGGCCAATCTGGCCCTGCAGGCCTGGCTGGCCGAAACGCTGGATATTCCGAAATCAGCGGTGGAACTTATGCGCGGCGCGAGCGCCCGTCGCAAGCAGCTGCGCGTGGCCGCCAGCCATGCAGCACTGGCCCGCTGGCAAGCGCTGACGCCCCCACCCGAGGCCTGA
Organism: Curvibacter fontanus; assembly: GCF_054780335.1. Classification (NCBI taxonomy): domain Bacteria; kingdom Pseudomonadati; phylum Pseudomonadota; class Betaproteobacteria; order Burkholderiales; family Comamonadaceae; genus Curvibacter; species Curvibacter fontanus. Next base: position 40,690 of record NZ_BAAGWN010000011.1, read on the forward strand.
ACCCTCAGGCGCCGAAGGCCTGCGGCGAAACGGTGTAGTTCTGCGGGCCGCGGTGCGCGATCTTGTGCGAGCCCATGCGGTTACCCAGCTCGGCCGACTTGCCCAGCGACCAGCCGCGTTCCAGGCCGTAGAGCAGGCCACCGCGGTAGGCGTCGCCGCAACCCGTGGGGTCGACCACGGCGGCGGCCCGGACCGGCGGCACCAGGGTCTTGTGACCGTCCACCCAGACCTCGCTGCCCTCATGACCCAGGGTGATGACCAGGCCACGCACCTTGCGCGAGATATCGGCCGGACTCCAGCCGGTGCGCTCGCAGAGCATCTTGCCCTCGTAGTCGTTCACCGTGACCCAGCTGGCGAGTTCGACGAAGTGCGCGAGGTCCCTGCCGTCGAACATGGGCAGGCCCTGGCCCGGGTCGAAAACGAAGGGAATGTCCGCCGCCTTGAACTGCTCGGCGTGCTGCAGCATGGCGTCGCGCCCGTCGGGCGAGATGATGCCCAGCTTCACGTCCGGCTGGCGCTCGATGCGGGTCACATGCGCCTGCATCATGGCGCCCGGGTGGAAGGCCGTGATCTGGTTGTTGTCGCGGTCCGTCATGATCAGCGCCTGCGCCGTGTAGGTCTCGCCGATCTCACGCACATGCCGCGTGTCGATGCCAAGCTCGCGCAGGCGCTGCACGTAGCCGGCTCCGTCATTGCCAACGGTGGCCATGGGCAGGGGTGCACCGCCCAGGGCCTTGAGCGCATAGGCGATGTTGCCGGCGCAACCGCCGAAGTCACGGCGCAGCGTGGGCACCAGGAAGGACACATTGAGGATGTGCAGCTGGTCGGGCAGGATCTGCTCGGCGAAGCGGCCCTCGAAGTTCATGATGGTGTCGAAGGCCAGGGAGCCGCAGATGAGAGTTGCCATGGATTTCTCTTGAAGATTCAGGGATAAAAAGCAAGCAGCCGGTAACCGGCGACGCGCTCGCCGCTGCCATTGGTCTTGATGGTCAATACCAGGGTGGCCTGGGTCTCGGCGGCGGCCGGGATCACACCCGACTTGACGCCCAGCTCCTCGGGCTGGAAGACGCGCCGCATGAGCGCGTGGTCCAGGGTATCGGTCAAAGCCAGCTCGATGGCCGGCATGGCCAGATCGACGGGGGCGTTGTTCTTGAGGGTCAGGCTGAGGCGGTACAGGTCACCCTTGATCTTGCTGAAGGCCGAGCTGTCGATCACCACCGACTCGATCTCTCGCAGCGGCTCGATCTGGCAGTCCAGCAAAAGGCAAACTTCCTCGATCAACGGCCTGAGACCGGGTTCGCGGACGACCAGCTGATTGCGCTCCTGCACCAGCAGCTGCAGCGCCAAGCCCAGGACCAGCAGCAGACAGATCACCAGCAGGGTGGCACGCACCAGCGGCCGGTGCCAGCGCGAAGGCCGGGGCGCACCGCGCATGAAGGAAAGTTCGGCGGTGGCCGAGGCGCGCGGCACGGGCTCTGTTTCGGCAGCGAACACGGGCTCGGCGCGGCCGGTCACGCCATAGGCCGATCCGTCGGGCAGCAGACCGGGACCGGAGACCGGCTCCAGCACCGTGTCACCCTGTGGCTCGTGCAGTTCCAGGTCCAGGTCCACATCGTGAACCACAGGCTGGGCCGGGGCTTCGGCCACAGGTTTTTTCCGGTCCTCTTGTCGGCCTTGCGGGTTTCGGACGCCATGGCAGCAGCCAAGGCGCCTTCGAAAGGGGCCATCTCCTGGTCAGGTGCGTCTGCAGCCCCCGCCACCGGCACGACCGCCTCCTGCATGTGCGCCGAAGCGTCGAAGATCTCCTCACACTTGCCGCAGCGCACCCAGCCCTCGGAGATCCGCAACTGGTCCGGAACGACCTTGAACATCGTCCGGCAGGCAGGGCAGCGTGTGATCAGGCTCATGGGTGATCGATTGTAGAGCCCGGAACCCGGAATCTTAGAGCCTGTTCACGGTCTCGCAGGGGCCGCGGTCATCAGAATCCAGCCGTCTTCGGCATCGGCCACCTGGAGAGCCGCATAGGGCGCATAGGCCTCTTGAAGTTCCCGAGCCTGGCGTTCCAGAATGCCAGCCAGCACCAGGGCGCCACCGGGCGCCACACGCGAGCACAGCAGCGGCGCCAGCACCTTGAGCGGCGTGGCCAGGATGTTGGCCAGCACGGTCCGGTACCGGCCCTGGGCCAGCTCGGGCAGGCCGGCGTTGAGCGTCACGCCATTGGCTTCGGCATTGAGGCGCGTGGAAGCCACGGCCGCCTCGTCGATGTCCACGGCATCGATGTCACGGGCGCCGAACTTGGCCGCGCCGATGGCCAGGATGCCCGAGCCGCAGCCATAGTCCAGCACGCGGCCCAGGCCCTGGACGCCATGGCGCGCGATCCAGCGCAGACACATGCGGGTCGTCGGGTGGGTCCCGGTGCCGAAAGCCAGGCCGGGATCGAGCCGGATGATGGTCTTCGCCTGCGCCGGCGGCTCGTGCCAGGTCGGCACGATCCAGAACTCGGGCGTGATGTCGACCGGGGCGAACTGCGATTGCGTCAGCCGCACCCAGTCCTGCTCGGGCACCTCGGCCGCACCCAGCACAAGGCAATCCGCGAAGAAATCCTGGGCCTGCAACAGCGCGGCGGCCTCGTCGGCCGCTACGCGCGTGGGAAAAAGCGCCAGCACCCGCGAACGCTGCCAGCCATCGGCCGGCGGCGGCATGCCGGGTTCGCCAAAAAGCGCCTGCTCGGCCTCGGTCTGGGCGTCGGCGTCCTCGACACTGACGCTCAGCGCATCCAGTGCGTCGAGCGCCTCGCCCAGGACCTCGACGCGGTCCTGGGGGCAAAGCAAACGAAGTTCGTGCATAGGGCGAGAGCGCAGGGTTTAAATTCGCAGGCTCCCGTGGAACCGGCTTCGCCGGGCCACTGGGAGCGTCTCCCCGCCACCGAAGGATGAGCGGGGGGAAGGCGCATCGCGCCTCAGGGGGTCATCTCTTGTGATGCCGCATCCACTCCTCGAGGTAGTGGATGTTGGTGCCACCGGTCATGAACTTGGCATCCGCCATCAGCTCGCGGTGCAGCGGGATATTGGTGCTGATGCCCTCGACCAGGGTCTCGGCCAGGGCCGTGCTCATGCGGGCCATGGCCTGCTCGCGCGTGTCACCGTGCACGATGATCTTGCCGACCATGGAGTCGTAGTTCGGCGGAACGAAGTAGTTGGTGTAAACGTGCGAGTCAACACGCACCCCCGGGCCGCCCGGCGCGTGCCACATGGTGATGCGGCCCGGCGAGGGCGTGAACTTGTAGGGGTCTTCGGCGTTGATGCGGCACTCGATGGCATGGCCGCGGATCACGATGTCCTTCTGGGTGAAAGGCAGCCTCTCGCCGGCGGCCACCATGATCTGCGTCTTGACGATGTCCACGCCCGTGATCATCTCGGTCACCGGGTGCTCGACCTGCACACGCGTGTTCATCTCGATGAAGTAGAACTCGCCGTCCTGGTAGAGAAACTCGAAGGTGCCGGCGCCGCGGTAACCGATCTTCTTGCAGGCCGCGACACAGCGCTCGCCCACCTTCTCGATCAGCTTGCGCGGGATGCCGGGGGCCGGCGCTTCCTCGATGATCTTCTGGTGGCGGCGCTGCATGGAGCAGTCGCGCTCGCCCAGGTAGACGGCGTTCTTGTGCTTGTCGGCCAGGATCTGGATCTCCACATGGCGCGGGTTCTCCAGGAACTTCTCCATATAGACAGCCGGGTTGTTGAAGGCCGCGCCGGCTTCGGCCTTGGTCATCTGCACCGCATTGACCAGCGCCGCCTCGGTGTGCACCACGCGCATGCCGCGCCCGCCGCCGCCGCCCGCCGCCTTGATGATGACCGGGTAACCCACGCTCTTGGCAATGCGTTTGATCTGGGTCGGGTCATCGGGCAGCTCGCCTTCGGAACCGGGCACGCAGGGCACACCGGCCTTGATCATGGACTGCTTGGCCGAGACCTTGTCCCCCATGATGCGGATGGACTCGGGTGTCGGGCCGATGAACTGGAAACCGCTCTGCTCCACGCGCTCGGCGAAATCGGCGTTCTCGCTCAGGAAGCCGTAGCCGGGGTGGATGGCCTCGGCATCGGTCACCTCGGCGGCCGAGATGATGGCCGGCATGCTGAGGTAGCTTAGGCCGGAGGGCGCCGGGCCGATACAGACGGCTTCTTCGGCCAGCTTGACGTACTTGGCTTCGCGGTCGGCCTCGGAATAAACCATCACCGCCTTGATGCCCAGCTCGCGGCAGGCGCGCTGGATCCGCAAGGCAATCTCACCGCGATTCGCGACCAGAATCTTCTTGAACATGGGGTGGCAGCCTTATTCGATGATGAACAGGGGCTGTCCGTACTCCACGGCCTGGCCGTTCTCGCACAGGATCTGCGTCACGGTGCCGGCCTTGTCGGTTTCGATCTCGTTGAGGATCTTCATGGCTTCGATGATGCACACGGTCTCGCCCTGCTTGACGGTCTGGCCCACTTCCACGAAAGCCTTGGCGCCGGGCGAAGCCGAACGGTAGAAAGTACCCACCATGGGCGACTTGACGGCATGGCCACTGGGCGCCGCCGGGACAGGGGCCGCCGCCGCCGGGGCAGCCGGAGCCGCCGCAGGTGCGGGAACGGCCTGCGCAACCGGCATCTGATAAGCCTGGACCATGGCCGGACCGCCTTTGACGATGCGCACCTTGCCTTCGGCTTCGGTGATTTCCAGCTCCGACACGTTCGAGTCGGACACCAGATCGATCAGGGTCTTGAGTTTTCGCAAATCCATGGGAACTCCAACGTCGTTATTTCATGTGCCATCAATTTAGAATAATTGCCAGCAATTTCCAGCCAACTACGGCGAACTCGATGTGCCCGCTCATGGCCGGGCGCCATCATAAGCGATCTTGGAGGCGCTATTTCAGTTCACGCCAGAGCGCCAGATCGTGCTCGGAAAGCTTGCCGATTTTACGGTTCAGGATGCCTCCGTCGGCCCCGACCAGCACCGTGAAGGGCAGCCCGCCGGCCTGATTGCCCAGGGATTTGCTCAGCGCCAGACCTTCCATACCAGCCAGAACCACCGGAAAATCCAGCGCTTGACGGGCCAGGAAAGCCTGAACCGGCGCCAGCTTGTCCACGGCAATTCCAACAATTTGCCAACCTTTGGCCTGGTTTTTTCGGAAAAAAGCGTTCAATAAGGGCAGTTCCTCCACGCAGGGAGGACACCAGGTGGCCCAGAAATTGAGCATCAAAGGACGCCCACGCAAACTGGCCAGCGCCAGCCGCGTGCCATTGGGCGTGTCGAATTCCAGGCCCCAGAACTCCTGCGCCCAGGCCGGATCAGGCGAAGCCGGCGTGTAACGCCACCAGGCCAGCCCTGCGCCGGCCAGCCCCGCCGCCGCCGCGGTCATGGCATACAAGGCGTACCGGCGCCTGGGGAGATTGCTGCTGTTTTGTTCCAAAAATCACCTCAATTTTTATCTACTTCGCCCAAAAGACGGCGTACGGCCATCAGATCACCGCGCGGCGTCCGGTTCTTGCTGTCGCGCAACAGGGCACCACGCAGGTCGTCCAGATCATGGACCATCAAATGGACCCCGACCGTCTCACCCAGTTCCCGGCAGGGGGCATGAAAACTCAGCGCCTCGACCGGCTCCCGGTGCAGGCCAGTCACCGTGCGCGGCGCGTAGGCCACCCCCTGATCGATCAATTCGATCTCGGCCGACTTCTCGTCCTCGCAAAAGAGCTGGAGATAGATGTCCGACAGGCGCGTGGCCGTGCCGTGCCAGACCGCCCCGCTCAGATGCGGCCGGAACCGCGCCAGCCGCTCCATCCAGAGCAGGGCCAGGCGACGCAGGGCCAGCAGTTCGCCCGGCTGGGTATCGGCGCAGAAGACCGCGATGTACTCGCGCACCGCGTCCTCGACCTCATCGTTGCCCGGCAAGGGGGTGCGCGGTGGCAGGCCCAGCTGGCGCAGGGCACGCCGCTTGGCGGGACCATACTCCAACCCCTCTTCCACGACCACCTGCGCCGCCGAGGCGGCAATTTCCTGCGTACTCACGGCCGCCATTCTGCTCCTGCCGGTCACGGGAGTCCCTAAGAGCCTGTTTACGATCTGGAAGCGACCCCTTCCAGATCGTAAACAGGCTCTAAGGCTGCACCTAGAATCGACCGATGCATATCCATATCCTCGGCATCTGCGGCACCTTCATGGGGGGACTGGCCGCCCTCGCCCGTGAAGCGGGTCACAAGGTCACCGGTTGCGACGCCGGCGTCTACCCGCCCATGAGCGAGCAGCTGCGCGCACTGGGCATCGATCTGATCGAGGGTTTCGGCGCCGACCAGACGGCCTTGAAGCCCGATATGTACGTGATCGGCAATGTGGTGAGCCGCGCACGCGCCACCGACGGCAGCCCGAAGTTCCCGCTGATGGAAGCCATCCTCGAAGCCGGCGCGGCCTACACCAGCGGCCCGCAGTGGCTGGCCGAGCACGTGCTGCAGGGCCGCCACGTGCTGGCCGTGGCCGGCACGCACGGCAAGACCACCACCACCTCCATGCTGGCCTGGATCCTGGAGGCTGCGGGCAAGCAGCCCGGCTTCCTGGTGGGCGGCGTGCCGATGAACTTCGGCATCTCTGCCCGCCTGGGAACTGTGGCCCCCACGCTCCCCGCTGCGCGTGGTTCGCTGCCCCCCGAGGGGGCCCTTGCGCCTTGGGGCGGCCCGGCGGCGCAAGCCCCCGCCCAAAGCCGTCCGCTCTTCGTGATCGAGGCCGACGAATACGACACCGCCTTCTTCGACAAGCGCAGCAAGTTCGTGCACTACCGGCCGCGAACGGCCATCCTGAACAACCTGGAGTTCGACCACGCCGACATCTTCGACGACCTGGCCGCCATCGAGCGCCAGTTCCACCACCTGGTGCGCACCGTGCCTGGCACGGGCCGGGTCGTGGTCAACGGGCTGGAGGAAAGCCTGGCGCGCGTGCTGCACACCGGCTGCTGGAGCGAGCAGCGCAGCTTCGGCGCGGCGGTCAGCGATTTCAGCGCGCGCGGTGAGCCTCATGACTTCGAGGTGCTGCAGCAAGGAAAAACCGTGGCCCGCGTGCAGTGGAGTCTAACGGGCGTGCACAACCAGCTCAACGCGCTGGCGGCCATCGCCGCGGCCGAACACGTGGGCGTGTCACCTGCGGTCGCAGCACATGCGCTGGCGGAATTCCAGAACGTCAAGCGACGCATGGAAGTGCGCGGCACGGCGCGCGGCATCACCGTCTACGACGACTTTGCCCACCACCCCACGGCCATCCGTACCACGGTGGACGGCCTGCGCCGCAAGGTCGGCAAGACGGCCCGCATCCTGGCCGTCTTCGAGCCGCGCAGCAACACCATGAAACTGGGGACCATGAAGGCCCAGCTGCCCTGGAGCCTGGAAGACGCCGACCTGGCCTTCTGCCACAGCGGCGGGCTGGGCTGGGACGCGCGCGAGGCCCTGGCCCCCATGAATGCGCGCGCGCAGGTGGCCGACAGCATCGATGAACTGGTAAGACTGGTGGTCACCGCGGCCCGCCCGGGCGACCACCTGCTGTGCATGAGCAACGGCGGCTTCGGTGGCGTGCACGGCAAATTGCTGGAAGCCCTGCAGGCAGGCTGACGCAGAGCGCCGGCCCTCACCCCAGCCCTCTCCCAGGGGGAGAGGGGGTCAATCGGGGGGGGGCATGACTCGGGGTGTTCACTCCCTCTCCCGCCGGGAGAGGGCTGGGGTGAGGGCAATCAGCGCGAGCGCCGTGCCTTGACCGCGTCCGACAAGACCTGCAGGGCCTGGATGGAATCGTCCCAGCCCAGGCAGGCGTCGGTGATGCTCATGCCGTACTCGAGCTTGCTCGCATCGTCCTTGCCCGGCGTGAACTTCTGCGCGCCGGCATTCAGATGGCTTTCCACCATCACACCAAAGATGCTGCGTGAACCGCCCGAGATCTGGCCGCCGATGTCACGCGCCACATCGAGCTGCTTCTCGTGCTGCTTGCTGCTGTTGGCGTGGCTGCAGTCCACCATCAGCGTGGCGGGCAGCTTGGCGGCCTCCAGCTCCTTGCAGGACGCAGCCACGCTGGCCGCGTCGTAGTTCGGCGTCTTGCCACCGCGCAGGATGACGTGGCAGTCCCTGTTGCCGTTGGTCTGCACGATGGCGACCTTGCCGTTCTTGTGCACCGACAGGAAGTGGTGGCCGCGCGCCGCCGCCTGGATGGCGTCGGTGGCGATGCGGATGTTGCCGTCGGTGCCGTTCTTGAAGCCGATGGGTGCGGACAGACCCGAGGCCAGCTCGCGGTGCACCTGGCTTTCGGTCGTGCGCGCGCCGATGGCGCCCCAGGCGATCAGGTCGCCGATGTACTGCGGGGAGATCACGTCCAGGAACTCGCTGCCGGCCGGCAGGCCCAGGCGGTTGATCTCGATCAGCAGCTGGCGCGCAATGCGCAGGCCCTCGTCGATGCGGTAGCTCTCGTCGAGGTAGGGGTCGTTGATCAGGCCCTTCCAGCCCACGGTGGTGCGCGGCTTCTCGAAGTACACGCGCATCACGATCTCCAGCGTGTCCTTGTATTTCTCGCGCTCCGTCTTGAGCCGGCGGGCGTATTCCACGGCGGCGGCCGGGTCATGGATGGAGCAGGGCCCGATGATGACCAGCAGGCGGTCGTCCTTGCCGGCCATGATGTTGTGAATGGTGTGGCGCGTGTGGGAGATCAGGCTCTCCACGGGCGTGCCGCTGATGGGAAAGAAACGGATGAGGTGTTCGGGCGGGGGCAACACGGTGATGTCCTTGATGCGTTGATCGTCGGTGCGACTGGTCTTGTCACCGGGATGCGCATACCAGGCGTCGGCGCCGGTCGCGGGGGTTTGGGCAGTCATCGTGTCACTCCTAACGTTGGTTTTGAATGGGTGTATCGGGCAAAAAAAAACCGCCGGCGGGGCCGGCGGTTTTTGGAATTCGGGACGTTTCTACTGGGTACGTTCAGAACTCTCTCTCGCCGGCGGCGTGTGAGAACCAAAAGTAGCTAAAAAAGTAGGAACGGGTCGAAACCATGGATTCAATATAGCACAGAAAATAAGGGGGCGAACCGCGCCCGGCCTTCAAGCCGTGCCGCCGACCGTGAGGCCGTCGATGCGCAGGGTGGGCTGGCCCACGCCGACCGGCACGCTCTGGCCTTCCTTGCCGCAGGTGCCCACGCCGCTGTCGAGCTTCATGTCGTTGCCGATCATGGTGACGCGGGTCAGGGCATCGGGGCCATTGCCCACCAGGGTGGCGCCCTTGACCGGGTACAGGATCTTGCCGTTCTCGACCCAGTAGGCCTCACTGGCCGAGAACACGAACTTGCCCGAGGTGATGTCCACCTGGCCACCGCCGAAGTTGGGCGCGTACAGGCCGCGTTCGATGCTGGCCACGATCTCCTCGGGCGCCCTGTCACCACCCAGCATATAGGTGTTGGTCATGCGCGGCATGGGAATGTGGGCGTAACTCTCACGCCGGCCATTGCCGGTGGGACCGGTCTTCATCAGGCGCGCGTTCAGGGAATCCTGGATATAGCCCTTGAGGATGCCGTCCTCGATCAGCACATTGCGCTGGGTCGGGTTGCCTTCGTCGTCCACGTTGAGCGAACCACGGCGGTCGGCAATGGTGCCGTCGTCCAGCACGGTCACGCCCTTGGCCGCCACCCGCTGGCCGATGCGCCCGGCAAAGGCGCTGGAGCCCTTGCGGTTGAAGTCCCCCTCCAGGCCATGGCCGATGGCCTCGTGCAGCAGCACGCCAGGCCAGCCCGGGCCCAGCACCACGGTCATGTCACCGGCCGGAGCGGGACGCGACTCGAGGTTGGTCAGCGCCGCGTTGACCGCCTCGTTCACGTACTGATGGATCATGGCCTCGTCGAAATAGGCCAGGCCGAAACGGCCGCCCCCGCCCGAAGAACCCATCTCGCGCCGGCCGCTCTGCTCGGCGATCACCGTCACGGAGAGGCGCACCAGGGGGCGCACATCGGCGGCCAACGTGCCGTCGGCGCGGGCCACCAGCACCACGTCGTATTCACCAGCCAGACCGGCCATGACCTGCGCCACGCGCGGGTCCTTGGCACGCGCCAGTTTCTCCACCTTTTCCAGCAGGGCCACCTTGGCCGAGCTGTCCAGGGTGGCGATGGGGTCCGTGCCCGGGTAGAGCGAGCGCGAACCGGCAATCTTCTGCGCCGCCGCCTTCACGCGGGCCGACTGGCCGGCGTTGGCGATGGTGCGCACGGTCCGGGCCGCGTCGAGCAGGGATGCCTCGGAAATGTCATCGGAGTAAGCGAAAGCGGTCTTCTCGCCGCTGACGGCGCGCACGCCCACGCCCTGGTCGATGGAAAAGGAACCGGTCTTGACGATGCCTTCCTCCAGGCTCCAGCCCTCGCTGCGTGTGTACTGGAAGTAAAGGTCGGCGTCGTCCACCTTGTGCGCGCGGATCTCGGACAGGGCGCGCAGCAGGTGCGACTCGTCCAGACCGAAGGGTGTCAGCAGGAGTTCGCGGGCGATCGCCAGGCGTTCGAGGGTGGGTTCGCGTGAAATCATGGGCCCATTGTAGGACGGGCCCTTGTCCGTTGCTGCCCAGGGGCTAGGTTTGGTCTTCCAGCCAGCGCAGCAGGGCGGCATCGTCCAGATCGGCCAGACCGGCCGCGCTGGCCCGGGCAAAAACCCGGGCCGCCGCGGCGCCCAGCGGGCCGCTGAACCCCGCCGCCTGCGCAGCCTGCACGGCCAGGCGCGTGTCCTTCTCCAGCAGGGTCATGTGGGCGCGCGGCGCAACGTCGCCGATGATGGCCCGGCGCATGCGGTCCGAGCCTATCCAGCTCTGGCCACTGGACTGCTCGATCACGTCCAGCGTGCGCCCCAGGTCCAGCCCCATGGCGCGCGCCATGGCCAGCACCTCGGCGGCCCCCACCAGGTTGATGCCGGCGGCCAGGTTGTTGACCAGCTTGGTGCGCGCGCCGTCGCCCACCCGTGCGCTGATGCGGAAGATGCGCGAGGACAGCGCCGCCAGCAGGGCCTCGAAACGCGCCACCAGCTCGTCGGGGCCCGCCAGCATCAGGCTCATGCTGCCGTCGCGCGCCCGGGCCGGGCCACCCGACATGGGCGCGTCCAGCACTTCGATGCCATGCCGGGCCAGGCGCCCGGCCAGGGCTTCGGTGTCTTGCGGGGCAATGGTCGGGCACAGCATCACCATGCTGCCCGGTGGCATGGCCCCGGCCAGGCCCTGAGGACCGAACAGCACCTGCTCGCACTGCGCGGCGTCGACCACGCAGACCATCACCGCCGCGCAGCCCAAGGCGGCCTGCGCCGGGCTGGCATGGGTCGTGGCGCCAGCGGAAAGCAGCGCCGCATGTTTCCGGGAATCGATGTCGTGCACCCGCACCGGCCAGCCCTGGGCCAGCAGACGCGCCGCCATGGCGCCGCCCATATTGCCGACGCCCACCAGGGCCACAGGGTAGGGCGCCGGCAGCGGCGTCACTGAAATACCTCCGTGCTGTGCACTGCGGTGCGAGCGCCTGCTGGCGGCCGGGCGGCGCTCATGACTGGATCAGGCGCTTGGACTTGGCGATGGACATCAGCATGCCCAGCCCCAGGCCCAGGGTCACCATGGCGGTGCCGCCGTAGCTGATGAAAGGCAGGGGAACACCCACCACGGGCAGGATGCCGCTGACCATGCCCATGTTGACGAAGGCGTAGGTGAAGAAGATGGTGGTGATGGCGCCGGCCAGCAGGCGCGCGAACAGCGTGGGCGCCTCCAGCGCGATGGCCAGGCTGCGCAGCACCAGGAAGAGAAAAGCCCCCAGCAGGATCAGATTGCCCAGCAGGCCGAATTCCTCGGAGTAGGCGGCGAAGATGAAATCGGTGGTGCGCTCGGGAATGAACTCCAGGTGGGTCTGCGTTCCCTGCATGAACCCCTTGCCCAGCACGCCGCCCGAGCCGATGGCGATCATGCCCTGGATGATGTGGAAGCCCTTGCCCAGCGGGTCGCGCCAGGGGTCGAGCAGGGTGCAGATGCGCTGCTGCTGGTAGTCGTGCAGCAAGGGCCAGCGCACCCCCGAAGCGCACAGATCGGATTCGAAGACGATCAGCAGCAGCACGGCGAGCAGCCCCAGCAACACCGGGGGCACGATCAGTTTCCAGCTCAGGCCGGCGAAGAAGATCACAGAGATACCGGCGGCCAGCACCAGCAGGGCGGTGCCCAGGTCCGGCTGCTTGACGATCAGGCCGATCGGCACCAGCAGCAGGATGCCGGCCACCAGGAAGTCCAGCGGCCGCAGCTGGCCCTCGCGCTTCTGGAACCACCACGCCAGCATCAGCGGCACGGCGATCTTGAGAATCTCGCTGGGCTGGATCACCACGCCCACGTTGATCCAGCGTTTGGCGCCCTTCTTGGTGATGCCGAAGATCGCCACGGCGATCAGCAGGGTCACGCCCAGCACATACAGGGGCACGGCAAAACTCATGAGCCGCTGGGGCGGCACCTGGGCCACGATGAACATGATGGCGCCGGCGATCAGCATATTGCGGCCGTGGTCGATGAAACGCGTGCCGTGGTCGTAGCCTGAGGAGTACATGGTCAGCAAGCCGACACCGGCCAGCATGAAGACGACAAAAGCCAGAGGCCCGTCGAAACCCTGGAACCAGGGCAAAACACGCTGCAACAGGGTGGGGCGTTCAAAGATGACCGGCATGGCGCGCATTATCCCGCCATTGAGGGGGAACGGACCGGAGGCCCTAAACGATCAGGATTTCCACCACCGTGCGACCCGGCTCGCTGCTGACCTCCAGCACCACCCCGATGGCGGCGGCGCGTTCGCGCAGCGAGGCCAGGCCCTTGCGCTGCACCTGCTCGGGGGAAAAACCGCGGCCGTTGTCGATCACACGCAGCCGGGCGCCCCCATCGGGACAGGCGCGCAGCTCGATGCGCAGCTCGCTGGCCTGGGCGTGCTGCAGCACATTCGACAGGGCCTCGAAGACCATGAACTGCAGCTGGCGCATGGCCTTGCCGTCCAGGCGCGCCAGCGGCGGCAGCAGGTCCACCTCCCAGGCCAGGGCGATGTCCGAGGCCTTGAAACGCGGCTCGAGCCGGTAACGCAGATTGGCCAGCAGGGTGGTGAGATCCCCCGGGGGCAGGTTCATGGCGTCGATGGACAGCTTGAGCTGGTCCAGCGAATCACGCAGGGTCTGCAACAGATCCTCGTCGGTCGCCTTGCCCGACTGCAGCTGGCGGATGGCCGCGCTGATGTGCGAGCCCACGCCGTCGTGCATGTCGCGCAGGATGCGCGTGCGCTCGGCCGCGCGCTCCTGCTCGCGCGCCAGCTGTTCGAGTTGCCGGTAGCTGCTGGCCAGCGCCTGCTCCTTCTCCCGGACCTTGGCCGCCATGTTGTCCATCAGGTCACGCGCCTGGGTGCTGGCTTCGCGAAAGCGCGTGATCACGATGTATCCCAGCGCCAGTCCGAACAGCACCGAGGAATAGCGCATCCAGGAGATCTCGGCAAAGTTGCTGCCGGCACGGATCACGATCCAGTCGCGGAAACCCACCAGCACATTGAACACGCCGGCGGTAGCCACCAGCACGTGCTCGGTGGTCGGCTTGCGCACCGAGCCCCAGAAATAGACCGCGGCATAACCGATGAAGAGAAAGGTGGCAAAGCCGTACCAGCCGGTCAGGTACACGTCGCTGTGCCGGGTATAGGCCAGCCAGGCGGCCGGTGCCGCCGTCAGCATCAAGGCCCACACCACGGCACGCACCCAGCGCATGGAGGCGTGCCGATGCCAGCCCGCCACATAGTGGCAGAACAGGGCGGAGCCGCAGAACCAGCCGGCATAGGCCAGGGCCTGCAGCACGCCCCAGCCCGGCCAGGCCAGCGGCGGGTCGGTCAGGGCCGTGTCGGACAGGCGCAGCATCCAGCACATCTCGGCCACGCCGGCGCTCAGATACAAGCCCACGCGCCGAGGCTGCCCACCCGGTGCGGACTCGACCTGTGTCACCCAGAGCAGCAACGCAATGACGCCCACCATCAGGCTGAAGACAGACACCGCAATGGAACCATTGACCAGCCAGCGGTAGATCAGGTGGTAATGCTCGCGCACCTCGACCTCAGGGCCCACCAGCATGCTGGAGAGCCCGCCGCGCCGTCCGCCGTCCGCGTGCACGATGATGCGGAACAGGTTGTCGCGCTGCAGCAGCTGGGCCGGGATCAGCACGTACTGCGGGGCCTTGGCATAGTCTTCACGGTTGGAACGGTCCAGGTCACCGAAACGCGAGAGCAGCACGCCGTTGAGCCAGATTTCGGCGCGGTTACCCAGGCGCGAGAAATACACCGCATAAGGCTCGGCCGGCAATTGGGGCAGCAGCAGGGGGATTTCAAACACGGCGACCCCGGGCTGCCCACCGTGCTGGCGGTCCCAGTTGTAGGGCAGACTGGCTTCTCGCTCCACCATGTCGCCATCGACCACGGTGCTCACGTGTGCGCGACGCAACTCCAGCAACTCCGCCTGAGCCAGGGGCAGCAGACCCCACAGCAGCAGTGACAGCCCCAAGGCGCGCAACATCCCCATGCCTCAGACCCTCGGTGGCAGCAGGCCCAGACGCGAAGCCTCGAAGACCGCCTCGTTCTTGGAATGCACGGACAGCTTGGAGTACAGGTTCTTGATGTGGGTCTGCACCGTGTGCACGCTGACCGACTGCAGGCGCGCGATCTCGGCATAGGAGAAACCACGCGCGATCAACATCAGCACCTCGTGCTCTCGCGGCGACAGCAACGGGCCCTCGGCCGAGGGTTTGGGCGCCACCGGTTCCGGCGCGGCCGCAGCCTCGCCCGGACGCGCGCGGCTGGCGTACTTGGACAGCACCTTGCGCGCGATCATGGGCGAGATGGGCGAGGCCCCGTCCTTCATCTCCAGAATGGTCTGCGCGATGTCGTCCGGCGCGGAGTCCTTGTGGATATAACCCAGGGCGCCGGCTTCGATGCTGGCCAGCACATTGTCTTCGTCACCAAAGAGGGAGATCACCAGCGGCTCGCAGCGCGGATGCAGGCGCGTGGCGTGGCGTATGACCTCCAGCCCGCTGCCGTCAGGCAGGCCCAGATCGGTCAGCAGCACATCGACCATATTGGCATCGTTGTCCAGCCAGGCCCGCGCCTCGGCCACCGAGCCCACGGCCCCCACCAGCTGCAGACCCGCGCAGCGCGAGACGCTGGCGGCGAAAAAATCCCGCATCTGCGCATCGTCTTCCACCACCAGTACACGCCACACTTGCATAGTCCGCCGATCTCTTCACTCTCAGTACGTACGGTCAGAGCATAGCCGCTACACCCCCCCCTGCCCACGCCGACGCCTCCCATGAACATGGGAGGCGTCCTTCCCTTTACGATCTCTCGTGACTTATTCACAGCGCCCCATGCCCACCACCCACCTTCTCTATCTGCACGGTTTCCGCTCCTCGCCCCGTTCGACGAAAGCACAACTGGTGCAAGAGCGTGTCGCACAGCAGCACCCGGGCGTCACACTCTGGTGTCCACAGCTGCCGCCCTCGCCACATCAGGCCATGGACGAGGTGATGCGGGGCATTGCGGCCTGGCCCCACGCGCGCATGGCCGTCATGGGTTCCTCACTGGGCGGTTATTACGCGACCTGGATCGCCGAGCAGACGGGCTGCCCTGCCGTGCTGCTCAACCCGGCCGTGTTTGCGGCCCGCGACCTGGCGACCCAGGTGGGCGTGCACCCGAACTGGCACGAGCCGCAGGAGAGCTTCGAGTTCAGGGCCGACTACGTCGACGAACTGCGTGCCCTGGCCGTATCCGCCATCACGCGCCCCGACCGTTATTACGCCCTGATCGCCAAGGGCGACGAGGTGCTGGACTGGCGGGAAATGAGCGCCCACTACCCGGGCGCGCACGGGCGCCTGCTCGAAGGCAGCGACCACGCGATCAGCGAGTTTGCGGCTTATCTCGACGAGGTGCTGGCCTTCCTCGATCTGGGTGCCTGAGGGAACCAAGCGTTCACGGTCGGCATGGGACAATCCAGGTTATGTTTGCATTGTTCGATGAAGCCGGCAAATTCCTCGCCGGGCGCATTCTGTCCGAGGCCGAGGCTTCGCTCCAGGTGGAGCTGGAATCCGGCAAGCGGATCAAGGTGAAAACCGCCAACGTCCTGCTCAAGTTCGAGAAACCCGCTCCCGCCGATCTGCTGGGCGCGGCCCAGGCCCTGAGCGAGTCCATCGAGCTGGACCTGGCCTGGGAGTTCGCCCCCGAAGACGATTTCAGTTTTACCGAGCTGGCCGCCGTCTACTTCCAGGACCCGCCCACGCTGCCGCAGCAGGCCGGCACCCTGCTGCGCCTGCACGAGGCGCCGCACTACTTCCGCCGTGCCGGCAAGGGCCGTTACAAGAAGGCCCCGGCCGAGATCATCCAGCAGGCCCTGGCCGCCATCGAGAAAAAGCGCCTGCTGCAGATCCAGATCACCGAGTGGGCACAGGCCCTGGGCCAGGGCCTGTGCCCGCAGCCCATCCGCGAGCAGCTCTACAAGATCCTGTTCAAACCCGACAAGAACGCCCCGGAGTACAAGGCCGTGGTCGAGGCCTCGCGCGCCACCCACCTGGCGCCGCTGGACCTGCTGCAAAAAGCCGGCGCCATCGATTCGCCCTACCAGTTCCACTGGCGTCGTTTCCTGTTCGAGAACTTCCCCAAGGGTCATGGTTTCCCGGCGCTGAACGCGCCCGAGATCAAGGACGACCTGCCCGTGGCCACGGCACAGGCCTACTCCATCGACGATTCGGCCACCACCGAGATCGACGACGCGCTTTCGGTGCAGGGCCTGGGCACGGGCACGGTCACGGTCGGCATCCACATCGCCGCCCCGGGCCTGGCCGTGCAGCGCGGCGATGCGATCGACAACGTGAGCCGCGCGCGTCTGTCCACGGTCTACATGCCGGGCTACAAGCTCACCATGCTGCCCGACGAGGTGGTGCAGCGCTACACCCTGCAGGAAGGGCGCGCCTGCCCCGCCGTCTCGCTCTACGTGGCCTTCAAGGAGGACACGCTGGAACGGCTGGGCCACGAGACCAAGCTGGAGCGTGTGCCCATCGCGCACAACCTGCGGCATGACAAGCTGGACCACGTGGTGACGGCCGGGTGGCTGACGGACCCGGCTTTCGCCCATGCACAAGCTGAACCCGCGCCGCTCACTCCGACCCTGCGCACCGAGCTGGCCTTCCTGTTCCGCCTGGCCCGGCACCTGAAAGCCCAGCGTGAAGTCGTACGCGGCAAACCCGAGACCTTCAACCGGCCCGACTACACCTTCAAGCTCGTGGGCAACGACGGCGCCGAACCGGCCGGCAACGAAGAGGTTCGGATCGGCACGCGCAGCCGCGGCGCCCCGCTGGACCTGATGGTGGCCGAAGCCATGATCCTGGCCAACAGCAGCTGGGGCCAATGGCTGGCCGAACTCGGCGTGCCGGGCATCTACCGCAGCCAGGCCAGCCTGGCGCCGGGTGTGAAAGTACGCATGGGCACCAAGGCCCTGCCGCACGCGGGCATCGGTGTGAAAAGTTACGCCTGGAGCACCTCGCCCCTGCGCCGTTACACCGACCTCGTGAACCAGTGGCAGATCATCGCCTGCGCACGCCATGGCCGCACGGCCGCGCTGGCGGCCCCCTTCAAACCCAAGGATGCCGAGCTCTTTGCCATCATCTCGGGTTTCGATGCCGCCTACAGCGAGTACAACGGCTACCAGGCCACCATCGAACGCTACTGGACACTCAAATACCTGCAGCAGCGGGGCATCACGGAACTCGAAGCCACGGTGTTCAAGGACAACCTGGCGCGCGCCGACACCCTGCCCCTGGTGCTGCCGGTGCTGGGCGCCCAGGGCCTGCCGCGCGGCGCGCGCGTGCGCGTGCGGCTGGGCGCCATCGACGAGGTGGCGCTGGACGTCAGCGGCACGGTGCTGGAGCGGCTCGATGCCGACGCAGCACCCGTGGAAGAAGACGATGCGGAAGATGGCGAAGCCCTGGCCGCCGGCCCCATTGCCATCGCGGTCGACGTCAACGAACCTGCCGAGGCGGCGGGCGGAGATAATTAGGGCCTGCTCACACTGATTTCTCAAGATGCGTTGCGGATCAAAAAAGTCATGCGATAGGCGCGTGGACGCCGCCGGGGTAATCCCCCGGCCACAGTCCGCGCAACACCCCGCATGGCTTTTTTGGCCGCAACCCGTAGGGAACGTGGTTAAAACAGCGCCAATCGTTGTTGCACTCCTAGCCCGGGCGGCCAGCCTGGGCGTCGTCGCGCGCCTAGATTGGCGCTGTTTCAACCCCGTTCGCATTTGAGAAATCAGTGTGAGCAGGCCCTTAACCTCGTGAAACTGCGCAGGTTCAGCACTCTCGAATACGCCCTCGGCATCTCGGTTGCCGTGCATGCGGTGCTGCTGACCGTGCGTTTCGTCGATCCCGAGGCGATCGAGCGTGCCTTCCGCGACACGCCGCTGGAAGTCATCCTGGTCAATGCGCGCGGCACCAGCCGCCCGGACAAGGCCCGGGCCATCGCTCAGGCCAGCCTGGCCGGCGGCGGCGAAGCCGAACGTGGCCGCGCCACCAGCCCCCTGCCCTCGACCCAGATCTCCGACAGCGGCGACACGCTGGAAGAAGAATCCCGCAAGAGGGTGCAACAGTTGCAGAAGCAGCAGACCATGCTGCTGGCCCAGGTGCGTCAGCAGCTCGCCGCCCTGCCCCTGCCCGACCCCAAACAGGCCAGGCTCAGTCCCGATCAGGCTGCGCAGGAAGAAAAGCGCCGCCTGCTGCTCAGGCAGCTGGCCGAGATCGAGCGCCGCATCAAGCAGGACAGCCAGAAGCCGCGCAAGCGCTACATCGGCCCCTCCACACGCGAGGAGGCCTATGCCATCTACTACGACCGCCTGCGCCGCGCCATCGAGGACAAGGGCACGGAAAACTTCCCCGCCTCGGGCGGCAGAAAACTCTATGGTGAACTGACCATGGTGGTGACCGTGGACCGCCAGGGCCTGGTGGTCTCCACCGAAATCGCCGAGAGCTCGGGCAACCGTGTGCTGGACCGCCGCGCCGAGGCCATCGCCCGAGCCGCAGCGCCCTTCGGCCGCTTCACCCGGAGCATGCGCAAGGAGGCCGACCAGATCGTGGTGGTTTCGCGTTTCAAGTTCTCGCGCAACGAAACCCTGGAAACGCGCATCAGCGCGCCCTGACGACCGAGCCTAGAAACAGCAGTCGACCGCTTACTTTCCGCAGGAATAACCCATGAGCATTGATTTTTCTCGCCACGAAGACGCTCACCTGTTGGCTCAAAGCGCTACGCACCCGATGGAGCCGCCCTGGGGCGTGCTGGGCGCGTTGCTCCTCCTTGCGGGCACTGGCCGGCTGCGTCGTCGCGCCTTCCCATCCCACCCCATGACGACCCACTCGGGCGCGTCCAACTGCCGCTTCTAGGCTGATATGAAAGCCCTGCTGCGCTGGTTCGCCCTGCTGCTGCTTGCCCTGCTGGCGCTGCAACTCTTTTTCGTCGCGCGCATCGCGCTCATGGCGGTGACCCATCCGCAGTCCACCACCTTCGAGCGCTCCGAAGCCTGGCGTCTCCTGCAGGAGAAGGACCCGTTGCGCTGGCGCCAGCAGTGGGTCGATTACGACCAGATTTCAGATCACCTCAAACGCGCCGTCATCGCTTCGGAAGACGACAGCTTCGCCTGGCATGAGGGCGTGGACTGGGACGCGATGGAAAAAGCCTGGCAGAAGAACCTGGCCGCCGAGGAACGGGTCACCAAGCTGGCGGCCAACGGTGCGCGTGCCGTGCGCCCGCCCAAGATCGTCGGCGGCTCCACCATCACCCAGCAGTTGGCCAAGAACCTGCTGCTTTCGGGGGAGCGCACCCTGCTGCGCAAGGGCCAGGAGTTCGCGCTGGCCTTCCTGCTGGAGAGGCTGCTGAGCAAACAACGCATCCTTGAGCTCTACCTCAATCACGTCGAGTGGGGCGAGGGTGTCTTCGGCGCCGAGGCCGCCGCCCAGCACTATTTCCGCAAGCCGGCGGCGCGTCTCACTGCCGGCGAGGCCGCGCGCCTGGCCGTCATGCTGCCGCGTCCCCGCTACTACGAGAAGCTGCCCCACTCCTCCTACCTGGCCGATCGCGCCGGCGTCATCAGCGGTCGCCTCTGGCGCGCCGAGCTGCCGTGAGAATCATCGGCATCGACCCCGGCCTGCGCACCACCGGTTTCGGCGTGATCGATGCCGCCGGCCACCAGCTGTCCTACGTGGCCAGCGGCACCATCAGCACCATGCACCTGGCCCAGGGGGCGCTGCCGGCGCGACTGAAAGTGCTGTTCGATGGCATCCACGAGGTGGTGGCGCGCTACCAGCCGCAATCGGCCGCGGTGGAAATCGTCTTCGTCAACGTGAATCCGCAGTCCACCCTGCTGCTGGGCCAGGCGCGCGGCGCCTGCGTCACGGCCCTGGTCACCGCCGACCTGCCGGTGGCCGAGTACACGGCGTTGCAGATGAAGCAGGCCGTGGTGGGCCATGGCCGTGCGCAAAAGGCCCAGGTGCAGGAGATGGTCAGGCGCCTGCTCAAGCTGCCCGGCCTGCCGGGGCCGGATGCGGCCGACGCCCTGGGCATCGCCATCACGCAGGCCCATGCCGGCGCCGCGCTGGCGCAGATCGCCAAGGCTGCGGGGCCCCCACGCAAGGCCGGCGGCAGCTACCGTGACGGACGCAGCCGCTGAAACAGCCGCATCTCAGACTTCGACGGCCGCCCGGTAATCCCGTGCAGGCACCGTCTTCCAGGGACGGACCAGACTGCTGAGCAGCAGCGCGCCCAGGCCGATGAGGACGACATCCAGCCAGACCAGCAGCCAGCCGCTGTCATAGGCGCCGAACAGGCTGGCACGCAAGGCCTTGATGACCCAGGTGAAGGGCAGCCAGTCGTGCACGGCCTGGAAGAAATCGGCCGTCAATTCAATCGGCATCACACCGCCACCGGCCGCCAGCTGCAGGGTCAGCAGCAGAATGACGATGAGCTTGCCCACTTCACCAAAAGCGCGCAGGAGCAGCAGCACCAGGGCCAGAAAGGCCTGGCCGGCCGCCAGCATGATCAGGCTGAAGCTGAAGGGATCGGACACCACCACCCCCAGGCCGAAACACAGCACCAGCACGGTCAGCAGGGTCTGCAGCAGCACCAGCAGGGCCGGCACGGCGTAACGCCCCAGGCTCTTGGCCAGCGCCGGAGCCTGGGCGTGTTCCTCGCTGAGCCTCTGCATATTAAAAAGGTAGACCGACATCACCGCCCCCAGCCACAGGGCCATGGCGATCATATTGGGGGCAAAGGCGCTGCCGTTGTTGGGCACGGGGGCCAGCACCTCCAGCACCGGCTCCACCGAGTCGGCCAGGCCCCGCGCGCTGCCGTCGAGCTTGCCCACGCTGGCCGGCAGGGCCGATTCGACCAGCTCGATGCCGCTGCGCAGCTTGTGCGCAGCACGCACCAGCTCGTCACCGCTGCGCGTGAAGGTCTCCAGCCGGGCGTCTTCCGGCAGTTGCACGGCCAGTGCGCGCAGATTGTCGGCCAGCAGGCCCATGCCTTCGGTCAGGCGGGCCGTGCCTTCCTCGATCCGGGTGGCGCCACGCGCCATCCGCGCGTTGGCGTCCAGTGCCACACCCAGGCCTTCGCTGAGCTGCTTGCCACCCCCCGCCAGTTCACCTGCGCTCTGCGCGATCTTTTCGCCCACGAAGGGCAGGCCGGCCGTTTCTTCCTGCAGTTGCGTGGCGCCGGCTGTCAGGCGGCCCGCGCCGAGCTGCAACTGCTCCAGCCCGGCGCCCATTTCGCGCTGGCGTTGCGCCAGGCGCTGCGTCCCGTTGCGCAGGGCCTTGAGCTCCGCCTCGCCGGGCAGGCGCGGCTCCATGCTGCGTGTGCTGGCCCCCACCTGTCGGAGACCCGCCGCCAGCTGGGCCGCCAGGCCGTTGTAGCGCACCATGCCCTCGCCATAGGTCCTGGCCCCGGTACGCAGCTGGGCCATGCCGGCGCGCAGCATGTCCAGGCTCTTGCCCGAGCCGTCGGCCGAAAGCAGCACCTGTTCCCAGCGTTTTTCATTCAGGGCCTCATTGACCTGGTGGCCAAGTTCGGCGGCGAAGCGCCGTGCGATACCCGCCGCCGCGTAGTTGTTGCCCTCGGACAGGACCACCACCACCTTGCCGCCACCGGGAAGCGTGCCGGGCAGCGCGCTGGCGCTGAAGTCCGGCGGGATGATGACGGCAAACGCCAGGCGGCCCAGCCGCACGCCCTGGCGCGCACCATCGGCGTTGTCCATGGCACGAAAACCGAACTCCCCCGAGCGCATCAGCTCCTGCGCGAGTTCGGCGCCGACATTGCTGGTGCGCCCCTGGTGCACCGAGCCCTGGTCGAGGTTGACGATCCCCACCGGCAGGGTGCTGGTCTTGGCATTCGGATCCCACACGCTGGACAGGTAGATCAGCGCATACGCCGCCGGCACCAGGGCGATGGCCAGCGCGGCCAGGACCAGTCGCGGAAAACGCCGGAACAAGGCCAGGTCGGTGGCCATGACGCGCCAGCTCGACCGGACCAGCTGATGGAGATGCTGTCCTGGGCTCATGGCATCGATTGTGCGGGTTTCGCCCGGGCGCACAAGCGAGTCAGCCCCGTCTTTACCTCGGCTTCACCTGTGTGAAAAAAGCCCGCATCGTCTCGTTGGCCGAGAGCGCCCGCGAGGCCGGCTCCCCGCGCGTCTTCACGGCCCCTGGCCAGGAGTGGCCGCCGCTGTCCGTCACGCAGAGCTGCACCTGCGCACCTTCGCGGCAGGGCGCGTAGACCTCGCACCAGGCGCCGGCCCGGTCCAGCACGCGCTGCGGCGTAGGCTGGCAGCCATTGAACGCCACCCAGCGCGCCACGGTGGCCGGCACCGAGCGGTAGTCCGTCACCTGCGCCTTGTCCACCGATTGCGGGCCGGCGCCGCCCTCGTAGAGCACGTGCCCGTCATTGCGCGCGTGGATGTGCAGCACCGAGACCGGCTGCGCCGGCGCGCAGTTGCGCGTGTTGTCGGTCCCGGCCACGGCCGCAACGGCGCGGACCACGTCGGGCATCTCGCAGGCCAGGCGATAGGCCATCATGGCGCCGTTGGACATGCCGGTCGCGTAGACGCGCTGGCGGTCGATGTTGAGCTGGCGCATGACGCGCTCGATCACGACGCGGATGAAACCGACATCGTCCACCACCTCGTCGCGCGCCGCGCCGCAGCAGTCCCCGGCATTCCAGGTTGCGAACATGCCATTGCGAAAGCGGCTGATGCCGTTGGGGAAGACCAGCACCTGGCCTTCGCGCGCCGCATGGCTGAGCTGGCCATAGTTCTCGTCCCTGGCCATGTAGTCCATGCTGCCGCCCCCGCCATGCAGCGAGACCAGCAGGGGCGCCGGGGTGTCGCTGCGGTAGCCGGGCGGCACGTGCACACGGTACAGGCGCGTGCGCCCCCCGTGCGACAGGCTGTAGCGGTAGTCGCCGGGCGCGGTGATCACGGCATCCGGCGTCGATGACGCCTGGGCCTCACCCGCGGCGCGCGCTTGCCGGCGCTCATGAAAACGCTCGCGTAGCCCCCCGTCCTGGGCTGAAAGAACGCCAGACGCCAGCAGGAGGCACACGAAAATCGGCAGAAAACGGGGTTTCATGGCAATCCTTCACGGCCCAAGGCGCCGCCAGCTTGTCACAAATCGTCACGCAGGCTAAATTGTGGTCATCGCAAAGCGTACAGCACCCAGGACGGTCGCATGCTGAAATTCTTCAAGTCCGCTCCCAAGCCCCCGGCCACACCGGCCCGGGCGGTCGCGGCCGCCAAGCCCTGGCCAGCAGCACCCACCCCTTCGCCGGCACGCGCGGGCACCCCGCCCGTGCCACCGCCCCTGCCTGAAGTGAGCGAGGGCAACCAGGAGTCCGACTGGGCCATGTGGGAGGACTCGGTGGCTTTCCAGGACAGCCAGATGCCCTCCGCCTTCAACGAGCTCGATGCCGTCAAGACACACGACGAGACACCGAAGAAGGGTGGGGGGCCCGATCCCTTCGCCGCAGTCCGCAAACGCGGCTCCTGACGGCCGGCCTCAGGCGATGCGCTGCAGGATCAGGACGGCGAAGAAGCCGAAGGCGGCGATCAGCGTCCACTTCAGCGTGACCAGACCCCAGCGTTTGTAACGCGCCTGACCGGTGCCGGCGTAGAAGGCGAAGCAGACAGCGGCGCCGATCAGCGTGAGGAAGATGAGCCAGCGAAACAGCAGCATCGCAAGACCCTGACACTCACCAGGCGCGCGCTGGTTGTGCGAAACCCTTGGGCGCGAGCTTCTCGTTGTCGAAAGTCACGGTTTCCCAGGCATCGGTTCGCTGCAGCAGTTCGCGCAGCAGCTTGTTGTTGAGCGCGTGGCCCGAACGGAAGGCGCTGTAGGCCGCCAGCAGGGGCTTGCCCAGGATGTAGAGATCGCCCATGGCGTCGAGGATCTTGTGCTTGACGAACTCGTCGTCGTAGCGCAGGCCACCGGCATTGAGCACCTTGTAGTCGTCCATCACGATGGCGTTGTCGAGACCGCCACCCAGGGCCAGGCCGTTGGCGCGCATCATCTCCACGTCCTTGGTGAAGCCGAAGGTGCGCGCGCGCGCGATGTCACGCGAGTAGTTGTGCACACTCATGTCGAACTCGACCCGCTGGCCGGTCGAGTCCACGGCCGGGTGGTCGAAGTCGATCTCGAAGCTGAGCTTGTAGCCGTGGTAGGGGTCCAGACGGGCCCACTTCTGATTGAGGCCCTGGCCCTCGCGGATCTCGATGGGCCTGGTGATACGGATGAAACGGCGCGGCGCGTTCTGCATCTCGATGCCGGCGCTTTGCAGCAGGAAGACGAAGGAGGCGGCCGAGCCATCGAGGATGGGCACCTCTTCGGCCGTGATGTCCACGTACAGGTTGTCCAGCCCCAGACCGGCGCAGGCCGACATCAGGTGCTCCACGGTGTGCACCTTGGCGTCGCCGTTGGACAGGGTGGAGGCCAGGCGCGTGTCGGTCACCGCCATGGCCGACATCGGGATGTCCACCGGCTGCGGCAGGTCCACGCGCCGGAACACGATGCCGGTGTCGACCTGCGCCGGGCGCAGCGTGATTTCCACGCGCTGGCCACTGTGCAGGCCCACGCCCACGGCACGGGTCAGGGACTTGAGGGTGCGTTGCTGCAGCATGGACCCGATTCTACTTTCTCAGCCATGCCATGAAGGCCGGTGCGGGCATGGGGCGGCTGAGGTGATATCCCTGCACCTCGTCGCAGCCCAGCACGCGCAAACGCTCCAGGATGGCGGCGTTTTCGACCCCCTCGGCCACCACACTCAGGCCCAGGTTGTGGGCGAGATCGATGGTGGAGCGCACGATGATGGCGTCGCCCTCGTCGCTCTCCATGCCCATCACGAAGGACTTGTCGATCTTGAGCTCGTCCACCGGCAGGCGCTTGAGGTAGGCCAGGGAGGAATAGCCTGTGCCAAAGTCGTCGATGGACAATTTGAATCCCTGCTCGGACAGGCGGTTGAGCATGGCTTCGGCGCGCTGCGGGTCGTCCATGATGGCGCTTTCGGTGATCTCGAGGCAGAAGGCGGCGGCCGGCACACCGTGCACCTCCAGCATGCGGCCCAGGCGCGCACTGAGTTCCAGGTCCAGCAGGTCACGCGTGGACAGGTTGACCGAAACGCGCAGGCCCGCGGCCTGCGGCGTGGCCAGCAGGCGCGCGGTCTCGTCGAACATCCAGAGCGTGAGCTGGCGGATGTAGCCGGTCTGTTCGGCAAAGGGTATGAACTGCATGGGCGGCACCAGGCCGCGCTGCGGGTGCTCCCAGCGCACCAGGGCCTCGGCCGCGTGCGTGTGGCCGTCGGCCAGGCTCACCTTGGGCTGCAGGAAGAGACGCAGCTCGCCCTGGTCCACCGCGCGGCGCAGCTCGGTCAGCAGGGAGAGGGTCTGGGTGCTGGCCGAGTCATAAACCGGGTCGTAGCGCAGCGGCCCTTCGAGCTTGCGCTTGGCCACGTACATGGCGATCTCGGAACGGCTCAGCAGCGTATCGACATCCTGCGCGTCGGCGGGCCAGCAGGCGATGCCGATGCCCGCGCTCAGGTCCACGGTCTGCTCGGCGATGGCCAGCGGCACTTCCAGGCTGCGCGCCACGGCGGCGGCCATGGCGAGCGCCTGCGCCGGGCTGCCCGGCTCCAGCAGCAGGGCGAACTCATTGCCGCCCAGACGCGCCACCACGCCTGAGGCCTCGCCCAGCACATCGGCCAGCTTGCCCGCCACGGTCTTGAGCAGCTGGTCGCCGAAGGCATACCCGAGCACGTCGTTGACGTGCTTGAAACGGTCCAGGTCCAGGGTGACGATGGCCAGCTCCGCACCCTCTGCGCTGCGGATGATGGACTGCTGCACCGAGTCGCGGAAGTTCTCCCGGTTGGGCAGACCGGTCAAGCGGTCCCAGTAGGCCAGGTGCCGGATCTCGGCCTGCTGCGCGGCGATGTCCAGGCGCATGCGGTCGAAAGAGCGCGCCAGGTTGCCGATCTCGTCCTGGCGCTCGACGTCTTCGAGTGGCACGCTGTAGTCGCCGCGTGAAAGCCGCTGCGTGGCCACCAGCAGGGAGCGCAGCGGCGTGGCCAGGCGACGCGCCATCAGGCCGCTGCCCAGGGCCACCAGCAACACACCGCCCACGGTGATGACAGCCAGCAGGATCTGCAGATTGCGGTAGGGCGCCACCACGTCGTCCATGGAGCGCAAGAGCAGCACCCGGGTCTCGCCCCCCACGGCATTGAGCTTGATCTCGCGCACCAGCAGGGTCGCACCGTCGGCCTCCAGTTCGCGCACCTCGCCCTTCATGCCCTGGAGCATGTCCAGCGCCTGCGGATCCAGTGTGCTGACCGGCGCCGCCAGCTTGCCATCGCTCTGGCGCACCTGCAGCACCAGCTGCACCTTGAGCAGGCGCTGCATCTCCTCGGCCAGCGGCGGGCCCACGGGGAAACCCATCAGCACCCACCCCACCACCAGAGGCGCGCGCATGGGCACCATGACCAGCTGGTAGGGGCGCCCGTCCACCACCACGATGCGCCCGCCCTGGGCGGGCTCGGCCAGCGCCGGGGCCAGGCCGGCCAGGATGGCGGAAAGATCGGCGCCGGGCGTGTCCGCACTGACCGCACGCACGCGCAAGCCGGTGTCCAGCAGCGCCGTGATGGCCGCACCGATACGCTCGCCATGGTTCTGCAGGGCCGAGCTGATGGTGTCCAGATCGTCCGAGCTGACCGCCGAGCGGAAACCGTAATCGGCCGCCAGCAGGGCGGCGCTCTGGCGCAGCTTCTCGGCGTTCTGGTCCAGCAGGCGCAGCCAGACTTTTTCACCGGTATCGAACTCACGCGCGATCTGCATGCGGGCATTGCGCGCGATGCTGTCGCGCACCACGAAGAAACCCGCCAACTGCACAAAAAGCAGCAACAGCAGCGACAGGCCGACCAGTCGGGTGATGAGGCTGCGCCGGTTGAAAACGAACTTCATGGCCGCACACCCGTCATGCGCACGCTCACGTCCAGCTGCCCCTCGGCCGGCACGCTCACGGCCTGGTCCAGCGCCGGCGCGCCCACGGGCAGGCCGGCATGCCAGCTGCGCAGGCGGTAGCTGCCCGGCGGCAGCTTGTCCAGCACGAGCTGGCCCTTTTCTGTCGTGCGGCCGAAGTAGGGTGTGTCGACGATCACGATCCAGCCCACCATCTGGTCATGGATATTGCAGCCCAGCACCGCGATGCCGGGCTGGTCGAAGAGCACCGGCTTGGTCGGCGTACCGATGTAGAGCTTGAGTTCGAACTTCTTGACGGGCGAGAAGGAATAGACGTGGTGCCGCACCGTGTCGCGGTTGGGGAAGTTCACCTCGGTGCCGGTGCTCACCACCAGCACCTGTGGCACGAACTGCCTGCCGGCCTGCCCCATCTCGGCGCCCTCGGTCGGCCGCACCTGGCGGCGCGCCTGCGCCGACTCCAGGAACACCACCGCCTCGGGCAAGGGACGGTCGGCGCCATCACGCACCTCCACCCTCAGCGTGCCGGCCTGGACCGGCAGGACCAGCGCCAGCAGGAAACCGATGGACAGGCGCAACGCCACGGCCTCAGGGCTCGATGGCCATGCCGGCCAGGGGCTCGCCCTGGCCGATCAAGCCGATCTCGGTGGCACGTCCGCTGGCCAGATCCACCTGGTACAGACGCGTCTGGGTCTGACCGGCGAGCCGGGCCGCGAGCAGGGCCGTGTTGGCGATGTCCGAAATATCGAAGTGCGCTTCGGCCAGGGCACCCGTGCCCAGCAGGCCCACGGTGCGCAGCTGGCCCGTGTTGGGCGAGATCACCGGTTCGGCCCCTTCGGCCGAACCCTGCATGAGCAGGGCGCCCAGCGCGCGGTCGATCACGTAGTTGGTGGTGATCTTCTCGTTCTTCCTGTTGTAGGTGTAGGCCACGCCGGACACATCCGGCGTGCGACCGGCATGGCGGTCGCCGGCCACATAGTGCAGGCCGCCGTCGAGCTGCAGGCCAGGCTGGGCCGGGTTGCCGTCGACCACGGCATTTGTTTCGGGGTGCAGGCGCAGGCTCTGTCCGCTGCTGCTGAGCACGCGGATGCGGTCCACCGTGGGGTTGAAGTCAAAACCCGTCACGCCGCCCTGCACGGGCCAGGGCACGGGCGCGGCGGCGGCCACCGGCGCCAGTCGGGCCTGCGCCGTGTCGATGGTGTAGAGCCGGCCGCTGTCGGCCAGCGCAAAGAGCACACCACGCGCCACGCGGTAGTCGATGCCGCGCAGGCTTTCACCGGGCGCCAGGCCGCTGAGGCTGCGGCGCTCCAGCACCTGCCCGGGACGGTCCGACTTGAAACGGATCAGCTCGTGCTGCCGGGTCACGGCATACACGGTTTCCTGCGGCACGCTCACCCTGCCCACGGCACAGGCCGAGAGCACCAGGGCCAGGCCCGAAGCCAGGGCAAGGAAGGGACGTCGATGCAAGCTCATAGGAGTCACTCCTGTCGGTCAAAAAAATCGATGCCGCCCGCGCATGCGGCTTGCATGCCGGGGCGGCCCTGATGATCGATCCTAGACCAAGTCGCGCCCCGCCGCTACCTGCGGGGCACAAACCACCTCACTCAGTCAGCCTGTTTGCGCAGAAAGGCCGGAATCTCGAAATCGTCCATGCCACCGGACGACAGCGCATCCACCTTGGCCGCGGCCTGGGTGCGGTCGCGCGTGCGCCAGACGCTCGGTGTGGCCATGGCGTTGTAGTCGGGCTGGGCTGCGCCGGGGGCGGCGGCCGGCGTGCCCGGGGCCACGGCATGGTTCAGCGTGGGCACCTGAAAAGGCACGTTGTCGGTGCCGGTGCGCAGCACCTGCAGCGGCGGCGCGGTGCGGCGCACACCCTGGCGCGACAGGCCGGTGGCCACCACGGTGATGCGGATGTTGTCCGCCAGGCTGTCGTCATAGGCCGTGCCGTAGATCACGTGCGCATCCGACGAGGAGTAGGCGCGGATGGTGTCCATGGCCAGGCGGGATTCCTTCAGCTTGAGCGAACCCTTGGCCGCGGAAATCAGCACCAGCACGCCCTTGGCGCCCGAGAGGTCGATGCCCTCCAGCAAAGGGCAGGCCACGGCCTGCTCGGCGGCGATGCGCGCGCGGTCCGGGCCGCTGGCCACGGCCGTGCCCATCATGGCCTTGCCGGGCTCACCCATGACCGTGCGCACGTCCTCGAAGTCGACGTTGATTTCGCCCGGCACATTGATGATTTCTGCAATGCCGCCCACCGCGTTTTTCAGCACGTCGTTGGCGTGGGCAAAAGCGGCTTCCTGGCTGACGTCGTCACCCAGCACCTCCATCAGCTTCTCGTTGAGCACGACGATCAGCGAGTCGACATTGGCTTCCAGCTCGACCAGGCCGGCGTCGGCGTTGGTCATGCGGCGGCCGCCTTCGAAGTCGAAAGGCTTGGTGACCACACCCACGGTCAGGATGCCCATTTCCTTGGCCACGCGTGCGATCACGGGGGCCGCGCCGGTGCCGGTGCCTCCGCCCATGCCGGCGGTGATGAACAGCATGTGCGCACCCTCGATCGCGGCACGCACGTCCTCCACCGCCGCTTCGGCGGCCTCGCGGCCCTTCTCGGGCTTGCTGCCTGCGCCCAGGCCGCTGCCGCCGAGCTGGATGACCTTGTGCGCGCTGCTGCGGCTCAGGGCCTGCGCGTCGGTGTTGGCGCAGATGAACTCCACGCCCTGGACTTCGCGCTGGATCATGTGCTCGACGGCGTTGCCGCCGCCCCCGCCCACGCCGATGACCTTGATCTGGGTGCCCAGATTGAAGGCTGCCTCTTCAAACATTTCGATGCCGTCCATGGTGCTTCTCCTTAATATGCAATTGCCTTGATGTGTCTCGATTCGATGCTTCGCTGAACGCTCAGCCCGGCGGTCCCGTGCACCGCCGTCGCTGATGGGGACTTCCCCTTGCCAACCAGAGCCTGTGTTTCATGTGGAGGACCTAAAAATTCCCGATGAACCAGTCCTTGACGCGGCCCATGGCGTTTTTCATGGAGCCATGTTTCTGCGCCACCTTGTAACCACGCAGGCGCGCCAGACGCGCCTCCTCGAGCAGGCCCATGACGGTGGCCGCGCGCGGCTGGCCCACCATGTCGGACAGGGCCCCGCTGTACTTGGGCAGGCCGCGGCGCACGGGCTTGAGAAAGATGTCCTCGCCCAGTTCGATCATGCCGGGCATGATGGAGCTGCCGCCGGTGAGCACGATGCCCGAGGACAGCACTTCCTCGCAGCCCGAATCGCGCAGCACCTGCTGCACCAGTGAAAAGATCTCTTCGATGCGCGGTTCGATCACGCCGGCCAGGGCCTGTCGGCTCAGCATGCGCGGGCCGCGGTCGCCCAGGCCCGGCACTTCGACCTGGACGTCGGGGTCGGCCAGCAGCTGTTTGGCGAAGCCGCTCTCGACCTTGATGTCCTCGGCGTCCTTGGTCGGTGTGCGCAGGGCCATGGCGATGTCGCTGGTGATCAGGTCGCCGGCGATCGGGATCACCGAGGTGTAGCGGATGGCCCCGCCCGTGAACACCGCCACGTCGGTGGTGCCCGCGCCGATGTCCACGCAGGCCACGCCCAGTTCCTTCTCGTCGTCGGTCAGCACCGAGAGGCTGGAGGCCAGGGGATTGAGCATGAGCTGCTCCACCTCCAGGCCGCAGCGGCGCACGCACTTGATGATGTTCTCGGCCGCGCTCTGCGCGCCGGTCACGATGTGCACCTTGGCCTCCAGGCGGATGCCGCTCATGCCGATGGGCTCGCGCACGTCCTGCCCGTCGATGATGAATTCCTGCGGCTCGACCAGCAGCAGGCGCTGATCGGTCGAGATGTTGATGGCCTTGGCCGTCTCCACCACACGCGCCACGTCGGCGCCGCTGACCTCGCGGTCCTTCACGGCCACCATGCCGCTGGAGTTGATGCCGCGGATGTGGCTGCCCGTGATGCCGGTGTAGACGCGGGTGATCTTGCAGTCGGCCATCAGCTCGGCCTCTTTCAGGGCCTGCTGGATGCTGTGCACGGTGGCGTCGATGTTCACCACCACGCCGCGTTTGAGCCCGTTGCTCGGCGCCACCCCGAGGCCGGCGAGCTTGAGCTCGCCGCCGGGCAGCACCTCGGCCACCACCACCATCACCTTGGCGGTGCCGATGTCGAGTCCGACGACCAGATCCTTGTACTCTTTTGCCATGTCGTGGGTCCTGCTGTATCTTTGTTCCTAGTTCTTCCTGGACGCGGCCTGCGCCGTCACCGTGCTCACGCCGCGCAGCCGCAGCGCGTAACCCTGCGCATAACGCAGGTCGGCGCCTTCCAGCGCATCGAGCTTGCGGCCGTGATGGGCCGCCACCTGCGTCACCGTGCCGAGAAACTGCCGCGCCCGCGCCGTGAGTTCGGGCACGTCGCCACTGCCCAGTTCGATGGCCGCTGCGCTGGCCAGCTGCAACTCCCAGTTGCCGCGCCCGCTCAGCGTCAGCCGCTCGATGGGCAGGTCCAGCGCCTCGAACAGGGGCCGCAGTTCGCGGTACATGGCCAGCACCTGGGCCGACTGCTCGACCGGCCCGTCCAGGCGCGGCAGTTCGTCCTGTTCGATCTCACCCAGGTTGGCCTCGAACACCTCGCCATAGCTGTTGACGAGGGTCGACTCGCCCTCCTCGCCCCAGTAGGCCACGGCCTGGTGTTCCTGCAGGATCACGCGCAGGCGATTGGGAAATTCACGTTGCACCACGGCCCGCCGCACCCAGGGCACGGACTCGAAGGCCAGGCGCACGGCGTTGAGGTCCACCGTCAGGAAGGTGCCCTTGAGTTGCGAGCCCACGTGCGCGCGCAGCGTCAGCGCACTGGTATGGCTGATATCGCCCAGCACCGTCAGACCCCGGATCGCGAACACCGGGTGCTGCACCAGCCAGCGCCCGCCCGTGCCCAGGCCCAGCAGCATGAAACCCAGCAGCAGCAGATTGGCTGTCAGGTTCATGAGCTTGACGTCGAGGGGAACGGGCAGGGGGTGGGTCATGCGTGCGCCCCTCCGTGGTCCAGCGCGGCCGCCTGCAGCAGCAACACGCACAGGTCTTCGTAGCTGATACCGGCGGCCCGTGCCGACATGGGCACCAGGGAATGCCCGGTCATGCCGGGCGCGGTGTTGATCTCCAGCAACCAGGGCTTGCGCGTTTTTGCGTCGATCATCACGTCGGCCCGCGCCCAGCCGCGGCAACCCAGCACCGCGTAGGCCTGCAGCACCAGCTGCTGGACATGCGCCTCCTCGCCCGCCTGCAGGCCGCAGGGCACCAGGTACTTCACCTCGTCGGTGAAGTACTTGTTCTGGTAGTCGTAGTTGCCGTCGGGCGCGACGATGCGGATCACCGGCAGCGCACGCGCCTGCGCGCCGCTGCCCAGCACGGGCACCGTGACCTCTTCCCCGCTGATGAACTGCTCGCACAGCACCTGCTCGTCCACCTGCGCGGCCCTGGCATAAGCCTCGTCGCATTCGCCGGCCGACATCACCTTGGTGAGGCCGATGGACGAACCTTCGCGTGCGGGCTTGACGATCATGGGTGCACCCAGTTCGGCCAGGGCTGCGCGCGTGGCAGCGGCACTGGCCACCTTCTGCCACCTCGGCGTGGGCAGGCCCTCGGCCAGCCAGATGCGCTTGGTCATGACCTTGTCGATGGCGATGCTGGAGGCCATCACGCCCGAGCCCGTGTAAGGAATGCCCAGCAGTTCCAGCGCGCCCTGCACCGTGCCGTCCTCGCCGAAGCGACCATGCAGCGCGATGAAACAACGCGCAAAGCCCTCGCGCTTGAGCTCGCCGAGATCACGCAAGGAGGGATCGAAGGCGTGGGCATCCACCCCGCGCGACAGCAAGGCCTGGAGCACACCCGTGCCCGACATGATCGAGATGTCGCGCTCGGCGGAGGACCCGCCCATGAGCACGGCAACTTTTCCTAAATCCACTTCGTCTCCTCGCTTCTTTCACATGACGCCCGCTGCGCGGGCATGACTTCGTCGCGGCGCGACTTCCATGACGGCGCGGCAGACGCCATGACGAAAGTCATGCGGGCGCAGCCCGCATCATCAAGACGCCGAAGGCGCGAGGTCATGCCCGCGCAGCGGGCGTCATCATTCATCGCTGCCCCCCGAGATCCACCACCCGGGCTGGAACCCCACCGATGGAGCCCGCCCCCATGCACATGACGACATCGCCGTCGCGTGCGTTGTCCAGGATCGCCTGCGGCATGGCCGCGATGTCGTCCACGAAGACCGGTTCCAGCTTGCCGGCCACACGCAGCGCGCGCGCCAGGCTGCGGCCATCGGCCGCCACGATGGGGGCCTCGCCCGCGGCATAGACCTCGGCCAGCAGCACGGCATCGGCCTCGCCGATGACCTTGACAAAATCCTCGAAGCAGTCGCGCGTGCGCGTGTAACGGTGCGGCTGGAAGGCCAGCACCAGGCGCCGCCCGGGGAAGGCGCCGCGCGCCGCGGCCAGCGTGGCCGCCATCTCCACCGGGTGGTGGCCGTAGTCGTCGATCAGCGTGAAACTGCCGCCGTCTTTGGCCTTCACTTCGCCATAACGCTGGAAACGCCGGCCCACGCCCTTGAATTCGGCCAGGGCCTTGCGCAGCGCGGTGTCGGCAATGTCCAGCTCGGCCGCCACCGCGATCGCCGAGAGTGCGTTGAGCACGTTGTGCCGGCCCGGCAGGTTGAGCACCACGTCCAGGTCCGGCAGCACCACGCCATTGCGCCGCTGCACGGTGAAGTGCATCTGGCCGGCCACGGCTCGCACGTTCACCGCGCGCACCTGGGCCTGCTCGTTGAAGCCATAACTCGTGATGGGGCAGTTGACCTCGGACACGATCTCGCGCACCGCGGCGTCGTCCGTGCACAGGATGGCCGTGCCGTAAAAGGGCATGCGGTGCAGGAAATCGACAAAGGCTTTCTTGAGATTGCCGAAGTCGTGCCCGTAGGTCTCCATGTGGTCGGCGTCGATATTGGTCACGACGGCCATCACGGGCAGCAGATTGAGGAAGGAGGCGTCGCTCTCGTCGGCTTCGACCACGATGTAGTCGCCGCTGCCCAGGCGGGCGTTGGCGCCGGCGCTGTTGAGGCGCCCGCCGATCACGAAGGTCGGGTCCAGCCCGGCCTCGGCCAGCACGCTGGCCACGAGACTGGTGGTGGTGGTCTTGCCGTGGGTGCCCGCGATGGCGATGCCCTGCTTGAGGCGCATGAGCTCGGCCAGCATGACGGCGCGCGGCACGATGGGGATGCGTTTCTCTCGCGCGGCCAGCACCTCCGGATTGTCGGGCTTGACGGCCGTGGACGTGACCACGGCATCGGCGCCGGTGATGTTGCCCGGTGCGTGACCCACGCAGGTCTTGATGCCCAGTCCACCCAGGCGCTTGAGCGTGGCGCTGTCGCTGAGGTCCGAACCCGAAATGGCATAACCCAGGTTGTGCAGCACCTCGGCGATGCCGGACATGCCGGAGCCGCCCACGCCGACGAAATGAATGTGCTTGATCGCGTGCTTCACAGCGCCTCCTTCATTTTGGTGGCACTTCTGTTTCTCGACGAAATGGATGTGTGGATCGCGTGCTTCATCGTGCCAGCTCCTCGCAGGCGGCGACCACCTGTGCGGTGGCCTCGGTCCGGGCCAGCTTGCTCGCCTGCTCGGCCCAGCGCAGCAGCGTGCTGCGGTCCGTGCCCTGCAGCAGTTCGGCCAGTCGTTCTGGCGTCATGTCGTTCTGGGCCAACAGGAGCCCGCCTCCCTGGTCCACCAGAAAGCGGGCGTTGGCGGTCTGGTGGTCGTCCACCGCCGCCGGGAAGGGCACAAAGATGGCAGCCGCACCCACCGCGGCGATCTCGGTCACGGTGCTGGCGCCGGCGCGGCAAAGCACCAGATCGGCTGCCGCAAAGGCCTGTGCCGTGTCGTCGATGAAGGGCGTCAGTTCGGCCTGCACGCCGGCCGCCGCGTAGTTGGCGCGCAGCGCATCGATCTGCGTCGCCCCGCTCTGGTGGATGACCTGCGGCCGCTGCGCGGCGGGGATCAGGGCCAGGGCGCGCGGCACAACCTCATTGAGCGCCCGGGCGCCCAGGCTGCCGCCCACCACCAGCAGGCGCAGTGGTCCGCTGCGTGCGGCAAAACGCGCCGCCGGCGCAGGCTGGCGCAGGAAGGCAGCGCGCAGCGGATTGCCCACCCACTGCGCCTTTTTCATCACCCCCGGGAAAGCGCTGAACACACGGTCGGCCACGCCGGCCAGCACCTTGTTGGCCATGCCCGCCACCGAGTTCTGCTCGTGCAGCACCAGGGGTTTGCCCAGCAGCACCCCCATCATCCCCGCCGGAAAGGTGATGTAGCCTCCCAGGCCGATCACCACGTCGGGTTTGACACGACGGATCACCCCGATGCTCTGGCCAAAAGCCTTGAGCAGGCGCAGGGGCAGCAAGGCCAGGGTCAGCGGGCCCTTGCCACGCACCCCGCCGAAATCGATGCTCTCGAAGGCGAAACCGTGCGGCGGCACCAGCCGGCCCTCCATGCCGCTCTGGTTGCCCAGCCAGTGCACGCGCCAGCCGCGTTCGCGCAGGGCCTCGGCTACCGCCAGACCCGGGAAGATGTGCCCGCCGGTTCCGCCCGCCATCACAAGGGCGCACTTGCTCATGCCCGCCCCCCATGCATGAGTTGCCGGTTCTCATAGTCGATTCTGAGAACGATGGCCACCGCCACCATGTTCATCAGGATGGCCGAACCGCCGTAGCTCATGAAGGGCAGGGTCAGGCCCTTGGTCGGCAGGGCGCCGAGGTTCACGCCCATGTTGATGAAGGCCTGGAAACCCATCCACACGCCCACGCCCTGGGCCACGAGGCCGGCGAAGACGCGGTCCAGCGCGATGGCCTGGCGGCCGATGTGCATGACACGGCGGGTCAGCCAGAAGAACAGCGCGACGATGGTGAGCACGCCCAGCAGGCCGAACTCCTCGCCGATCACGGCCAGCAGGAAGTCGGTGTGCGCCTCGGGCAACCAGTGCAGCTTCTCGACGCTGCCGCCCAGACCCACACCGAAGATCTGGCCGCGCCCGAAGGCGATCAGCGAGTGCGAGAGCTGGTAACCCTTGCCCAGGGTGTGGCGCTCGTCCCAGGGGTTGAGGTAGGCGAAGATGCGTTCGCGCCGCCACTCGCTCAGCGCGATCATCAGCACGAAGGCCACCAGCAGGATGGCCGCGATCAGGAAGAACATGCGTGCGTTGACGCCACCCAGGAAAAGGATGCCCATGGCGATGACCGCGATCACCATGAAGGCGCCCATGTCGGGCTCGGCCAGCAGCAGCACGCCGATCAGCGCCACGGCCGCCCCCATGGGCGCGACGGCGCGGAAGAAATGCTCCTTCACGTCCATCTTGCGCACCATGTAGTCGGCCGCATACAGCAGCACGGCCAGCTTGGCCAGCTCCGAGGGTTGGAAGTTCATCACGCCCAGCGAGATCCAGCGCCGTGCGCCGTTCACGCCCTTGCCGATGCCGGGAATCAGCACGGCCAGCAGCAGCGCCAGGGCGGTCAGCAGCAGCCAGGGCGCCATCTTTTCCCATTTCGCCATGGGGATCTGGAAAGCAATCAGGGCCAGCACAAAGGCCACCGCCAGCGAGAGCAGGTGGCGGCTCAGGAAGTGCGTGTGCGCGTAACGGCCGAACCTGGGGTTGTCGGGCAGCGCAATGGAGGCCGAGTAGACCATCACCAGACCCCAGGCCAGCAGGGTGACCACGACCCAGATCAGCGCATGATCGAAGTCGGACAGGCGCACGGGCTGGCTGCCGCTGCGTCCGTAGCCCTGCGGCCCCAGACGCACGGGCAGGGCATCGGTCGCCGGCGCGGCGCCGAACCAGCCACGCAGGCGCTGCGTCAGCGCGCTCATACCCGGCCTCCTGTCGATGACGCCCGCTGCGCCCGCATGACGTCAGCCATTTCGTCATCGATGCCGCGCAGCGGCGAGGTCATGCGTCCGCAGAGCGCGTCATAGGCACTCATGCCAGCCCCCCTTCATCCGACAGGGTCTGCACGGCCTCGACGAAGACGCGTGCGCGGTGCTCGTAGTTGTCGAACATGTCGAAGCTCGCGCAGGCCGGCGACAGCAGCACGGCGTCCCCCGCCTGCGCCTGTTGCCGCGCCAGGGCCACGGCCCCGGGCAGGGTGGTGGCGTCGAGCAGAGGCACCCCGGCGCTCTGCACCGCCGCGCGGATGGCCGGCGCGTCGCGACCGATCAGCACGGCCGCCCGCGCATAACGCTGCACCGGTGCGTACAAGGGCGTGAAGTCCTGGCCCTTGCCGTCACCACCCAGGATGACCACGATGCGGCGCTCGGCGCCCAGGCCGGTGAGGGCGGCCACAGTCGCGCCGACATTGGTGCCCTTGCTGTCGTCGAAGTACTCGACCCCGTTCACGATCGCGACCGGCTCGACCCGGTGAGGCTCGCCGCGGTATTCGCGCAGGCCGTAGAGCATGGGGCCCAAGGCGCAGCCGGCGGCCTGGGCCAGGGCCAGCGCGGCCAGGGCATTGGTGGCGTTGTGGCGGCCGCGGATGCGCAGGGCGTCGGCCGGCATCAGGCGCTGGATGAAGATCTCTTCCTCTTCACCCTTTTTCCGTTTCTGCGTCTCGTCGGCCTCCTGCGCGCGCACCAGCCAGGCCATGCCGTTGACCATCTCGATGCCGTAGTCACCCGGGCGCTGCGGCATCTCGGCCCCGAAGCTCAGGTACTCGCGCCACTGCGGCTTTTGCAGCTTGACGCGCACCGGTTCGGGCAGCATGGCCATCACCGCCGCATCGTCGCGGTTGAGCACCAGCAGGCCCTGACTGCCGAAGATGCGCGCCTTGGCCGCCCCGTAAGACGCCATGCTGCCGTGCCAGTCCAGATGGTCCTGCGTGAGGTTCAGCACCACGGCCGCCGTGGGCTCGAAACCCTGCGTACCGTCGAGCTGGAAGCTGGAGAGCTCCAGCACCCAGACCTCGGGCAGGGTGCCGGCATCGATGTGCCGGGCCAGCACGTCGAGCAGATTGGGACCGATATTGCCCGCCACCGCCACGGTCTTCTCCGCATGGGCCACCAGCTGGCCGGTCAGCGAGGTCACGGTGGTCTTGCCGTTGGTGCCTGTGATGGCCAGCACCTTGGGGGCATAGGCCCGCTCGGCCCGCAGATCGCGCAAGGCGCGCGCAAACAGGTCCAGCTCACCGCCGACCCACAGGCCGATGGACTGCGCGGCCAACCAGACCGGCGCCACTGCGGCCGGCGCCAGGCCCGGGCTCTTGAAGACGGCACGGATGCCCTGCCCCTCGACCAGGCCGGCCTCGAAAGCGCCCGCACGGAATTCGACCTGCGGCAACTCGGCCTGCAGCTGGGCCAGCTGGGGCGGTGTCTCACGGGTATCGGCCACCGTCACACGGGCACCCTGGCGCACGCACCAGCGGACCATGGCCAGGCCCGAAGCACCCAGGCCCAGCACGAGCACATGCTGGCCTTGCAGAGGTGACACCACGGGCTCGGGCGCCGGCTCGCTGGCGGAGGCCTCCTCCTGCGATGCGGCACTGTTGTTGTCATCCGGCGCGACCGGCGCCGGCGCCGTTGGCTCGGGCGTACCCGCATCGGTGAACAGTTGGGCGACAAAGGCCGCAGCGTCACGCGCGGCCGTCAGGGTCTCGGGCAGGGGGCGCTTGGCCGGCTTGCCGGTCGCGGGCACGGAAACCCGGGGTTCGGCATCGACAGAAGACGGCGGCGCATCCTGTCCGCTATCAGGCGCAGGGGCATCGTTCGCGCCCTGCGTGGGCACATTTGCCGTCGGCAAAGACACCGAAGCCGCCTCATCCTGAGGCGGCAGCAGCCGGGGCTGATCGTCGGGTCGGTCGTTTTCGTTCATCGCAGTTTCAAGGTCGACAGGCCCACCAGGCACAGCAGCATGGTGATGATCCAGAAGCGCACGACCACCTGGGTCTCCTTCCAGCCGCTCTTCTCGAAGTGGTGGTGCAACGGGGCCATCTTGAACAGGCGCCGGCCCTCGCCGTGTTTCCTCTTCGTGTACTTGAACCAGCTCACCTGCAGCATCACGCTCAGGGCCTCGGCCACGAAGATGCCGCCCATGATGGCCAGCACGATCTCCTGACGCACGATGACGGCGATCGTTCCCAGCGCGCCGCCCAGGGCCAGCGCGCCCACGTCACCCATGAAGACCTGGGCCGGATGCGTGTTGAACCAGAGGAAGGCCAGGCCCGCACCGGCCATGGCCGAGCAGAAGATCAGCACCTCACCCGAGCCCGGGATGTGCGGGAAGAACAGGTACTTGGAATAGACCGCGCTGCCGGTCACGTAGGCAAAGACACCGAGCGCCGAGCCGACCATGACCACCGGCATGATGGCCAGGCCGTCCAGGCCGTCGGTCAGGTTCACCGCATTGCTGGCCCCGACGATGACCAGATAGGTCAGCACGACGAAGCCGATCACACCCAGCGGGTAGCTGACCTCTTTGAAGAAAGGAAGCAGCAGGCCGGCTTTCGCCGGCAGATCGACCGAGAAACCCGAACGAACCCAGGTGACGAATAACTCCCAAACGCCCTGGTTGCTGCTGCCGGAAATCGAGAAGACAAGGTAGAAGGCGGTGATCAGCCCGATCACCGACTGCCAGAAATACTTTTCGCGCGAACGCATGCCCTCGGGGTCCTTGTTGACCACCTTGCGCCAGTCGTCCACCCAGCCGATCGCGCCGAAACCCAGGGTGACCGCCAGCACGATCCAGACGAAGCGGTTGGACCAGTCGAACCACAAGAGGGTCGAGATGCCGATGGCCATGAGAATGAGCACGCCACCCATGGTGGGCGTGCCGCTTTTGGACAGGTGCGTCTCCATGCCGTAACCGCGCACGGGCTGGCCGATCTTGAGCTCACGCAGACGCCGGATCACCCAGGGTCCGGCCACCAGACCGATCAGCAGCGCGGTCAGCGCGGCCATCACGGCGCGGAAGGTCAGGTACTGGAAGACCCGGAAGTAGCCGAATTCGGGCGAGATGGTCTGGAGCCACTGGGCCAGGCTAAGCAGCATGATGTTCTTCCTTGTTCTGTTCGGCGTGCGCGCTCACCGCCTGCACCACCCGCTCCATGCGCATGAAGCGCGAGCCCTTGACCAGCAGGCTGGCCAGATCAGGCAGGACCTGCAGCACGGCGGCGTTCAGCGCCTCGACGTCGCTGAAATGGCGCGCCCCTTGAAAGTGCGCCACGCTATGTGCGGTCTGCTCCCCCAGGGCGTAGAGCTGCTCGATGCCGCGCTCGCGCGCGTAGGCGCCGACCTCGGCATGGAAACGCGGGCCCTCGCTGCCCACTTCGCCCATGTCACCGAGCACCAGCAGATGCGGGCCCGGCAGACCGGC
The DNA here is from genome assembly GCF_054780335.1 of Curvibacter fontanus. Lineage (NCBI taxonomy): Bacteria > Pseudomonadati > Pseudomonadota > Betaproteobacteria > Burkholderiales > Comamonadaceae > Curvibacter > Curvibacter fontanus. The sequence goes on from NZ_BAAGWN010000011.1 coordinate 81,690, forward strand.
CAGCACGTCGATCGCGGCGCGCACCGAATCCGGGTTGGCGTTGTAGCTGTCGTCCACCAGGGTCAGGGTGCGGCCGCCGAGCTGGAGCGCGAGCGCGAGCGAACGGCCCTTGACCGGCTCGAAGGCCTCCAGCCCCAGGGCGATGTGCGACAGGGGAATCCCCGCCGCCAGCGCGCAGGCGGCGGCGGCCAGCGAGTTCTTGACGTTGTGCAGGCCGGCCACGTGCAGCCTGTACTGCAGCGGGCCGGCCGGGGTGCGCGCCTGGACCTGCCAGGCCGCGCCGCTCCACTGGGGCGTGACGCAGCTGAGATCGGCCGCGTCGGCCCGCTCCGTGATGGCGAAGGTGAGTTGCGGCCGCGCACCGGCGAGTTCATGCCACAGGGTGCTGTACGCGTCATCGGCCGGGAACACGGCCGTGCCGCTGCCCCCCAGCGCCGAGATCACCGAACCGTTCTCGCGTGCCACGGCCTCGATGCTGGCCATGAACTCCAGGTGCTCGCGTTGCGCGTTGTTGACCAGGGCCACCGTGGGCTGGGCCATGCCGGCCAGCAGGGCGATCTCGCCCGGGTGGTTCATGCCCAGCTCGACCACGGCCTGCTGGTGCGTGCCGCGCAGACGCAGCAGGGTCAGCGGCACACCGATCTCGTTGTTGAGGTTGCCTTCGGTGGCCAGGGTGGCCTGCGGCTTCCAGGCCCGCAGGATGGCGGCGATCATCTGCGTCACCGTGGTCTTGCCGTTGCTGCCGGTCACGGCGATCAGCGGCAGCTTGTGTAACGCGCGCCAGCCCGTGGCGAGCTGGCCCAGCGCCCGTTTGCCGTCGCTCACGACCAGGCCGCTCAGGCCCGAGGCGCGCAGGGCCGCCTCGTCGCTGCACAGGGCTGCCACCGCGCCGGCATGCTGGGCCTGGGCGATGAAAGTGTTGCCGTCGAAACGCTCGCCCTGGAGCGCCACGAACAGGTCGCCATGCTGCAGGGTGCGCGTGTCGCTGTGCACGCGCTGCACACCGACCAGGCCATCACCCACCAGGCGCACGCCGGCCAGCCAGGGCAGGGCCTGCTGCAGATTGAACATGATGGTATGGGCGCTCACTGGATAACCTCCGTGCTGTGCACTGCGGTGCGAGCGCCTTCGGACGGCCGGGCGGCGCTCATGCGGCCGCTCCTGTCGCGCGGGCGCGCAGGGCCTGCCGCACCTGCTGCCGGTCCGAGAAAGGCGCACGCACACCGGCCGTTTCCTGGTAGTCCTCGTGGCCCTTGCCGGCCACCAGCACCACATCGCGCGCATCGGCCCGGCCCAGCGCGAGAGCGATGGCCTGCGCCCGATCGGGTTCGACCTGCACCGCGCCATGGCCCCTCAGGCCCGGACGGATCTGCGCCACGATGGCCTCCGGGGCCTCGCTGCGGGGGTTGTCACTGGTCAACACGATGTGATCCGCATGCTGTGCCGCCGCCGCACCCATGAGCGGACGCTTGTGCGGATCACGGTCGCCGCCGCAGCCGAACACGCACCAGAGCCGGCCACCGCGTTGTGTTGCCAGCGGCTTGAGGGTCTGTAAAACCTGGACCAGCGCATCGGGCGTGTGCGCGTAATCCACCACGGCCAGCGGCAGATCGACACCGCCCTGAAATTCCATGCGTCCTGGCACCGGCTGAAGCTCGTGACAGGCGAGCACCGCGTCGACCAGCGGGACACCCAGGGTACGCAGCGTGGCGATCACGCCGAGCAGATTGCTCACGTTGTAGTCGCCCAGGGTCTGCGTGGTCAGCGGAAGGCGGGTCTCGCCTTCGCAGACCAGGAACTGCACGCCGCGTGCTCCCATATGGATGTCTTGCGCGTACAGGCGCGCACCGGCATCTGCCCGCAGGGAAACCGTCCACAGGTCCAGCGCACGGGCCGCCAGCGTCGCTGCCAGCGCGATGCCCTTGGGGTCGTCGAGGTTGATCACCGCTGCACGCAGGCCCGGCCAGTCGAACAGCTCGGCCTTGGCCAGCCAGTAAGCCTCCATGCTGCCGTGGTAGTCCAGGTGGTCCTGCGTGAAATTGGTGAAGATGGCCGTGCGGATGTGCGTGCCGTCCAGGCGCCGTTCGGCGATGCCGATGGACGAGGCCTCGATGGCGCAGGCGGCCAGGCCTTCGTCGACGAAACGGCGCAGGGTCTGCTGCAGCAGCACGGGGTCGGGTGTGGTCAGGCCGGTGCTCACCACGGCGGCCTCGTTCTGCGCGCCCGGCGCCGGCACGCGTCCCACACCCAGGGTGCCGATCAGGCCGCAGGGCACGCCCGGCTGCAAGGCCTCCAGCGCCTGCGCCAGCCACCAGCTGGTCGAGGTCTTGCCATTGGTGCCCGTGACGGCCAGCACCCCGAGCTGCTGCGAGGGCTGTTCGTAATAGGCTGCGGCGATCGGGCCGCTGGCGGCTTTCAAGCCGCTGTAGCTTGCGATGCGTTCGTCGGCAAAGTCGTAGGGTTCAGCGCCACTGCGCTCGACCAGGCAGGCCAGCGCCCCCTGGGCCAGCACGCCCGGCACGAACTGGCGGGCGTCGCGCGCCGCGCCGGGCCAGGCGATGAAACCGTCCCCCGCAACCACCCGACGGCTGTCGGTCTGCAAGGCGCCACGCACGCGGCCGCGCAGCCATTGGGCGGCCTGGATCGGGTTGTGGAGTTCGGTCACCATGGGCCGCCCTCCCCCACATGCGCCACGATCTGCGGCTTGACCTCGATGTCGGGCTGTACGCCCAGCAGGTGCAGGGTCTGCTGCACCGTCTCGCTGAACACCGGGGCGGCCACGTCCCCGCCGTAGTACTTGCCGGCATCGGGCTCGTCGATCAGCACGGCGACGATGATGCGCGGGCTGGCGATCGGCGCCAGGCCGACAAAGAAGCTGCGGTATTTCTTGTCGGCGTAACCGCGGCCTTCCTGCTTGCGCGCGGTGCCGGTCTTGCCGCCCACCGAGTAGCCCATGGTCTGGGCCTTGGGCGCCGTGCCGCCCGGGCCGGTGGCCAGCTGCAACATCTGGCGCACGGCCCGCGCGTGACGCGCCTGCACCAGGCGCACGCCGGTCACCGGCCCCTGGGCCTTTTGCAGCGTCACGGGGATCAGCTCGCCGTCGTGCGCGAAGACAGTGTAGGCATGGGCCAGCTGCACCAGGCTCAGCGACAGGCCGTAACCGTAGCTCATGGTGGCGTGTTCGATGGGCTTCCAGGTCTTCCAGGGACGCAGGCGGCCACTGACCGCCCCCGGGAAGGGCAGTTGCGGACGCTGGCCGAAGCCGACCTGGCTGTACATCTCCCACAGATCACGCGCCGGCATCTGCATGGCCAGTTTCACCATGCCGATGTTGCTGGACTTCTGCACCACCTCGCTGACCGTCAGCGCGGCATAGGTATGGGTGTCGCTGATGGTGGCGCCGCCGAAACTCAGCCGGCCGTTGCTGCTGATCTGGACCGAGGTGGCCGGTGTGACCAGGCCCTTCTCCAGCGCCAGCGCGGCCACAAAGGGTTTGACCGTGGAGCCCGGCTCGAAGGAATCGGTCAGGGCGCGGTTGCGCAAGGCGTCCTTGAAACCCTGGCGCTTGCCCGGCGTGTAGCTGGGGTAGTTGGCCAGCGCCAGCATCTCGCCGGTCCGGGCGTCGAGCACCACCACGCTGCCCGCCTTGGCCTGGTTGTCGCGCACGGCCTGCTTGAGGCGCTGGAAGGCGAAGAACTGGATCTTGTTGTCGATGGACAGCTGCACATCGCGCCCTTCGACCGGCGGCACCTGCGCACCCACGGCCTCGATCACGCTGCCCAGGCGGTCCTTGATGACACGGCGCGAGCCGGGTTTGCCAGCCAGGGTCTGGTTGAAGGCCAGCTCCACGCCCTCCTGGCCCTGGTCCTCCACGCTCGTGAAACCGACCAGGTGCGCGGCGACTTCGCCCTCGGGGTACTGGCGTTTGTATTCCTTGCGCTGGTAGATGCCCTTGATGCCGAGATCGGCGATCTGCCTGGCCACGTTCTCATCGACCTGGCGCTTGAGCCAGACAAAGGTCTTGTCCTCGTCCTCGAGCCTGCGGTTCAGATCGACCAGCGGCATCTCCAGCAGGCGGGCCAGGCGCTGCAGCTGCTTCGGATCGCGCTCCACGTCCTCGGGGATGGCCCAGATGCTGGGCGCCAGCACGCTGGTGGCGAGGATCTGGCCGTTGCGGTCCAGGATGCGGCCGCGGTTGGCGGGCAGCTCCAGGGTGCGCGCGAAACGCACCTGCCCCTGCTTCTGGAAGAAATCGTTGGAGATGACCTGGATATAGGCGGCGCGCCCGGCCAGCACCACAAAGGCCAGCGCGATCATGGCCACCACGAACTTGCTGCGCCACACCGGCGTGCGGCTGGCCAGCAAGGGGCTGGAGGTGTACTGGATGCTGCGGCTGCTCACAGGCACACCTCCACCTTGCAGGCTGCGGTGCCATCGGCCTTGGGGACGGCCCGGCGGCTCATTGGAGTCGCCCCCCGGAAACCCGCGGCTGCACGACAGCGCTGCCGGGCACGCTGCCGCCATAGGGCTGGTAACTCACGTAGTCGGTGATGGCCGGCGTGGCCGCACGCATGTCGAGCTTGTCCTTGGCCAGTTTCTCGACACGCTGCACCGTGGCCTGCTGACGCTTCTCAAGCTCCAGCTGCTCGCGCTCGGTCTCGATGCGGCGCGCGTCCAGCACGGCACGGTCGAGCTCGGAAAACAGGCGGCGCGAATCGTACTGCACGCTCACGAGGTAGAGCGCGCTGGCGAGCACGGCCAGGAGCAGCATCAAGTTGACCCGCGTCATGCTGATATGACCCCCACGGTTGCCCACTGCGTGTGGCGCCCTGCCCCCCGAGGGGGCCGCGTTTCACCTTGGGACGGCCCGGCGGTGAAACCACCCGCGATGCTGAGCCTGTTGACTTCGCCGCTCATGCTTCTGTCCTCACGGCCACACGCATGATGGCGCTGCGCGCGCGCGGATTGGCCGCCACCTCGACCGCGCCTGGCTTGATGCGGTCGATGGCGCGCAGCTTCATGGGCTTCGGCGCGGCAAAAGGCGCGCGGCGGTCGTAGACCTCACGCGAGTTCTGCGCGATGAACTGTTTGACGATGCGGTCTTCCAGCGAATGGAAACTGATCACGACCAGCCGTCCTCCGGGTTGCAGTACATCGAGACTTGCCTCTAGCGCTTCTTGCAGCTCCTCAAGCTCGGCGTTGATGAAAATCCGAAAAGCCTGAAATGTGCGCGTTGCAGGGTTCTGGCCCGGCTCGCGGGTTTTGACCGTGTCAGCCACGAGCTGGGCCAGTTCACCGGTGCTTGAAACTGGGCCCCGCTCCTGTCGGCGCGCCACAATCGCCTTTGCAATCTGGCCAGCAAACCGTTCTTCACCGTAGTCACGTATCACCTCCGCGATCTGTCGGGTTTCGGCTGTCGCCAGCCACTGCGCCACGCTCTGGCCCCGCGTGGTGTCCATGCGCATGTCCAGCGGCCCGTCGAAACGGAAGCTGAAGCCGCGGGTCGGGTCGTCGATCTGGGGCGAACTCACGCCCAGGTCCATCAGCACGCCGTCCGCGCTGGCCGGCGACAGTTCGTGCAGATGCCGGAAGCCCTGGTGGCGGATGGAGAAGCGTGTGTCGCTGATCGTGTGCGCCTCGGCAATGGCCTGCGGATCCTTGTCGAAGGCGGTCAGCCGCCCTTGTGGCGACAGCCTCGACAGGAGCAGGCGGGCGTGCCCGCCGCGACCGAAGGTGGCGTCGACATAGTGGCCGTCGGCCGGCTCGGCGGCCGACTCGTCCGGCTTGTTGAGCAAGGCTGTGATCGCTTCGTTCAACAAGACGGTGGTGTGTGTCCATGGGGCGTTTTCCACCGTCTTCCTTCAGAAGGAGAAGTCCTTGAAGACGTCGGGCATGTCGCCCTGCATGGCCTGGGCCTCCTGCGCGTCGTAACTCGCCTTGTCCCAGAGCTCGAAGTGGTTGCCCATGCCCAGCAGCATGGTGTCGCGCACGATGCCGGCGGCGGCGCGCAGTTCGGGCGAGACCAGCACACGACCGGTGCTGTCCATCTCCACGTCCATGGCATTGCCCAGGAAGATGCGCTTCCACCACTGGGCCGCCATGGGCAGCGCAGCGATGCGCTCGCGGAACTTCTCCCACTCGGGCCGGGGAAAGACCATCAGGCAGCCATGCGGGTGGCGGGTGATGGTGAGCTGGCCGGCGGCCATGGCGCTGAGCACGTCACGGTGCCGGGTCGGCACCGACAGCCGCCCCTTGGCATCCAGACTCAGCGACGAAGCCCCTTGAAACACGCGCACAACCCCTTTTTCTGCACCAGTACGGGAGGGCGAAAAGCGCGAGCGCACTTTTCACCACTTAATTCCACTTTTTTGCACTGTATCAGCAAAACATCACTGAGCAAGGGGTGAGTCAGAAAAATTTCAATGAAATCAAGGACTTAGAAACACTTTCATACAATTATCGCGCTTGAAAAATCGTTCTAAATGAAGGACTTAGCAAGTGATATGAATGTGATGGATGAAGGAAGACAGAGGGTCCGTCGTCGCACCGATACGGCGCAAAAATGCGACGGCGACACAAGGAATCCGAGCACGTATCACGGGGTGATACAGCTGCATGGCGCTGCCAACCGCGCCGCCCAAAAAAAACTCAGGCGGCGCGCGGCACCACCCGGGCGTGTTCGGAGATGCCGATCACGTTGAAGAAGGCGGCCACGATGCGGTTGACATCGCGGAACTGCACCTGGCAGCCCTTGCCCTGCTGCTCGGCCACCCAGTTCAGGATGCTGCCGGCCGCCGAGAAGTCGACGCGGATGAGGCGGGCGCAGGACACCACCATGCGGGTGGCCCCCTCCATGCCGGCCTCCAGCTTGGCCAGAACCTCGGCGGCATCGCCCAGGATCTCGCCATAGAGCTCGACCACGGCGGGCGGCTGGTCCTCCAGGCCGACCGGCATGGTCAGGTTCTGCAGCGGATCGTCCCAGGTCGAGTGCGGATCGTCCCAGCGCGAACGGATATCCTCGGCCTCGGCCTCGGCAGCGTCCATCGCGCCCTGCAATTCACAGCTGCAACGCGCCTTCTGCCAGGACGGTGGCGACACCTCATAGGTGACGCAATAGTCCAGCGCCACCAGTTCGAAGGCATCCTGCAGACGCATGATGCGCAGCGCGTCCATGCGCAACTGCCAGCACATGGTTTCCACGCTGCGGTCCCCCGAAGGCGTGAGCGCGAGCAAGGCGCGCTCCAGACTGGCATGGCCGCGAAAAACCAGGGTGGCCGGGGTCACGCACCACTGGGCGACCAGACGGGCCAGGTTCGGCACGGCATCCGGACCGATACCCGCCAGCCCATGCCAGTCCAGCACCAGCGCACCGGGCACGCGCATCAGCGCCTGCAGTTCTTCAAGCGCAGCAGCCGTCAACTGGGCCGGACTGCTCCAGTCCGGCGCACGGGCCGCCGAAGAGGCACGGGCTGCCGGCGCTGCATTGGCCTTGGAACGCCCCAGCAGGTCGGGCGTGGAGAACCAGGCCGGGGCCGAACGGCCGAAGCGGCTGGCGAATTCGATGGCCACGCTGTCAAAGCGCGCCTGCTGGCCCGTGGCACGGTAAAGATCGAACAGGGCCGACATCCAGGTCTCGGCCAGGTCGGGGCGCAGGCCGTCGCCCAGCAAGGCCGCCAACAGGCTCTCTTCGGCGCCGGCATCGTCGCCGTTGGCAAACCGGATGGCGGCGTCTTCCAGATCGGGGTCGGTCAGATTGTCGGACGGCGCCGCAGCGTACAGGCGCTGGGTTGAAAAACCGGCCCCCATGGGAGCTCGGGGGGCCATGGACTGCTGCAGGTTCTGCGGACGACTGATGGGAGCAGCACCCCGCACGCCCGCCGCTGGCGCCCCCTGGCGCAAGCCCATGGGCGCAGGCACGGTGAGCGCGGCCTCGGCCAACTGGGTCGGGGGGTATTCCCCCCCCTCCGGGACATCGGCCCATTGGGAACTGTCGGGGCGCAAAGCCGAGGCTTCGGTCGGCTCGAAACGGCTGTCTTCCGAGGGGTCCGAGGTCGGCTCCCCGTCGGGCGCCGAAGCGGGCGGCTCGGTCGGACCGGCATCGGGCCGCACACCGTGCCTGGCTGGCGCGACGGGGAAGGCCCCGGCACGCGAGCCGGCTTCCTTGCCCTTCCACCACTGGCGCGACATCTGCGCCTCGATCTCGTCGATCTTCTTGAGCGTCTCGGCGCGATCGTCGTGGTTGGAGGTCAGGCTGCTCTGGAAGAAGGAGGGGCGTCCCGCCTGGTCGGAGGGACCCAGCGGCTCGCGGCGGCGCAGCTTGCGCAGGTGATCGAATTCGCGCTTGCGGACAAAGTCGTTCTGCCGCTTGCGCTCAATCATCTCCTTGAGCGCCTCCTTGCTGTAACCGCTGTCCGCCTCGGGCTCCTTCTGGTCGAGCTCGGACCAATCCTTGGTCGGATTGCGCACGAACTTGGCCACCTTGGACAACAAGCCGGACCGGTTTTCGTCTTCAGCCATGTCGGGATTATGAGATGCGCGTCAGAAGGAACGTGTGTTCTGGATCAATCCCCGAACATCTTCTGCTTGAGCTCGCGGCGCTGCTGAGCCTCCAGTGAAAGCGTGGCCGTGGGACGGGCCAGCAGACGGCCCACACCGATGGGTTCGCCGGTCTCGTCGCAGTAGCCGTAATCGCTGGCATCGATGCGCCCGATCGATTGCTCGATCTTCTTGAGCAGCTTGCGCTCGCGGTCGCGCGTGCGCAGCTCCAGCGCATGCTCTTCCTCGATGGTGGCGCGGTCGGCCGGGTCCGGCACGATGACGGTGTCCTCGCGCAGGTGCTCGGTGGTCTCGCCGGCGTTGTTCAGAATGTCCTGCTTGAGCTGCTGCAGGCGCACGCGGAAGGCCACCAGCTGCTTGTCGTTCATGTACTCGCTGTCGGGCATGGCCATCAGCTCTTCATCGCTGAGTTGATCGCCCGGCTTGGTTTTCCAGTTGTTGGCGAGCTTGGGGTCTTTTTTGACGGAGGAAGGCAGGGGGGGGGCAATCAGGGTCTGGGACATGGTGGGGGTGTAACTGGCCTTGACGGCGGTGGATGCCGTCGTCTGGGCCATGGAGGGAACGGTCAGCTGCGCCAGACGGGCCGAGGCCTTGGCCGTGCGGACCGGCGCTTCGGGTGCGACCACCTTCACCGGCATCGGCGCGGGCGCCTTGGGCAGGGGTTTGGCAGCAATGGGCTTGGCAGGTGCGCCGGTCTTGCCGGCCTTGGTCGCCGGTTTGGCAGCGACCTTGGCCTTGGGAGCCGGCGCCTTCTTGACGGCCGCCTTCTTGGCTACCGGCTTGGCAACAGCTTTCTTGGGAGCCGGCTTGGCCGCCGCCTTCTTGGCGGGGGGCTTGGCCGCGACTTTCTTGGCCACCCCAGGTTTGGCGGGCTTCTTCGCGGCCGGCTTGGCCTTGACCGCCGGTTTGGCAGCAGCTTTTTTGGCAGCCGGTTTGGCCTTGCCTGCAGCAGATTTGGCTTTGGAAGACACGGGCACCTTTCCTGGTTGGGCTTTCACTTCTTGTCTCCTGGCAAGCTGGGCCTGCGCTAGATTTCTTCTGGCCTGCTGTTATACCCGCATTGCGGACGTGAGGACGGATCCAGAGCAAAATTTATGGCGCGCGAGTGTACATACTTTCACATGAGCGTCATGGGGGTTGCGAAACCGAGACAGCCACCACCGCCGGGGTGGATGGACTTGCGGCTCCCACGGGCAGGTCACCGCCTCAGACCAGGCTCTGCTCCAGGCCCTGGAGCAGAACGTCCTTGGGCAGGTCGATCCCTATGAAGACCATTTTGCTCAGGCGCTGCTCGCCCTCGGTCCAGACTGGCCCCAGGTCGCTGCCCATGAGCTGGTGCACGCCCTGGAAGATCACCTTGCGGTCGGTGCCCTTCATGTACAGCACACCCTTGTAGCGCAGCATGCGCGGGCCGTAGATGTTGATGATGGCGCCCAGAAAATCCTCGAGTTTGGCCGCATCGAAGGGGCGCTCGGAGCGGAAGACGAAGCTTTTCACATCGTCGTCATGGTGATGGTGGCGCCCATGGCCGTGCCGGTGCGAAGGATGATCGCAATGCTCGCCATGTTCGTGGTCATGGTCGTGGTGCGCATGGTCGTGCCCGTGCTCGTCCTCCTTGAGGAAGTCAGGATCGATCTCGAGCTTGGCGTTCAGATTGAAGCCGCGCAGATCGAACACCTCGCTGATCGCCACCTCGCCGAAGTGCACCGCCTTCTGCGGCGCCCGCGGGTTCATGTGCTTGAGGCGATGCTGCAGCGCCGCCACATCTTCGGCCGAGGCCAGATCGGTCTTGCTGATGAATATCTGGTCGGCAAACCCGACCTGGCGGCGCGCCTCCTGCCGGTCATCGAGCTGCTGGGCGGCGTGCTTGGCGTCCACCAGGGTGATGACGGAGTCGAGCAGGAAGCTTTCGGCAATCTCGTCGTCCATGAAGAAGGTCTGGGTCACCGGGCCGGGATCGGCCAGGCCCGTGGTCTCGATCACCACGCGCTCGAAGTCCAGTTCGCCCTTGCGCTTCCTGGCCGCCAGATCCTGCAAGGTGGTGCGCAGGTCCTCCCGTATGGTGCAGCAGATGCAGCCATTGCTCATCTGGATGATCTGCTCCTTCGTTTCTGAAACGAGAATGTCGGTGTCGATGTTCTCCTCGCCGAACTCGTTCTCGATCACGGCGATCTTCTGGCCGTGCGCTTCCTGCAGCACGCGCTTGAGCAGGGTGGTCTTGCCGGAGCCAAGGAAGCCGGTGAGGATGGTGGCGGGAATCAGGGCCATGGATGTACTCTCGGAAAGGGGGGCCCGCCAACTCGCGCGGCGCGCAAGCGATGGGGTGTCGAAGGCGGGGGATAGATGATGAGTTTAGCGGAATGCCATTTTCGGGGAACGCCGTGGAACCGGCTCTGCCGGGCCACTGGCGTTGCCCCCTGCAAGGGGGGGGGTGGCAGAGCGACACGAAGTGCGCGCAGCCTGGGGGGTGCCTTATTTCCGCATCACCACCAGTCCCTTGAGGTACTCGCCTTCCGGGAAGTTGATCGTCATGGGGTGGTCCGGGGCGCCGCCCATGCGCTCGTGGATGTAGCCGTCCACGCCGGCGTCGGCGCCGGCCGAGGCCACGATCTTGTGGAAGAGGTCGGCGCTGATGCCGCCCGAGCAGGAGTAGGTGAACAGCACACCGCCGGGCTCCAGGATCTTCAGGCCCAAGCGGTTGATGTCCTTGTAGGCGCGCGCTGCGCGCTCGGCGTGGGCCACCGTGGGTGCGAACTTGGGCGGGTCGAGCACGATGGCGTCAAAGGTGCGCCCCTCCTCCACAAAACGGCGCAGGCTGGCGTTGACGTCGGCGTCGAGGAACTCGGTGCGCGCCGCGTCGAAGCCGTTGAGCGCGACATTGGCGCGTGCCTGCTCGATGGCCGGCCCCGAAGAATCGATCGAGGTGACATGGGCCGCGCCCCCGGACAGGGCCGCCACGGTGAAGCCCCCGGTGTAGCAGTAGCAGTTGAGCACGCGCTGGAACTGCAGGCGTCGCGCATGGTCGGAAAAACGCTTGCGGCTGTCGCGCTGGTCCAGGTAGAAGCCGGTCTTGTGGCCCTGCGCGATGTCCAGGCCCAGGCGCCAGTCGTGCTCGCGCAGCACCAGCCCGGTCGGCCCTTGCCCACGCAGCCAGCCGGTGACCTCGGGCAGGCCTTCGAGCCCGCGCGCGCTGGCGTCCGAGCGTTCGTAGAGCCGGCTCAGTCCGGTTTCGGCCAGCAGCGCGTCGGCCAGCACATCCTTCCAGCGCTCGGCGCCGGAACTGAGGAACTGGGCGACCAGGGTGTCGCCATAACGGTCCACGATGAGGCCGGGCAGGCCGTCGGCCTCGCCATGGATCAGGCGCAGGCCATCACTCTGGATGTCAAAACGTGTCCGGGCACGGATGGCGGCGATCACCAGGCCGGTCAGAAAAGTCCCGTCGATGCGCTGTTTTTCGTCAAAACTCCAGACGCGCGCACGGATTTTGGACTGGGGACTGAAGGACGCCCAGGCCAGGAATTCGCCCCGGGCAGACTCCACGCGCACCGTTTCACCGGCGTCACCGCCGCCCTTGGCGATGGCCGATTCGAAGAGCCAGGGGTGGCGGCGCAGCAGTGAGCGCTCCTTGCCTTCCTTGATGCGGATCATTTTCATGTCTTGAATTGTCGGGCTTTTCCGGGGTTCCCTTCCCCGTCAAATTGGTTAGAGTGTTCCCAATAGGTCCATTGCCTGAGGAGATAACGATGAGATTAAAGGACGTCAAGCTTGGAACCAAGCTCATGGGTGGTTTCATCCTGGTCTTGTTCCTGGCGGCCCTCCAGTCGGTGCTGGCCGTTTTCGGCACGAGCGCGCTGAACACCAGCACCCAGCAGATCTCCGACCATCTGCTGCCCGGAGCCCTGCACACGGGCTTCCTCGGCACCCAGGCCAGCCGCCTGCGCGCCGCGCAGTTCCAGCACCTGCTGGTCTTTGGCGAGGATGAACGCCGGGCCATCGAAAAGCAGATGGAGGGCCTGCGCGAGGCTGTGGACACCGAATCGCAGGCTTATGCCCGCATCATCACGATCGGCGAAGAGAAGTCCCACTTCGACAAATTCCAGGGTGAATGGAAGAAATACCAGACCCAGCAGACCGAGATCGTCGGGCTCGGGCGCCAGCGCCGGGACGAAGAGGCCATGGACATCCTCAAGGGTCAGGGGCTGCAGACCTTCGACGCCATGCTGGCCGAGTTGCGCGCGCTGTCAGATCTGTCCCAGGACGGCTCCGTCCTGGCGCGCGACACGAACGCCAGTCTGCAGCGCAATGTGATGATCGGCAACCTGGGCGCCCTGCTCGTGACCATTGTGCTGGGCCTGCTGATCGCCCGCACCCTGAGCCGCGCCATCTCCGGCGGCGTGGGGTATGCCGCCAGCCTGGCCAGCAAGGTCGCCCAGGGGGACCTGAGCTCCCCCATCAACCCCAACACGCGGGACGAGATCGGCACCCTGCTGCACTCCCTGCGCGACATGCAGTCCTCGCTGGCCCAGGTGGTCTCGCGCGTGCGTCAGGGCAGCGAGTCGGTCTCCACAGCCAGTGCCGAGATTGCCCAGGGCAACCACGACCTCAGCGCCCGCACCGAGAGCCAGGCGAGCGCCTTGCAGGAAACCGCCGCGTCGATGGAAGAACTCTCTTCCACCGTCAAGCAGAACGCCGACAACGCGCGCCAGGCCAACCAGCTGGCCCAGAGCGCCAGCACCGTGGCGGTGCAGGGCGGTGAGGTGGTGGCCCAGGTGGTCGACACCATGAAAGGCATCAACACCAGCGCGCGCAAGATCCACGACATCATCAGCGTGATCGACGGCATCGCCTTCCAGACCAATATCCTGGCGCTGAACGCGGCCGTGGAAGCTGCGCGCGCGGGTGAGCAGGGGCGGGGCTTTGCCGTGGTGGCCTCGGAGGTACGCTCCCTGGCCGGGCGCAGCGCCGAGGCGGCCAAGGAGATCAAGAACCTGATCACCGACAGCGTGCAGCGGGTCGAGCAGGGCAGCGCCCAGGTCGATCAGGCCGGCGCCACCATGAGCCAGGTGGTGGCGGCCATCAAGCGCGTGACCGACATCATGGGCGAGATCAGCTCGGCCAGCACCGAGCAGAGCCAGGGCGTGAGCCAGGTCGGCGAGGCCATCACGAGCATGGACCAGACCACGCAGCAGAACGCCGCGCTGGTGGAAGAGATGGCCGCGGCAGCCAGCAGCCTGAAAACCCAGGCGCAGGATCTGGTGCAATCGGTGGCGGTGTTCAAGCTGACCGACGGCGCCGCCGCGCCCGCATCTGCCGGCGCGCCACCCAGACTGGCCGCACGACCGGCGCCGCGCGCAGTCCCGGCGCCCACACCCGCTCCGGCCCCGGGCGCGCAGCGGCGCCTGGTCGCGCCAGCAAAGCCCAGGGTGGCCCCGCCTGCGGCACCCGCCAAATCTTCCACCGGTGCCGACAGCGACTGGGAAACCTTCTAAGGCATCAAGTCTTCTTGCTGCGCGCGCGCGGATGCGCCGCGTCGTAGGCCCGCGCCAGGTGCTGGAAGTCGAGCCGTGTATAGACCTGCGTGGTGCTGATGTTGGCGTGGCCCAGCAATTCCTGCACCGCGCGCAGGTCGCTGCTGGACTGCAGCACATGGCTGGCAAAGGAATGGCGCAGCATGTGCGGATGCACCGGCGTGGCCAGTCCCGCCTGCAGGCTGCGGCGCTTGATTCGCAACCAGATCGACTGGGGCGTGAGGCGTGTGCCCTGGCGGCCCGTGAAAAGCGCCGCCTGTCCGGCCGGCGCGCCTGCGCTGGCACGCAGCTGCAGCCAGTGCTGAAGGGCCGCCATCGCGGCCGAGCCCACCGGCACGCTGCGCCGCTTACCGCCCTTGCCCAGCACGTGCACCTCACCGGCCCGCAGGTCGATCCAGCCACGCGCCGTGCCACTGGCGGCCACGTCCAGGCCCGTCAGCTCGCTCACGCGCAGGCCGCTGCTGTAGAGCAGCTCGACCATGGCGGCATCACGCGCCTCCAGCCAGGGATCGCTCTCTTCGGCGCGGAAACCGGCCAGCTGCACCGCATCGTCGACGCTCAGCGCCTTGGGCAGGGGCTTGGCCGCCTTGGGCGCGCGCACGTCCTGCACCGGATTGCTGCCGACCAGACTCTCGCGCCCGAGCCAGGCATAAAAGCCGCGCCAGCCCGACAGGACAAGCGCAATGCCACGGCCGCTGCGGCCGCCGCTGTGCATCTGCGCAATCCAGCGCCGCACATGCGCGCTGTGCACCTGGCGCAGCGGCACTTTGGTTTCAGCCGCGAAGTCGGCGAGCTTGCGCAGGTCCAGCGCATAAAGCTCGACGGTGCGCTGCGCCAGGCGTTTCTCGACCCGCACATGCTCCAGATAGCGTTCGACCAGAGCGAGGTCGTCGGCCGCGAGCGCGACGGGCCGGGTCACGGTTTACCTCAGCGGCGTCAGCGCCGCGCTCGCCACCTCGGCGATGCGCGCGAGGAACTCCGTGCCCATGGTGCTGGTGTAGCGCTGGGCATCGGGCGAGGCCAGCACCAGCATGCCGAAGGCCGGGCCATTGCTGCCGGCCGTGCCCAGCGGACGAGAAACGGAAACTGCGTCCGCTTCCAGCGGACGCAGGGGCAGCAGAGCCAAAGAGACGGCCTGTGAGGGATGGGCCAGCCAGGCGGTGGCTTCGAAACCGGAATTGACGCCGCAGAAAGGCTCACGCAGCGAATGGGCCAGCAGGCGCGCGTCCTCGCTCACACCCTGGGCAAAAGCGGCGCCGGCATGGGCAGGCGCCACGTCCCAGACGCGTATGGCCACCTGCGGCACGGCGAATTGCAGCTGGATGGAGCTGGCCACCGCCTCGGGAATCGCTGCCGGCTCCTGCGCCAGGAAGAGGTCACGGGCCCAGCACAGCATGCGGTCCGACAGCGCCAGGTTGTCGCTGCCGTGGCGGATCATCTCGATCAGGCGACCTTCGAGCATGCGGATCTTCTCGCGCAGCATCTCGGCCTGGCGCTCCTGCAGGCTGACCGTGCGCCGGCTGTGCGGACTGATCAGGCGCACGGCGGCCAGCAGATCGGCCTGGCGCTCGAAGAACTCGGGGTTGTCGTGCAGGTAGCTGGCAATGTCTTGTTCGGTCATGGGCGTTGAGCGTCCGGTGTTGAGCGTTGAGCGGTTTCAGAGGGTGGGCACATCGACTTCGCCTTGGAAGACAGTGGTGGCCGGGCCGGTCATGAACACAGGCGGGACAGGGCCCCCACGCCCCTCACTGCGTGTAGATCGCTGCCCCCCGAGGGGGTTGTCGCCGCCTTGGGGCGGCCCGGCTGCATCGACGCCACCAGCCCATTCGATGGTGAGCACACCGCCGCGCGTCTGCACGTCCACCCGCGCATCGAGCAGGCCCAGGCGGATGCCGGCCACCACGGCCGCGCAGGCGCCGGTGCCGCAGGCCAGCGTTTCGCCGGCGCCGCGCTCCCACACGCGCAGTTTCACGTGCGCACGGTCCAGCACCTGCAGGAAGCCGGCGTTGACGCGACGCGGGAAACGCGCGTGGCTTTCGATCAGGGGCCCCTGCGCATGCACAGGCGCCGTTTCCACATCGACCACCAGCTGCACCGCATGCGGGTTGCCCATGGAGAGCACGGCCACCGGCACGGTGAGGCCTTGCACCGGCAGCGCCCAGGTCAACCAGGCGCCGCTGGCCACGGGTGTGAGGCCGGCGCCGTCGAAAGGGATGCGCGACAGTTCGAAGATGGGCGCGCCCATGTCCACGGTGACGCGGCCATCGGGCGTGAGACGGGGTTCGATCACGCCGCCCAGCGTTTGCACGCGCAGGCTGTCCTTGGCCGTCAGGCCCTGGTCGCGCACAAAACGTGCGAAGCAGCGCGCGCCGTTGCCGCACTGCTCCACCTCGGCGCCGTCGGCGTTATGGATCACGTATTCAAAATCGATGCCGGCCGCCGGGGCCGGCCGCACGGTGAGAATCTGGTCGGCGCCGACGCCGAAATGACGGTCGGCCAGCCAGCGGTACTGGGCGGTGGACAGGCCAAGACGGCCTTGCGTCTCGTCGAGCACCACAAAGTCGTTGCCCGCACCCTGCATCTTGGTAAAGCGGATACGCATGGCAGTAAATTATCCGCCGTTTCAAGGCGTATCCTTGAGGCTGTCCGCTCCAATTCACTCACCCACTCACGAGAAAACAACGATGCGCCTGCCCGAATGGACCCCCGAACGCAAACCCCAGCCGAAGGAACTGGTGGACGCCATCCTGGCGCGCCGCGGCGGCACTCTCATCAACCTGGACAAGGCCCTGCTGTGGAGCGAACCCCTGGCCCGCGGCTGGAACACCTACCTCAAGGCCGTGCGCAGCGAGCTGCCCACCAGCCTCAAGCTGCGTGAGCTGGGCATCTGCACCGTGGCCCTGCTGACCGGCGCCAGGTACGAGTACCACCACCATGCCCCGGACTTCCTGGGCGCCGGCGGCACGCAGGCCCAGCTCGACGCCCTCAACGCTTTCGTCAAGATCGATCCACGCGGCATCCCGCGCGATCCCTCCTTGAGCGAACTGGAAACGCTGGTGATCCGTTATGCCGCGCAGATGACGCTGGACGTGAAGGTGAGCGACGAGGTGTTCGACGCCCTGCGCCGGCATTTCAACGAGACCCAGATCGTCGAGCTGACCAGCGCCATCGCCACCTACAACATGGTGGCGC
Source organism: Curvibacter fontanus (assembly GCF_054780335.1). Classification (NCBI taxonomy): domain Bacteria; kingdom Pseudomonadati; phylum Pseudomonadota; class Betaproteobacteria; order Burkholderiales; family Comamonadaceae; genus Curvibacter; species Curvibacter fontanus. The sequence continues at coordinate 98,966 of NZ_BAAGWN010000011.1, forward strand.
GGTTCCTGGTGGCGCTGCAGGTCACACCGGAGGACTGAACTCGACGCGCGGGGATCTGTTTCGCCGCCGGGCCGCCCCAAGGCGAAACGTGGCCCCCTGTGGGGCCGAGGCCCCACAGGGGGCCACACGCAGTGTGGCGACCCGTGGAGGCAACATCAATCCGGCTTGATGTTGTTGTCTTTGACCACCTTGGCCCAGATGTCCATCTGGCGCTCGATGAAGGCCTGCCCGGCCTGCGACGTGCCGCCCAGCACATCGATGCCTTGGCTCTCCAGCCGCTTGGCGACTTCGGGGTTCTTCATGACCTTGTTGATGGCGTCATTCATGCGCTGCACGATGGCCGGCGGTGTCTTGGCCGGCGCCAGCACAGCCCACCAGGCGGGCGCGTCGAAGCCGGCAAAGCCGCTCTCGGCAATGGTCGGCACATCCGGCAGTTGCGGCGCGCGCTTGCTGGTGGTGACGGCCAGGGCCCGCATGCGCTTGCTGTCCACGTGCGGCTTGACCACAAACACCGAGCCGATGGCCAGCGGCACGTGGCCGGCGACAGCATCGTTCATCAGCGGGCCGCCCCCCTTGTAGGGGATGTGATTGAAATTCATGCCACCGTTCTTGCCCAGCAGGGCCATGGCGAGGTGGCCCAGGCTGCCCGAGCCGATGGAGCCGTAATTCGCGCCCTTCGCACCCTTGGCGGCCGCCACCACGTCGGCGAAGGTCTTGAACTCGGAGCCGGCGTACGTGGCCAGCACCATGGGCGAGGTGCCGAGGACGATGACGGTGCTCAGGTCCTTCTTCGAGTCGAAGGGCAGATTGGGAATCAGGCTGGGGTTGACGCCATGGGTATCGAACACCACGGCAAAGGTGTAGCCATCGGCCGGCGCCGCCGCGACCGCCGCCGCACCGATCGAGCCGGAAGCGCCCCCCTTGTTGTCCACGATCACGCTCTGCCCAAGCTCCTGCTGCAGGTACGGGGCCAGCAGGCGCGAGACCTGGTCCACCGAGCCACCGGGCGGGAACACCGCCACCAGCTTGATCGGCTGCTTGCTCGGCCAGTCCTGTGCCAGCGCGCCCTGGCATAACAGCAGGCCTGCAGCGCCGGCCAATGCCAGCATCAGGCGCAGGCAAGTTCTTTTTTGCATCATGGTGTCTCCTCGTTGTGTCGTGCAGAATCGTTCCATGGTAAGCCCAAATCCCGCAGCGTCCACCCCGCACGAACCCCAATCCGGCCTGCTGGCCGCGCCACCCTGGCAGCATGGGCAGGCCGTGGCCCTGCTGCCCCATGTGCTGCGCCTGACCGCGCCCAACCCCGGCCTGATGACCGGCCCGGGCACCAACAGCTACCTGGTCGGCGAAGCGGCCACGGGCTGGACCGTGATCGACCCCGGCCCCGACGACGCGGCGCACATCGAACGCCTGTGGCAGGCCGCCGGCGGCGACATCCGCCTGATCGTCTGCACCCATTCACACGCTGACCACGCCCCGGCCGCGCGGCCCTTGCAAGCCCTGTGCGCGCAGCGTGGTGGCAGCAGGCCACCGGTGCTGGGCCTGCCCTCGGCCCCCACCGCCAACGCCACCAGCCACTTCGTGCCCGACCGTGCGCTGGCCGATGGTGAACCGCTCACCCTGCACGCCGCGCAGAGCAAGCGGCGCCACACCCTGCAGGTCATCCACACCCCGGGCCATGCCGCCAACCACCTCTGTCTGCTGCTGGCACAGGACGGCCTGCTGTTCTCGGGCGACCACATCCTCAACGGCAGCACCACGGTGATCAACCCGCCCGACGGCAATATGACGGCCTACCTCGACGCACTGGATGCGCTGGATGGCGCTTGCGCGGCGCTCGGCCTGGGCTACATCCTGCCGGCGCACGGCCATGTCATGGACAACGCGCGGGAGGTCATCGCCAAACTCAAGGCCCACCGGCTGGCGCGCGAAGCCAAGGTGCGCGTGGCCATGCAGGCCCGGCCCCAGGGCACCCTGGACGACTGGGTGGTGCTGGCCTATGACGACGTGCCGTCCAGCATCTGGCCGCTGGCCAAACGCTCCCTGCTGGCCCATGTCGAACGGCTGCAGTCACAAGCCGGCGGTGCGCCATGAACGAGCCCGTCCGCCTGTCCAAACGCGTGGCCGCCCTGCGGGCCTGTTCACGCAGCGAGGCCGAGCAGTACATCGAAGGCGGCTGGGTGCGGGTCGATGGCCGGGTCGTCGAGGAACCGCAGCACAGGGTGCAACACGAACTGATCGAGATCGACCCCGCGGCCCGGCTGACGGAACTGCTGCCGGTCACGCTGCTGCTGCACAAGCCCGCCGACCAGGCCTCGCCGCAGCAACTGCTGAACGCGGCCAGCCATAGTCGCGAAGACCCCAGCGGTATCCGCGTTCTCAAACGCCACTTCCACCAGCTCACCTGCGCCACCCCGCTGGAGCCCGCGGCCAGCGGCCTGCTGGTCTACACCCAGGACGGGCGCGTGGCGCGCAAGCTCGCCGATGACGGGCGGGTGATCGAAGTGGAAGTGACGGTCGAAGTCCGGGGCGAGGTCTCGGCCGCCCAGCTGGCGCTGCTCATGCGGGCCACCGACGAAGGCGGGCGGCCGCTGCCGCCGATCAAGGCCAGCCTGAACAGCAGCCAGGCGGGCCGCAGCAAATTGCGCCTGGCCATCAAGGGCATGCATGACGGCCTGATCGCCTACGTCTGCGAACGCGCCGGCCTGCAGATCCTGGCCATGAAACGCATCCGCATCGGCCGCGTGCCCATGACCCAGCTGCCCCCCGGACAGTGGCGTTACCTGCAGGCCCACGAGCGCTTCTGACGCCCTCAAACGCCTGGGCGGCGCTGCTAAACTGCCTGCGCAACAACACGACAAGGAGAGACATGGACAGCACGACACAGCGCCACGGCATCGCCGCCTACCGGCTCCGTTTCTCCGGCAGCGGTGGCGAATACTTCCGGGTCTGGATCGTCAACCTGCTGCTGTCCATCGTCACCCTGGGCCTGTACACGCCCTGGGCGCGCCGGCGCACCGCGCGTTATTTCTACGACCACACCATGATCGCCGGCAGCCCGCTGGAGTTCACCGCGCCGCTGCGCAAGATGGTGGTCAGTTTCATCCTCTTCGCCCTGCTCTACGTGGCCTACAAGATCGCCGCCGAGACCGGGCAGGACACCGTGGTCTCGATCTTCATCATTGCCGTCGCCCTGCTGGCCCCCTACATCTGGGGCAGCGCCATGCGTTTCCGTCTGGCCAGCACGCGCTGGCGCGGCCTGCAGCTGCAGTTCACCGCGCGCTGGAAAGACGTCTACGTGGCCAGCTGGCCGATCTTCCTGATGGCCGCGATCTGGGTCGGCATCACCTACGGGCTCGACGTCCTGTCCGCCGACGCGGCGCCGCCGGCGCGCGCGCAGAACGGCAGGCCCGGCCCGGCCTGGCCCCGGATGGACGCGCCCATGTGGGGACTGATCGCCCTCGGCCTGGCGCTCAGCGTGCTGTGCATCATCCGCGTGGAATTCAACTACAAGAGCCTGCTGGTGCTGCGCACCGGCATCGGCAAGCAGCGTGGCCGCTGGAAACCGGTCTATGGCGATTTCGTGCGCATCTGGGGTGCGACCATCGTCGTGTTCCTGGCCGGCGTGGCCCTGATCCTGGCCCTGGCCGTCGGTGCGGCCTACACCATCGAATCCATGTTCAGAGCGGCCCGCGGCCCGGCCGTGTTCCTGCTGATCTTCCTCATTGTGATCGCCGCCTTCCTGGGCCTGGTCCTCGCCTCGGCCCCGGCCCGCGCCTACCGCGAAGCGCGCATGTTCAGGCTGATCTGGAGCAATGTGGGCCTGAGCCAGATCGCCCGCTTCAAGTGCGACCTGCGGCATTGGGCCTTTGTGCGCCTGCGCATCAAGAACATCCTGCTCACCCTGCTGACCCTGGGCTTCTATCGCCCCTACGCCCGCGTCAGCGAATACCGCATGAAGACCGACGCGGTCACCCTGCACATCAAGGGCGGGCTGGACCAGCTGGTCGGTGAGCTGGTGCGCCAGCAGGATGCGCTCGGTGATGCCCTGGCCGACATGGCCGGACTGGACATCGTGGGTTAGGGCCTGATATGACTACGGCGCCGAAACCCGTTGCCGCGCCCCTGCGGGCCAAGTGGTTCAACGGGCGCCACAGCCGCGCGCGCGAAGTGCTGATCGTGCTGGAGCCCGGCCCCCGGGGCCCGGCCCTGCACCTGCACGTGGTGGATCTGGCGCATGCCGCCTCGCGCCGCTTCGGATACGACGAGGTCGAGTGGCCGCCGCAATGGAGCGCCGGCCGCGCGCCCGAACGCATCACCGTGGCCTTGCGTAACCACGGCAGCGTGGAGATCGACCAGCCCCAGGCCTGGCAGCAGGCCCTGGCCGCGGCCGGCGACCGCCCCGGCCTGGCCCAGCGCATGCAGACCCGCTGGCCGGTGCTGCTGGGTGTGCTGCTCGTGGCCGTGGCCGGCCTGTTGGCCTTCTACCGCTGGGGCACACCCTGGGCCGCCGCGCAACTGAGCCGCCATGTGCCGCTGGAGTGGGAACTCAGCCTGAGCCAGCAGGCCCTGGCCCAGGTGGACCAGGCCTGGCTCAAGCCCAGCCAGTTGCCCCCCGAGCGCCAGCAGGAACTGCGCACGCAGTTCACGGAACTGCTCGCCCGCCTGGAGCCCTCGCTCAAGCGCTACCCGGCCTACACCCCGCGCTACGAACTGCACTTTCGTCGCGGCATGGGCCCCAATGCCTTCGCCCTGCCCGGCGGCACGGTCGTCATGACCGATGAGCTGGTCGCAGAAGCCGCCAAGCAGGGCCTGGGCGACGACGCGCTGCTGGGTGTGCTGGCGCACGAAATCGGCCATGTCGAACACCGCCACGGCACCCGCCTGGTGGTGGAGCAGGGTGTGCTCAACGTCGGCCTGGGCCTGGCCCTGGGCGACGTCTCCAGCCTGGTGTCCATGACCAGCACGGTGATGACCGGCCTGGCCTACCGGCGTCAGCATGAAAGCGAGTCCGACTGCTTCGCGCTGCGCCTGATGGCGCTGGCCCGGCGGCCTGCCGCGCCCATGGCCGACCTGCTGCTGGGCATGTCACGCGGACGCAAGGACGCTGACACAAAGGACGGCAAGGCCAGCAGCAGCATGGTGGGCGACTGGCTCAGCACCCACCCGGCCACGCCGCGGCGCGCCGAACTGCTCAAGGCCGGGGCGGATGCTTCCTCCTGCCCGCGCTAAGACTCAGGCGTGGAACAGACGGCCGCGTGCTGCCTGCGTGATGGCTGCCACCGCCGGGTGCTTGATGCGCCGCTCGACCGAAACCGCGTAAAACTCCTCGACCAATTCCTCGCTGCGGCCGATCACCTCCACGCCGTAGTGGGCCACCGTCTCGGCCTCCAGCACGGCGGGCGACATGAAGACGCCCCGGCCCTCGCGGCCGAAGGCCGTCATCAGCGCACCATCGTCGAACTCACCCACGATACGCGGCTGGATCTGCTGGCGCGCCAGCCAGCCGTCGAGCTGTTGTCGCACCGAGGAGGCCGCGCCCTGGATCAGCATGGGCGCGCCGTGCAGGCATTGCGGAAAGTCCCCTTGCAGCCGCCCTCGCAGCGAGGGGGCGCAAAAGAAGCTCATGGGCGTGGCGCCCAGCGCGTGGTTGTAGGCCTTGACGCTGATGCGGCGGGTCAGCGGCTCGTCGGCGATCACCAGATCCAGCCGGTGCAGCGCCAGCTGCGCCAGCAGGTCGGGGAACTTGCCCTCCACACCGATCAGGCGCACCGGCTGAGCCAGGTCCATGGCCGGCGCCAGCAGGCGGTAGGCCACCGACTTGGCCACCGAATCCGCCACCCCCACGCGAAAGTCCAGCAGGCGCGGTCCGCCCTGCGGCTGGCGCAGGGCGGCCTCCAGTTCAGCCCCCAGCGTGAAGATCTCGTCGGCATAACCCAGGGCCACGCGCCCGTCGTCGGTCAGTTCCAGTTGGCGCCCGCTTTTGCGAAACAGCTTGCGGCCCAGACGCTCTTCGAGCAATTTGATCTGCCCGGACAGGGTTTGTGGCGTAGTATGTAACTGCTCACCCGCCTTCAGGATGCCGCCCGTTCGTGCCGCCACCCAGAAATAATGCAAATGCTTGAAATTCATGGGAACTCGCTCGCTTCGTTTTAATCGAAGAGATTCGTTTGAAAATTCGAATTTACCGGAATATCACCGAGGCTTACAGTGATCCGTGCGGGTGTCTCGCACCCGCACCACCTGTCTGCAGAAAGGAAACTGCCATGCGTTTAAGCGCCAAGAGCCGGTTTGCCGTCGCCGCCATGATCGATCTCGCCCTGCGCGAGACCGGCGGCCCCGTCCCCCTGAATTCCATCGGGCTGCGGCTGCAGATCTCGCTGTCCTACCTGGAACAACTGTTCAGCAAGCTGCGTCAGCAGGGCCTGGTGGAGAGCACCCGCGGGCCGGGCGGGGGCTACACCCTGGGCCGCAACCCGCAGCAGATCAGCGTGGCCGACATCATCCGCGCCGTCGAAGGCGCGCGCGCCCTGCAGTCCGAGGAAGCCTCCGAGACCGGCGAGGCCGGCTGGCAGCTGACACAGGACCTGTGGAGCGGCCTGAACAGCCGCATGATGGAGCACCTGCAGTCCATCAAGCTGCAGCAGCTCTGCGAGGAGCAACGCGCCAAGGGCGTGCAGGTGGAGGCGAGGCCGGCCAGCCGGCGCGGCATCTTCACCCGGCGCAAGGTCGAGCCCGTCAAGACCACGGCGCCGAACTCGGTGTTCGCCCTGGCCGCGGCCCTGACCGGCAAGCGCTGAAGCAGCAAAGAAAATGGGCGCTGCCGCGGCAGCGCCCATGGGCATAAGTGTGAAGTCGGCCGATAAGCCGGATTCTGTGCGCCCGCAGTCGCCTGCGGTGTGACCGCCATTAATCTGGGCCGGGGGTCGCCCCACCGGCTCGGTGCTACCTACCCGCACACTCGGGGGGCCCCGTCAACGTGTGCCTATTTGGTATTGCTGCGCGTAGAGATTGCCCGTTTCACCCCAACTTAATGGGCTCGTCTCTGTTGCTCTGATCCTCACCTCACGGTGGAGAGGTGTTACCTCCTACGCTGCCCTGTGCAGTCCGGACGTTCCTCCAGTGCCTGGTTTCCCAGATTGCACCAGCGGCGGTCTGGCCGACTTCACGGACCAGATTATCCCCTCCCCGGCGTATCATGGCGGCCTTCTTCTGCTTGATCGATACAAGCCCAGGGAATTTCATGATCCGACTGACCGAACTCAAGCTGCCGCTGGAGCACCCGCCCGAGGCGCTGCCCGCGCTCATCGCCCAGACGCTGGGCCTCGCGCCCGGCGACATCCCCCGCCACACCGTCTACAAGCGCAGCTTCGACGCGCGCAAGGCCGAACTGCAGCAGGTCTACATCGTCGACGTGGAGCTGGCGCCCGCGCTCGAAACTTCCCTGCTCGCAAAATTTGCGTCACATCCGCACATCGGCCCCGGCCCGGATCTGGTCTACCACCCGGTGGCACAGGCCCCGGCCGGTCTGCAGGAACGGCCCGTCGTCGTGGGCTTCGGCCCCTGCGGCATCTTTGCCGCGCTGCTGCTGGCGCAGATGGGCTTCAGGCCCATCGTGATCGAACGTGGCGCCACGGTGCGCCAGCGCACCCAGGACACCTGGGGCCTGTGGCGCAAGCACATCCTCAAGCCGGAATCGAACGTCCAGTTCGGCGAAGGCGGCGCCGGCACCTTCTCCGACGGCAAACTGTACAGCCAGATCAAGGACCCGCGCCACCTGGGCCGCAAGGTCATGCACGAGTTCGTGCTGGCGGGCGCACCCGCGGAGATTCTGGTCGAGGCGCATCCGCACATCGGCACCTTCAAGCTGGTCAAGGTGGTGGAAAGCATCCGCGAGCAGATCATCGCCCTGGGCGGCGAGATCCGCTTCGGGCAGCGCGTGACCGATGTGCTGCTCGATGAAGGTCCCCAGGGCAAGGTCATGCGCGGCCTGCAGGTGCTGGACCAGGCCACAGGGCAAAGCCACGAACTGCCTGCGCGCCACGTGGTGATGGCCCTGGGCCACAGCTCGCGCGACACCTTTGCCATGCTCTGGGACCGCGGCGTGAACCTGCTGGCCAAGCCCTTCTCCATCGGCTTTCGCATCGAGCACCCGCAGGGCCTGATCGACCGCGCGCGCTGGGGCAAATACGCGGGCCATCCCCTGCTGGGCGCGGCCGACTACAAGCTGGTGCACCACGCGAAGAACGGCCGCGCGGTCTACAGCTTCTGCATGTGCCCGGGCGGCACGGTGGTGGCCGCCACCTCCGAGCCGGGCCGCGTGGTCACCAACGGCATGAGCCAGTATTCGCGCAACGAGCGCAACGCCAATGCCGGCATCGTGGTCGGGATCGAGCCCACGGATTACCCCAATGGCATCACCGACGCCGCCGACTGGCAGGCCGCCTTCGGGGAGGAAGACGGTCTGCGCTACGCCCTGCAGGCCGCCGCCATGGCCCAGCAACAGCCCCCGCAATACCACCCGCTGGCGGGCATCGTGCTGCAGCGCCAGCTGGAAGCCCGGGCCTATGTGCTGGGCGGCAGCAATTACGAGGCGCCGGGGCAACTGGTCGGCGATTTCATCGCCGGCAAACCCTCGACCGACTTCGGCAGCGTGTTGCCCTCCTACAAACCCGGGATGCACCTGGGCAACCTGCATGGCGCCCTGCCCGCCTACGCCATCGAGGCCATCCGCGAGGCGCTGCCGGCCTTCGGCCGCAAGATCAAGGGCTTCGACATGCAGGATGCCGTGCTGACCGGCGTGGAGACCCGCACCTCCTCGCCGCTGCGCATGCCGCGCGGCGAAGACTTGCAGAGCCTGAACGTGCGCGGCCTCTACCCGGCCGGCGAGGGCGCGGGTTATGCCGGGGGCATCCTCTCGGCGGGGGTGGATGGCATCAAGGTGGCCGAAGCGCTGGCGCTGGACATGCTGTCGTGACGGCGACCGGGATCTACGCGCCGTCCTGGACCCGCCGGGACCAGTACACGCTCTGGTTCTACCGGGTCGGTGGCTATGTGCTGCTCAATGTGCTCGACGAGCCGGCCTGGCTGGCGCTGATCTTCTGCTGAGAACCCGTTCAGGGCGGTGTCTTCGGCTTGGGCGGTGGCGGCGGTTTGTGCGGCTTGCGCACGACGGGATGGTGCGGCGTGTCGGTGCCGGGCGGCGCCGGCAGGGCATCGGGCCCGCAGGCGGCGCGCACCGTGGCGCCATAGGTCGTCAAGGCATATTGCGACGGCTCCATCTTGTTGCGCCTCTTGAATTCGTTGTAGTCGGCCCAGGCCGCGTCACAGTTTTGCGCTGCCGCCCCCAGCGTCATCGCCATCAGAAACAGCCCGGTCAGGGTCCGCACACTGCGTTTCATGGCATGCCTACTTTCTCGTTGACAAGCCGCGCACTGGTCTGCGCCATGAAGCCGGCAAAGGCCTGGGCATCCATGGGGCGCGCGAAGTGATAACCCTGGGCATCGTCGCAGGCGAACTCGCGCAGCAAGGCCAGTGTCGCGGCGTCTTCCACACCTTCGGCGATGGTGCGCAGGCTCAGGCTCGCGCCCATCTGGATGATGGCGCGCACGATGGCCGCATCGTCCGGGTCTCTGGCCAGATCGCGGATGAAGCTCTGGTCGATCTTGAGCTTGTCCACATCAAAGCGCTTCAGATAGGACAGGCTGGAGTAGCCGGTGCCGAAGTCGTCGATGGCCAGCTTCACGCCCAGTTGCTTGAGCTGGCGCACGCTGCCGAGAACGCTCTCGGTATCGCGGATCAGGATGGACTCGGTCAGCTCCAGCTCCAGCAGCTGCGGGTCGAAACCGGAACTCTGCAGGGCCTGGGCGATGGACTGCTGCAGATCACCGCGGCGGAACTGCACCGCCGACAGGTTGACCGCCATGACCAAGGACGGCAGACCGGCGGCGCGCCAGGCCATGGCCTGGCGGCAGGCTTCCTGGATCACCCATTCACCGATGGGTACGATCAGCCCGCTGTCTTCGGCCACCGGAATGAAACGCGCCGGCGAGATCAGCCCGTCCTCGGGATGACGCCAGCGGATCAGCGCTTCGGCCCCGATCACCCGCCCGCTCGTCAACTCGAACTGCGGCTGGTAGTGCAACTCGAACTCCCCCTGGGCCAGAGCGCGCCGCAGGCCGCTCTTGAGGCGCAGCAGTTCGACCGCTTCGACGTTCATCTGTTCGTCGAAGAAACGGTAGTGGTTGCGCCCGGCATCCTTGGCGCGGTACATGGCCGTGTCCGCCCTCTTGAGCAGGGTCTCGAAATCACGTCCGTCGTCCGGGTAGAGCGCCACCCCGATCGAAGCCGAGGTGGTGAGTTCATGACCGTCCACCGCAAAGGGGGCCTGCAGGCGCTCGCGGATCTTGAGCAGCACGGGCGGGATCGCCTCCGTCCCGCCCAGATCAGAGAGCACGATCAGGAACTCGTCGCCGCCCTGGCGGCTGATGGTGTCGGTCTCGCGCACACAGGCGCCCAGGCGCACGGCGATTTCCTGGAGCAGGGCGTCGCCCACGGCGTGGCCCAGCGAGTCATTGATGGTCTTGAAGTTGTCCAGATCGAGAAACAGCAGGGCCACCTTGTTCTGCGAGCGCTCGGCATGCGCCATGGCCTGCCCGAAGCGATCCTGCAGCAGCAGGCGATTGGGCAAGCCGGTCAGCACATCGCGGTAGGCCAGGAACTCGACCTGCTGCTCGGCCGCCTTGCGCGCGGTGATGTCGGCCGCAATCGCCAGATAACCCGTCACCGCGCCGCTGGCGTCGCGCAAGGGCGCCAGCGTGGTGCTCAGATCAAACAGCGTGCCGTCCTGCTTCTGGCGCTGCACTTCGAGATCGATGATGCTCTCGCCGCTCAACACCCGATCGCGCAACTCGGTCGTCTCGCGTTCCTTGCCTTGCGGCACGGTCAGCAGGTGCTTGCCCAGGATCTGTTCGGCGCGCCAGCCGAAAAGCTTCTCGGCCGCCGGGTTCCAGGCCGTGACGATGCCGCGACGGTCCCGTGTGTAGAGGGCAAAGGGCGATGAGCGGATGATGGTCTGGTTCAGCTGCTTTTCGGCGTCCAGCGTGCGGTAGGCCTGCTCGAGCGCGCCCACCGCCGCATACTGGCTGCGCCAGGTGCGGCGGATGAAAAACGCAAACACGGTGCTGACCAGGAGAAAGAGCAGCACCATGATGGCGGCCTTGTAGGCCTCGTCCCGCCAGGCCGCCAGATAGTCTTCTCTGGCCAGGCCGATGACCAGGTGGTAGGCCGTGCCCTGGACCCTGCGATAAGAGGAAATCCGCTCGACGTTGTCGACGATGGAGCGGGCCTTGTAAGTGGCCTCTGTCCGTCCGCTGCGGACCAGTGCGCGCAACTCCTGCGAACCGAAGGGCCGTCCCACCGATTGCGACAAATCGCCCGGCAATGGCTGCCTGACCACGAGCCTGAAATCGTCGTCGAACAGCGTGAACGAACCGCTGGCGCCCACCTGCAAGGGAATGAACTGCTCGATGAAGAGGATCAGCGGCACCGAACCCTGCACCACCCCGGCAAAGCGGCCATCACGCTGCTGGATGGAGCGTGACAGGTTGAGCACCCACTTGCCGCTGATTCGCCCCTGCACCGGCTTGCCGATCACCAGTCCGGCGTCCGGCCTGGCCTGGAGCTGGAGAAAATAGTCGCGGTCGGCGATATTGAGCCGGCCGGCCGACTTGACCCCGGTGCCGTGGGTCAGCCACCCCTGCGCATCGGCCACGCGCAGCCCGTCCAGCTCGGGCAGCCTCTGCAGCTTCTGTTCAATGAGCGCCTCGAGCTGGGCCGGAGACGACGTCTTCGCGGCTTCACTGGCGACAGTCTGCAGGGCCAGGTCGACCACACGGATGGAGGCTGCGATGTCGTGCTCCATCAGGCGCGCCAGGTTCGCCGTCGTCACCGCGGCCTGGTCCTCGTACTGCTGCTGGCTCTGCTGCAAGGCCCAGAGGACAGAAGCGATCAGACCCAGATTGAAGATCACCACGGCAAGCACCAGCCGCGTCATGAAGTTGCGCAAGGCAAGTGCGGCAGCGGGTCGCGATGAGGGAACTGGCATGAAGGGCGCGGGTGGTGGTGGCCGCTGGCGCTCAGCAGCAAGCGGCCCCTGTCATTGTGGACATGTCCCCGAGCCGATGCAAGCGATGCCCCGGAAAACAAAAACCCCGGGGAAACACGGATTCCCCGGGGTCGGTATTCAGTTCAGGACTCAGAGGCTGGGAGTTTTTCTGGCGCGCTGCTCGGGCATGAGAGAAAGACTCGCAGTCTCTCAGCCTTGCGCGTTCTGCAGCGCGGCGATGCGCTCCTCGATCGGCGGGTGCGTCGAGAACAGCTGACCGATGCCACCGGCAATCCCCATGGCGGCCATGCTCTTGGGCAGTTCGGCCGTGTGCAGCCCCCCCAGGCGGGCCAGCGCATTGATCATGGGCTGACGACGACCCAAGAGCTGGGCCGAACCGGCATCGGCGCGGAACTCGCGCTGGCGCGAGAACCAGGCCACCACCATGGCGGCCAGGAAGCCAAGAATGATGTCCATCACGATGGTCGTGACGAAATAGCCGATGCCGGGACCGGAGCTTTCCTCGTCGTTGCGGCGCAGGAAACTGTCCACAGCATAACCGACCACGCGGCTGATGAACACGACGAAGGTGTTCATCACGCCCTGGATCAGGGTCATGGTCACCATGTCGCCGTTGGCGATGTGGGCCACCTCGTGGCCGATCACGGCCTCCACCTCCTCGCGCGTCATGTTGCTCAGCAGCCCGGTGGAGACAGCCACCAGGGCCGAGTTCTTGAAGGCGCCGGTGGCGAAGGCATTGGGGTCGCCCTCGAAGATGCCGACCTCGGGCATGCCGATGCCGGCCTGGTCGGCGAACTTGCGCACGGTGTTGACGATCCAGGCTTCGTCCGGCGTCTGGGGCTGCTCGATGATCTGCACGCCGGCGCTCCACTTGGCCACGGGCTTGCTGATCAGCAGCGAGATGATGGCGCCGCCGAAGCCCATGATCAGCGCGAAGCCCAGCAACGCGCCCAGGTTCAGACCGTTGGCCGTCAGGAACTTGTTGACGCCCAGCAGGCTGGCCACGATGCCCAGCACCACCACCACGGCAAGGTTGGTCAGGACGAACAGAATGATGCGTTTCATGGTTTCCTTCTCATACAGCCCGACACAAGCGGACCGATGGCGCAAATGGTAAGGGTGAATGTGGCGAATTCAAGCATGGAGGAGCCATTTCCACATCAACTGTGGCGATTTGGTGCCTCAGCCCGGGCGCGGCGGGCGAAACACCCGGGCATCGGCATAAAAAGCCGCATCCTGCTCGGGCCACCAGCCCGGCACGCCCAGCACCGGCAGGGGCACAAAGGGCTTGCCGGCCAAGCGCTCACCGTGCAGGTCCTGCGCCAGCCAGGCATCGAGCACGGCCGGCCCCAGGCCCTGCGGCACAGGGTAAACATGGGCGGTGATGGCCTTGCGCGGCTGCACCAGCTTTTCCAGCAGGGCATGACCGAACAGTGTCAGGCTGACCTGCGTCCACAGCGGTCGCAGGCCGATGAAAAGCTGCTGCCAGTCGCGCGCGACCAGCGCCTCCCAGAGCGCATCGGGCGCCTGCAGCAGGGCAGCGTTTTCATCGAACACGGTGAGGGCGTCGCGCAGCGGCCCGCGCACCGGCTGCACGCCATCGGCGGCGATCTGCGCCGCCTGCAGCTGGTTGAGGCGCCGCTTGGTCTGCGGAAAATGCAGCCAGGCCAGGCCGTTGAAAAAATCATGCAGGCCGTCGCGCGTGGGCACACGCTGTCGCTCGAAGATGAACTGCTCGTAGGCCATGCCGGCCGGCAGCTCGGTCTGCGACACGAAGCGCACCGCGGCGCCGGCGCCGTCGAGAATCTCGGCGCAGCTGCCGCCGGCCTGGATCTGCTGCGCCAGCGGTACTCCGATGTCGCGATAGCCCGCCAGCCAGGGCGCGTCCCAGCCGATCAGCTCCAGACCATGCGCCATGGCAGCGCCTCACCCGAGCGCAGGGGTTTGAGCTCGGCCTCGCCAAAGGGGAAGCTCTCGGGCGGGGTCCAGCTCTCGCGACGCAGGCGTATCGTTCCCGTGTTGCGCGGCAGGCCGTAGAAATCGGCGCCATGGAAACTGGCGAAACCCTCCAGCTTGTCCAGCGCGCCGGCCGCGTCGAAGGCTTCGGCGTACATCTCGATCGCGGCGTGGGCGGTGTAGCAGCCGGCGCAGCCGGTGGCGTATTCCTTCAGGTGCACGGGGTGCGGCGCGCTGTCGGTGCCGAGAAAGAACTTCGGGCTGCCGCTGGTGGCAGCGGCCACCAGGGCCTGCCGGTGCACTTCGCGCTTGAGCACGGGCAGGCAGTAGTAGTGCGGACGGATGCCGCCGGTGAAGATGGCGTTGCGGTTGTAGAGCAGGTGGTGCGCGGTGATGGTGGCGCCGGTGTAGCGGTCGCTCTCCATCACGTACTGCGCCGCCTCCTTCGTGGTGATGTGCTCGAACACGATCCTGAGTTCGGGGAAATCACGGCGCAGGGGCTTCAACTGCTGTTCGATGAACACGGCCTCGCGGTCGAACAGATCGATCTCGGGCGAGGTCACCTCGCCGTGCACCAGCAGCAGCAGGCCCTCGCGCTGCATGGCCTCCAGCGTCCTGTAGGTCTTGCGGATGTCGGTCACGCCGGCATCGCTGTTGGTGGTGGCGCCGGCCGGGTAGAGCTTGCAGGCCACCACGCCGGCCGCCCTGGCGCGCTCGATCTCCTCGGGCGGCAGATTGTCGGTGAGGTAGAGCGTCATCAGCGGCTCGAAGGCCACGCCGGCGGGCACGGCGGCGCGGATGCGCGCGCGGTAGTGCGCGGCCTCGTTGGCCGTGGTCACCGGCGGCTTGAGGTTGGGCATGATGATGGCGCGGCCGAACTGGCGCGCCGTGTGCGGCACCACGGCGGCCAGCGCGGCGCCGTCGCGCACGTGCAGATGCCAGTCGTCGGGGCGGGTGATCGTGATTTCCTGTGTCATGCCGCTATTGTCCCAGACGTGGGCAAGGGCTCCCTAACGGGGGCTGCCGCAGAACCGGCTTTGCCGGGCTGCTGGCAGCGTCCCCTGAAGGGGAAGCGGCGCAGCCGCTCAGGGGGGTGCGTTTAGTGGGCGAGGATCTTGTTCAGGAAGTCCTTGGTGCGCGGCTGGCGGTTCTCGGGGTGGGCAAAGAACTCGTCCTTGCTGCAGTCTTCCAGGATACGGCCGCCGACGTCGATGAAGATCACTCGGCTGGCCACCTTGCGGGCGAAGCCCATCTCGTGCGTGACCACCATCATGGTCATGCCCTCCTTGGCCAGAGTCACCATGACGTCCAGCACCTCGCCCACCATCTCGGGGTCCAGCGCCGAGGTCGGCTCGTCGAACAGCATCACGATGGGGTCCATGGACAGCGCACGCGCGATCGCCACACGCTGCTGCTGGCCGCCCGAGAGCTGGCCGGGGAACTTGTCCTTGTGCGCCATCAGGCCCACGCGGTCCAGCATCTTGAGGCCGCGGACCTTGGCCTCATCGAGGCTGCGGCCCAGCACCTTGACCTGGGCGATGGTCAGGTTCTCGGTCACGGACAGATGGGGAAACAGTTCGAAGTGCTGGAACACCATGCCGACGCGGCTGCGCAGCTTGGGCAGGGCGGTCTTGGGATCGTGCAGGGGCACGCCGTCGACGAAGATCTCGCCCTGCTGGATGGGTTCCAGGCCGTTGACGGTCTTGATCAGCGTGGACTTGCCCGAGCCCGAGGGGCCGCAGACCACCACCACATCACCCTTGTTGATGCTGACCGTGCAGTTGTTGAGCACCTGCACCGGGCCGTACCACTTCGAAACGTTCTTGATTTCAATCATGTCATGCCTCCTGCCGAGCCGCCTCAAGGGAGGCATGCGCCCCCTCGGGGGGCCGCGAACGAATGTGAGCTTGGGGGTTCATGGTTTCTCCGATGCTTAACGGATGATGGCAATCTTGGCCTGCAGGCGCTTGACCAGCCAGGAGAGTGCAAAACAGATCACGAAATACACCACGGCGGCCAGCAGATAGGCCTCTTCGGGCCTGCCGTAGATCTTGCCGGCATTGGTGAAGCCCTTGAGCAGGTCGTAGGCGCCGATGGCGTAGACCAGCGAGGTGTCCTGGAACAGGATGATGGTCTGCGTCAGCAGCACCGGCAGCATGTTGCGGAAAGCCTGCGGCAGCACGATCAGGCGCATGTTCTGGCCGTAGCTCATGCCCAGGGCCTCCCCGGCGAAGACCTGGCCGCGCGGGATGGACTGGATGCCGGCGCGCATGATCTCGCTGAAGTAGGCCGCCTCGAAGGCGATGAAGGTGACGATGGCCGACACTTCGGCGCCGATGGGTTTGCCGATCAGGAAGGGAATCAGCAGGAAGAACCAGAGGATCACCATCACCAGCGGGATGGAGCGCATGCCGTTGACGTAGAGGGTGGCCGGCAGCATCAGCGCCTTGCGGCCCGACAGGCGCATGAGCGCCAGCACGGTGCCGAAGAAGATGCCGCCCAGCGTGGCGATGAGGGTCAGCTTGATGCTGAACCAGAAACCACCCAGCACGAACTTGCTGATGATGTCCCAGTCGAGGAAGGTGAGGTCGAGGCCTAGCATGTCAGACCTCCTGCAGAGGCCGGCCACAGCAGATCAGCTACGCCTTCAGAAACCGAAACCCAGGAACGCCGTGGAACCGGCTGGGCCGGGCCACTGGCGTTGCCCCCTGCAAGGGGGGTAGCGGAGCGACACGAAGTGCGCGGAGCTTGGGGGTGTGCCATCTTAATGCCCCCCGCCCGTGCCGCCCGCAACGATGAAGCCGGGGATCTGCACCCGCTTCTCGACGAAGGCGAAGATGCGGTTGACCGCGAAGGCCGACAGCATGTACAGCGCCGTCACGGCCAGGTAGACCTCGACACCGCGCGAGGTCTCCTCCTGCGCCTGCATGGCGAACATGGTCAGCTCGGCGATCGACACGGCGAAGGCCACCGCCGAGTTCTTGAGCAGGTTCATGGATTCGCTGGTCAGCGGCGGCAGGATGATGCGCAGGGCCATGGGCAGGATCACGTAACGGTAGGCCTGCGCCGTGCTGAAACCCATGGCCAGGGCCGCATGACGCTGCCCGCGCGGCAGGGCCTGGATGCCCGCGCGCACCTGCTCGGCGATACGCGCCGAGGTGAAGAAGCCCAGGGCGAAGACCACCAGCGCGAAACCCGGCACCTGCTGGAAGGCCGGGAACATCTTGGGCACGACAAAATACCAGAGGAAGACCTGCACCAGCAGGGGGATGTTGCGGAACAGCTCCACCCAGACCGTGGCCAGGCGCACCAGCCAGGGGCTGTCCTGCAGGGTGCGCAGCGTGCCCATGAGGACGCCCATCACCACGGCCACCACCCAGGAGCTGCCGGCCACGGCCAAGGTCCAGCCCCAGGCGTCCATCATCCATTGCAGATAGGTGCGGCCGCTGCCGTCGTCGTTGAGGAATACCTGCCAGTCCCAGCTCATGTGCGGTGTCTCCGTGCGGAATGACGCGTCTTCTGTCGTCCTTCATGCACAAGCAAAAACCCCGCCCGGATGGTGACCGGGACGGGGTTGAGCCTGTGCTTTGCCAGGCGCCCGTTATTTCTTGGCGTAGTCTTCCATGGGTCGGTCGTTCGGAGCAGCCCAGGCGCCCTTGGTGCTTTCGCTCAGGGCCAGGCCCACCTTGACGTTCTTGGGCGGGATGGGTTGCAGGAACCACTTGTCGTAGATCTTGGCCATCTCGCCGGACTGCATCATGCCCTTGAGCGTGTCGTCGGCCAGCTTCTTGAAGGCCGGGTCGTCCTTGCGCAGCATGATGGCGATGGGCTCGACCGACAGCACCTCACCGACGATCTTGAAGTCGGCCGGGTTCTTGGCATTGGCGATGTTGCCGGCCAGAATGGAGCCGTCCATCACGAAGGCGTCGGCACGGCCCGATTCGAGCAGCAGGAAGCTGTCGGCGTGATCCTTGCCGTAGATCTCGTTGAAGTTGATGCCCTGCGCGCGCTCATTGCGACGCAGGGTCTGCACCGAGGTGGTGCCCGTGGTGGTGGCCACGTTCTTGCCGTTGAGCTGGTTGATCGAGGTGATGCCCGAATTCGCCTTGACGGCCATGCGCACTTCCTCGACGTAGGTGGTGACGGCGAAGGCCACGTCCTTCTGGCGGGTGGCGTTGTTGGTGGTGGAGCCGCACTCGATGTCGACGGTGCCGTTCTGCGTCAGCGGGATGCGGTTCTGCGAGGTCACCGACTGGTACTTGATCTCCAGCTTCTTGCCCACGGCCTTCTCGACATTGGCCACGATGCGCTGGCAGAGCTCCACATGGAAACCGGCGTACTTGCCGTCACCCAGGGTGTAGGACAGGGCGCCGGACGAGTCGCGCACACCCATGGTGATGCTGCCTGCAGCCTTGACCTTGGCCAGGGTGTCATTGGCCTGGGCGTGGGCGCCCGCGGCGAAGGTGGTGGCGATGGCGAGTGCCAGCAGATGCTTCTTCATGCGTAACTCCTAAAAAAGAAAAGTCAGAACAAGAGTATCCAGCAAAACCCGTGCCGGAATGCGCTCGATGTGGCGCTTATTAAGAACGAGCGCTCTCGTTTTGGCAAGACAGGTCTACCCTCATGGACCCTGCCCGCCCCCGGCCAGAAAGCTCCAGAGCGCCTGGGCCGTGCGTTTGGGCAACTGCCTGCCCTGGGGTTTTTCCCGATACAGGCGCATGTCCATGGTGATCTGCCAGGCCAGCCCCGCCGGCGCGGCGGGCACCAGGCGACCCGCACGCACATCGTTGCGCACGGCGCTGTGCGGCAGGAAGGCCAGGCCATGGCCTTCGAGCGCCATGGCCTTGAGGCCTTCGGCCATGTCGGTCTCGTACACACGGTCCAGATGGACGGCCGTTCCGGCCTGCTTGAGCATGAAATCCACCACCTGGCCGAGGTAGGCCCCGGGCGCGTAGCCCAGGTAGGGCAGAGGCTGGTCGGCCCGCCCGGGCAGCGGGAACAGGGGCTGGCCCTGGGCGTCCGGCCGGGCATAGGGGGCAATGGTTTCCTGCCCCAGGCTGACCAGCTCGTAGCGTTCCGCGTCGAGCTGGAAAGGGTGCGAGGCATGGTGGTAGGCCAGCAGCAGGTCGCAGCTGCCTTCGGTCAGGCGGATCACTGCGTCGTGCACATTGAGGGCGATCAGCCGGCTCTTGAAGGGCCCGAAGTTTTCCCTCAGACTGGAGACCCAGGCCGGAAAAAAGGTGAAGGCCAGGGTGTGCGGCACGGCAAACTCGATCACATCCTCACCGGCCTCGGTGTGGCTGCGCAGCATGGCGCGCGTGTGCTGCAGGGCCTGCAGCATCTCCAGGGCCTGGCCGTAGAGGGTCTCGCCGGCGGGCGTGAGGCGCGTGGGGTAGGCGCTGCGGTCCACCAGGTCGGTGCCGGCCCAGGCCTCCAGCGACTGGATGCGGCGCGAGAAGGCCGGCTGGGTCACGTGGCGCAGCTGGGCCGAGCGGCTGAAACTGCGCGTCTCGGCCAGGCTGACGAAGTCCTCGAGCCACTTGGTTTCCATGCCGTCAATTATGACGGCGGCCCATCGCGGCAGAAACTATTCGGCGCTCTGCTGCAGCGCCCACATGCGGGCATAGGCGCCGTTGCGGGCCAGCAGCGCGCTGTGCGAGCCACGCTCGACGATGCGCCCGGCCTCCATGACCAGGATCTCGTGCGCATCGACCACGGTGGACAGCCGGTGCGCGATCACCAGCGTGGTCTTGTTTTCGGCGATGCTGCGCAGCTCGGCCTGGATCGCGCGTTCGTTGGCGGAATCGAGCGCCGAGGTGGCTTCGTCAAAAATCAGCACGGGCGGGTTCTTGAGCAGGGTGCGCGCGATCGCCACGCGCTGCTTCTCGCCCCCCGAGAGCTTGAGCCCGCGCTCGCCCACCATGGTGTCGTAGCCCCTGGGCGTGGCGCTGATGAAGGCATGGATGTGGGCGGCGCGCGCCGCCTCCTCCACCTCGGCGCGGCTGGCGCCGGGGCGGCCGTAGGCGATGTTGTATTCCACCGTGTCGTTGAACAGCACGGTGTCCTGCGGCACGATGCCGATGGCCTGCCGCAGGCTGGACTGCGTGACCTGGCGGATGTCCTGCCCGGCGATGGTGATGCGGCCGTCGCTCACGTCGTAGAAGCGGTAGAGCAGGCGGGCCAGCGTGGACTTGCCTGCGCCCGAGGGGCCGACCACGGCCACGGTCTTGCCGGCCGGGATCTCGAAGCTCACCTCATGCAGGATGGCGCGCGCCGGCTCATACGAGAAGCTGACGCGCTCGAAGCGCACGGCGGCCGCAGTGCCCTCACCCCCGCCCTCTCCCGCAAGCAGCGGGAGAGGGGGTACCTCACTCCCTCTCCCCTCGGGAGAGGGTTGGGGTGAGGGCGGCAATTGCAGACCGGGCGCACCCGGCGCGTCGGCCACCTCGCGCTCACGCTCGAGCAGGGTGAACATCTTGTCGATGTCGGTCAGGCTCTGCTTGATCTCGCGGTAGAGCACGCCCAGGAAACCCAGCGGGATGTAGAGCTGGATCATCAGCGCGTTGATCATGACCAGGTCACCCAGGGTCATGCGGCCGTCGATCACGCCCTGGGTGGCACGCCAGAGCATGGCCACCAGGCCGGTGGCGATGATGAGCTGCTGCCCGGTGTTGAGCAGGCTCAGGCTGGTCTGGCTCTTGACGGCAGCACGCCGGTACTTTTCCAGGTTCTCGTCGTAGCGCCGGGCCTCGAAGTCCTCGTTGTTGAAGTACTTGACGGTCTCGTAGTTCAACAAGGAATCGACGGCGCGGCTGTGCGCGGTGGAGTCCAGCTCGTTCATGCGGCGGCGGAAACGCGTGCGCCATTCGGTGACGGTGACGGTGAAGGCGATGTAACTCACCAGCGCGGCCAGCGTGATCCAGACGAACATCAGGTCGAACTTGACCGCCAGCAGCGTGAGCACCAGCGTGAACTCGATCAGCGTGGGGATGATGCTGTAGAGCGAATAGGAGATCAGCGAGTGCACGGCGCGCGTGCCGCGCTCGATGTCGCGTGTCATGCCGCCGGTCTGGCGCTCCAGGTGGAAACGCAGGCTCAGGGCGTGCAGGTGGCGGAAGACCTGCAGCGAGATGGTGCGCGCCGCGCCCTCGGTGGCCTTGGCGAAGACCAGTTCGCGCAGCTCGGTGAACAGCGAGCTCATGAAACGCAGGGCGCCGTAGGCCAGCAGCAGCGCGGCCGGCACCAGCCACAGCGCGGCCGGGTCGCTCAGGCGCAGGCCCATGCGGTCCACCAGCTCCTTGAGCAGCAGGGGCACCCCCACATTGGACACCTTGGCGCCCACCATGAAGGTCAGCGCGGCAATGACCCGCCACTTGTAGTGCCAGAGGTAGGGGAAAAGACGCTGCAGCGTGCCCCAGTCGGAGCGCACCGAGGCGGTGGACGGGCTGGAGGGATCGGGGTGGGGGGCAGTTTCGCCGAGGCGTCGCATGGGGGACAATCAGGGTCAGTCTTTACACCGATTGTCCCCCATGAGCGAATTCCCCAGCACGGCCGCCCTCCAGCCCCCCTCCGACGAGGAGCTGGTTCTCAAGGTCATCCCCATGCCAGCCGACAGCAATGCCAACGGCGACATCTTCGGCGGCTGGGTCATGGCCCAGGTCGACCTGGCCGGCTCGGTGATCCCGGCCCGTTATGCGGGCGGTCGCATCGCCACCGTGGCGGTGAACGAGTTCATCTTCAAGCAGCCCGTGCGGGTGGGCGACATCCTGTCCTTCTACTCCAAGCTCACCCGCATCGGCAAGACCTCGATCACGGTGAAGGTGGAGGTCTATGCCGAGCGCTTCCAGGCCCAGGGCCGTTTCGTCAAGGTGACGGAGGCCAACCTGACCTATGTGGCCATCGACGAGAACGGCCGGCCGCGCGAGGTGCCGCGCCGACAGTTATGAGTCATGACGCCCGCTGCGCGAGCATGACCTCGCGCTAAAAGCGCATGGATGACGCGGACTGCGCCCGCATGACTTCGGTCATTTCGTCATCGCCGCTGCGCAGCGGCGAAGTCATGCCCGCGCAGCGGGCGTCATGCGTCAAACCTTGCTGAAGTCCGGCTTCCTCTTCGCCATGAAGGCGCCGAAGGCCTCGCGCGCGGCAGGTTCGCGCAGCATGCGCCCGAAGCTCGCGCCCTCCTCGCCCATCTGCGCCATGATCTGCGCCGCCTGGCCCTTTTTCATCAGGCGCTTGGTCTCGATCAGGGAGGGCAGGGGCTTGGCAGCCAACTTGCGCGCCTGCACCTGCGCATAGCCATTGGCCTCGGTCGGCGGCAGCACGCGGTTGACCAGGCCGGCTTCGAGCGCGGCTTCGGCCATGAAGGGCTCGCCCAGCAGCAGGGCCTCGGCCGCGCGGTGATAGCCGAACATCTGTGGCACCGTCAGGCTGGAGGCGAACTCCGGGCACAGGCCCAGGTTCACGAAGGGCATGGAGAAGGCCGCGTTGTCGCCGGCGTAGACCAGGTCGCAGTGGAACAGCAGGGTGGTGCCGATGCCCACGGCCGGGCCGCTGACGGCGGCGATCACCGGCTTGGGAAAGCCGGCCAGCGCGCGCATGAAACGCCAGACCGGCGCATCGGGGTCCGAAGGCGGGGCGTTGAGGAAGTCGCCGATGTCGTTGCCGGCCGAGAACACCGTTTCGTGCCCCTGGAACACCAGCACGCGCACGGCGGCGTCCGTCGCGGCCTGCGTCACGGCGTCGGCCATGGTGGCGTACATGGCCGAGGTGATGGAGTTCTTGCGTTCCGGGCGGTTGAAGCTCAGGGTGCAAACACCGGCTTCGGTGTGGACGAGGATCTCGCTCATGGTGTTCATTCCTTGAAGTAGACGATCTGGTGCGAGGTGCAGAGCAGGGTGCCGGCCTCGTTCCAGAGCTGGGCCGATTGATCGAAAAAGCCGTTGCGGAATTCCTGGCCGCGCGCCTGCCCCAGCAGGTAGCCGCTGCCGGTCTCGCGCAGCTCCTTCTCGCCGGCGTGGAAATAGGTGGTGATGGACACGGTGCCGGCCGGCACGCGTGTGGCGCGGCGCAGCCAGACGCGCGGATAAAAGATGTCCGAGAGGGCCAGCAGCGAGCAGAAGTCCAGCGGGCGCAGTGGCTGGTCGCGCATCCACAGCCGCGAAACGCTGTGGTCCTGCTCGCGCCCATCCCAGGCCTGCGGGATCAAACCACTGACCGGGCGCAGTTCATAGTGGTCCAGCCAGGCCATGGCCTTGTCATAACGCATGGGCTGCGCCTCGCTGGGCCGGGGCACGGCCGGCATGGGCAGGTCCGACAGGCTCCAGGTCTCGCGCCGCACAGCCGTGATCACGGTGGCCGTGGTCGCGACGACGGGCTGGCCCTGGGCGTCGTTCTGCACGATGGCCGCCGTCCAGTGCTGGGTCGAGCGGTTGGTGCGTGCCGGCAGCAGCTGCACCTCGAAAGGCCCTTGTGCCAGGGCGCCGGCGTAGTTGACCGTGATGGACAGCGGCGCGCCCAGCAGCTCGGGGTGGCCGAGGACGGCCTTGAGCACCGTGGCGGCCGTGCAACCGCCGAAGGGGCCGACCATGTTCCAGTAGTCCGCGCTGGTGCGGCCGGCATAGCGGCCGGACGCGATGGGAGTCAGCGCGAGCGCGGCGTCGAAAGCGTGTGGTTTCATGGCAGCGTAGTTTGCACTTGTGCCGCCACCGCTTCCGTCCCCGGCGTGACGCCGGACGCGACCAGGGATTGCAGGGCGGCCAGGCTGCGCGGCCACAGGGTCGGCCGCATGGCCTCGCGGAAGAAGCCGAAATGACCAATGCGCCGCGAAGGCACCTCGACCGGGTGGATCACCTGCACACCCTGCGGCGCGGCACTGTAAAGGCCCAACAGGCTGCGTGTGCCGCGCAGGGTCATGAGTTCGTCGTCACTGAAGGACCAGGCCAGCACGGGGAAGCGCGCCCGCGCATAACGCTGCGCCACCTCGGGGCCTTCGGCGCCCACGCTGTAGCGCGGGTGCATGCACCAGCGCCGCCACTGGTGGATCACGCCGGCCGGCAGGTTGCCCACCATGCCCAGACGCTTGCCCGGAAAGTAGCCGCAGACGCGCGTGGCCAGCGGCACCATGACATGCCAGAAGAAGAGCACACGGCGGCGCAATTGCGGCGCGTTGTCTCGCCAGTAACCGCTCCCCGCGGCGATGCTGAACAGGCCATCCACCTGCTCGGGATGGCGGAACAGGCCCGGCAGCTGCGCGCCCAGGCTGTGGCCCAGCAGATAGAGCGGCAGCGCCGGCCGCTCGCGCCGCGCCGTCAGCACCACGGTCTCGTAGTCGCGCGTCCAGTCGAACAGGTCCGCACTGAAACCGCGCAGGCTGTGGCCGGGCGTGTGCGGCAGCGATTCGCCGTGGCCCCGGTAGTCGAAGCTCCAGACGCGGTAGCCCTGGGTTGCCAGCCAGGCGGCATAGGGCGCGTAATAGTCCTGCGGCACGCCCATGGCGCTGCCGATGACCACCGTGGCCCTGGCTTCACCGGACGCCTCGTAGACCCGCAGCGCCAGCGCGCCGCCGCCTTCGAGTGGCAGACTGCGTTGCTGCGCTGCGCTCATGGCTTACACGCGCTCGAAAATACCTGCAGCCCCCTGCCCCGTGCCCACGCACATGGTCACCATGCCGTACTTGAGCTTGTGGCGATGCAGGGCATGGACGACCGTGGCCGCACGGATCGCGCCGGTGGCGCCCAGCGGGTGGCCCAGGGCGATGGCGCCGCCCATGGGGTTGACCTTGGCCGGGTCCAGGCCCAGGCTGTTGATCACCGCGAGTGACTGGGCCGCGAAGGCTTCGTTGAGTTCGATCCAGCCGATGTCCTCGTGCTGGAGGCCGGCGTAACGCAGCGCGGCGGGAATCGCCTCGATCGGGCCGATGCCCATGATCTCGGGCGGCACGCCGCGCGCCGCGAAGCTGACAAAACGCGCCAGCGGCTTGAGGCCGAACTGCTGGACCGCCTTTTCGCTGGCCAGGATCAGCGCGCCGGCGCCGTCGCTGGTCTGCGAGCTGTTGCCGGCGGTCACGCTGCCGCGGGCCGCAAAGACCGGCTTGAGCTTGGCCAACGCTTCGAGCGTGGTGTCGGGGCGCGCGCCTTCGTCCAGGTTCACGGTGCGGGTCTTGCTGAGCACTTCACCGGTCGCCAGGTCGGGCGTGCGCTCGACCACATCGATGGGCGTGATCTCGGCCGTGAACCCGCCGGCCTTCTGCGCCTTGATGGCGCGCATATGGGATTCCAGCGCGAAGGCGTCCTGCATCTCGCGCGTGACCTTCCACTGCTGGGCCACCTTCTCGGCCGTCAGGCCCATGCCGTAGGCGATGCCGACGTTCTCGTCACGGGCGAAGACCTCGGGGTTGAAGGAGGGCTTGACGCCGCCCATGGGCACCAGGCTCATGGACTCGGCGCCGCCGGCGATCAGCACATCGGCCTCGCCCACGCGGATGCGGTCGGCCGCCATCTGGATGGCCGTCACGCCCGATGCGCAGAAGCGGTTGACGGTCACGCCGCCGATGGGGTGCTTGAAGGCCAGGCCCACGGCGATACGCGCCATGTTCATGCCCTGCTCGGCTTCGGGGAAGGAGCAGCCGATGATGGCGTCCTCGATGGCCTTGGGGTCCAGCGTGGGCACCTGCTGCATCGCGCTCCTGATGGCGGCGACCAGCAGATCGTCCGGACGGGTGTTGCGGAAGAAACCGCGGCCCGAGCGGCCGATGGGCGTGCGCGTGGCGGCAACGATGTAGGCGTCTTGAACTTGCTTCACAGGAATACTCCTTTTCAGTTTGTCTTACTCCTTCCCCCTCTGGGGGAAGGCAGGGATGGGGGCAGTCGGCATCAAATCAGCCAGCCGGCTGATGATCACCTGAAGCACTCCCTCCAGATTGATAAATGGCGCGTTCGAAGGAAAACGCAGGACTTCGTACCCTTGCTCCCGAAAGAATGCTTCACGTTGCGTGTCATAGCGCTGCTGCTCCTGATGCTGTGATCCATCGAGTTCGATCATCAACCTGGGGGACAAGCTGGCGAAATCCGCGATGTAAGGACCCACCGGGTGCTGCCGCCGAAACTTGACACCCAGTTGCTCACCACGGATGCGCGACCATAGGCGACGCTCAGCATCCGTCATGTCCCGCCGCAGGATGCGCGCGTTCGCTTGCGCCGTCGACGTAGCCTGGTTTTGCATAGGTGTGATGGTTTGGGTTCGTGCCCCCATCCCTGCCTTCCCCCAGCGGGGGAAGGAGTGGGACAGGTGTCAGTTGCGCACCGGTTTGCCCGTCGACAGCATGCCCATGATCCGCTCCTGCGTCTTGGGATGGACGATGAGCGAGCAGAAGGCCCGGCGCTCCAGGGCCATCAGGTACTCCTCGCTCACCAGGGTGCCGGCGTCCACGTCGCCGCCGCAGACCACGTTGGCGATCAGGGCAGCGATGTGGAAGTCGTGTGCGCTGATGAAACCGCCGTCGCGCATATTGACCAGCTGCGCCTTGATGGTGGCCAGGCCGTTGCGGCCCGCCACCGGGAAGGTGCGGCGGTGCGGTGCGCGCCAGCCGCCCTGGTACAGGGCGCGCGCTTCGTTGAGCGCGGTGTAGAGCAGCTCGTCCTTGTTGGGCACAACGAGGTCGCTGTCCAGCAGATAACCGAGCTTGCGCGATTCCAGCGCGCTGGTGCCCACCTTGGCCATGGCCGCGGCGGTGAAGCCCTCGGTCAGGAAGGGCAGGATGTCCTTGCCCGTGGAGGCGGCCATGTTCTCGGCTGCGCGGCGCGCGATATAGGTCAGGCCGCCGGCGCCCGGGATCAGGCCCACGCCCACCTCCACGAGACCGATGTAGGACTCCATCGCCACGACACGGCGCGCGGAATGCACGGCCAGTTCGCAGCCACCGCCCAGGGCCATGCCGCGCACGGCCGAGACCACGGGCACGCCCGCGTAGCGGATGCGCAGCATGAGGTTCTGCAGTTCCTGCTCGGCACCATCGATGGCGCTGACACCGGCCACCATGAAGGCGGGCAGCATGGCCTGCAGGTCGGCGCCCACGCTGAAGGGCTCGTCGCCCGACCAGACCACCAGGCCCTGGTAGTTCTGCTCGGCCAGCTCGACACCCCGCGCCAGGCCTTCGGCCACGGCCGGGCTGATCGCGTGCATCTTGCTCTTGATGCTCGCGATCAGCACGCTGCCGCTGGCGGCTTCGCGGTTTTCGTCCAGCGTCCACAGGCGGATGGCCTCGTCCTCGAACAGGGTCTTGCCCGCGGTCTTGTAGTCGGGCGAGCCGTCGCCCAGCAGGCTTTCGCGGAAGTACTGGATGCCGTAGACCGGCAGCTGGCGACGCGGCTGGAATTGGCCCGTGCTCGGGTTGAAGGAACCTTCGGGCGTGTGCACACCACCCGCTTTGGCCACCGGGCCCTCGAACACCCATTGGGGCAGCGGCGCCTTGCTCAGCGCCTTGCCTGCATCGATGTCCTCCTGGATCATCTGGGCCACTTCGAGCCAGCCGGCTTCCTGCCAGAGTTCGAAGGGGCCTTGTTTCATGCCGAAGCCCCAGCGCATGGCCAGGTCCACGTCGGCCGCGGTGTCGGCGATGGTGGCCAGGTGCACGGCCGCGTAATGGAAGCTGTTGCGCAGGATGGCCCAGAGGAATTGCCCTTGCGCGCCCTCGGCCTTGCGCAGCAGCTTGAGGCGTTCGCCGGCCGGCTTCTTGAGCATGCGCTCGTAGACCGCATCGGCCTTCTCGCCGCCGGGCACGTAGTCCTTGGCCGCCGGGTCGAAGCGCAGGATGTCGCGGTCGACCTTCTTGTAGAAACCGGCCTTGCTCTTCTGGCCCAGCTTGCCCATCTCGATCAGGGTCTTGAGCACGGGCGGCGTGCCGAAGCTGGCGTAGAAGGGATCGCTCTTCTCGTCCAGATTGTCCTGCAGGGTCTTGACCACGTGGGCCATGGTGTCCAGGCCCACCACGTCGGCGGTGCGGAAGGTGCCCGAACTCGCGCGGCCGAGCTTCTTGCCCGTGAGATCGTCGACCACGTCGTAGCTCAGGCCGAAGTTCTCGACCTCCTTCATCGTGGCCAGCATGCCGGCAATGCCGACACGGTTGGCGATGAAGTTGGGCGTGTCCTTGGCGCGCACCACACCCTTGCCCAGGCCGCTGGTGACGAAGGTCTCGAGCTGGTCCAGGATGAGGGGCTGGGTGGTGGGCGTGGCGATCAGCTCCACCAGGACCATGTAGCGCGGCGGGTTGAAGAAATGGATGCCGCAGAAGCGCGGCTTGATTTCCTGCGGCAGCACTTCGGAGAGTTTGGTGATAGACAGGCCCGAGGTGTTGGAAGCCACGATGGCGTGCTCGGCCACGAAGGGGGCGATCTTCTTGTACAGATCGAGCTTCCAGTCCATGCGCTCGGCGATGGCCTCGATGATGAGGTCGCAGTCCTTGAGCAGGGCCAGGTTTTCCTCGTAGTTGGCGGCCTGGATCAGGCCCGCGTCGTCGGCCACGCCCAGCGGCGAGGGCTTGAGCTTCTTGAGGTTGTCGATGGCCTTGGTGACGATGCCGTTCTTCGGCCCCTCTTTCGCTGGGAGATCGAACAGGATCACCGGCACCTTGACGTTGACCAGATGGGCGGCGATCTGCGCGCCCATCACGCCGGCGCCGAGCACGGCAACTTTTTTCACTTGGAATCTAGACATTGCTTTCTCCTGTTCCCTCCCCCGTTGGGGAAAGATATTTCATGCTCCCTCCCCCAGAGGGGGAGGCAATCTCATCATTCCTCCCCCTCTGGGGGAGGGGGGGTGGGGGCTCGCAACGCCTGCCCTCACCCCCGCCCTCTCCCAGAGGGAGAGGGAGTTAATTACCCTGAGATCCATCCCCTCTCCCTCTGGAGTGGATTCTCAATCCCCTCTCCCTCTGGGAGAGGGTTAGGGTGAGGGCTGCCTTCATGCAGTACTTTCACGCCAGCGCCAGATCTGTGTCCATCAGGACCTTGGCGCCGGCACGGGCGGTGCGCATCAGCGACGCGGTCTCGGGGAAGAGCTTGGCGAAGTAGAAGCGCGCGGTCTGCAGCTTGGCGGGGTAGAAGGGGTCGGTCGGCTTGCCTTCCTTTTCCGCGGCGGCGATCTGCTTCAGCGCGACCGAGGCCATGCGGGCGAAGAAGTAGCCGAACACCAGGTGGCCGGCCACGCGCAGGTAATCCACGGCGGCGGCGCCCACCTCGTCGGGGTTCTGGAAGCCCCTGAAGCCAACTTCGGTGGTGAACTTGCTCATCTGGTCACCCAGGTAGGCCAGGGGGTTGATGAACTCGGCCATCTTCTCGTTCACGCCCTCTTCTTCCACCAGCTGGCCGACCAGCTTGCCGAACTTCTTCAGCGTGGCGCCGTTGTTGCCCAGGATCTTGCGGCCCAGCAGGTCCAGCGACTGCACGGTATTCGTGCCTTCGTAGATCATGTTGATGCGGGCATCGCGCACGAACTGCTCCATGCCCCATTCCTTGATGTAGCCGTGGCCACCGAAAACCTGCTGGCACATCACGGTGGCCTCGAAACCGTTGTCGGTCAGGAAGGCCTTGATGATAGGGGTCAGCAGGGCCAGCATCTCGTCGCTGTCCTTGCGCACCTTTTCGTCGGGGTGGTAGAGGTGCTGGTCCAGCAGCAGGGCGCAGTAGCAGGCCAGGGCGCGGCCGCCTTCGGCGTAGGCCTTGGCGGTGAGCAGCATCTTGCGCACGTCGGGATGCACGATGATGGGGTCGGCGTCCTTGTCCTTGGCCTTGACGCCCGACAGGCTGCGCATCTGGATGCGGTCCTTGGCGTAGGCCAGGGCGTTCTGGTAGGCCACTTCGGTCAGGCCCAGGGACTGGTTGCCCACGCCCAGGCGGGCGGCGTTCATCATCACGAACATGGCCTGCAGGCCCTTGTTGGGCTGGCCCACCAGGGTGCCGACCGCGTTTTCCAGGATCATCTGGCAGGTGGAGTTGGCGTGGATACCCATCTTGTGCTCCAGGCCGCCGCAATAGATGCCGTTGCGCGTGCCCAGGGAGCCATCGGCCTTCACGTTGTACTTGGGCACGGCGAACAGACTGATGCCCTTGCTGCCCTTGGGCGCGTCGGGCAGGCGGGCCAGCACCAGATGCACGATGTTCTCGGCCAGGTCATGCTCACCGGCGCTGATGAAGATCTTGGCGCCGTTGAGCTTGTAGCAGCCGTCGGCCTGGGGCTCGGCCTTGCTGCGCAGCAGGCCCAGATCGGTGCCGCAATGGGGTTCGGTCAGGCACATGGTGCCGGTCCATTCGCCGCTGACCAGCTTGGGCAGGTAGAGCTTCTTCTGCTCGTCGGTGCCGTGGGCGTGCAGGGCCTCGTAAGCGCCGTGCGAAAGGCCGGGGTACATGGTCCAGGCCTGATTGGCCGAGTTCATCATCTCGTAGATGCACTGGTTCAGCACAAAGGGCAGGCCCTGGCCGCCGTAGTCCGGGTCGCAGCTCAGCGCGGCCCAGCCGCCTTCCACGTACTGCGCATAGGCCTCCTTGAAGCCCTTGGGCGCCTGGACCTCGTGCGTGGTCTTGTCCAGCTTGCAGCCTTCGGCGTCGCCGCTGATGTTGAGCGGGAAGATCACGTTGGCGGCGAACTTGCCGCCCTCTTCGAGCACGGCGTTGATGGTGTCGGCATCGGTGTCGGCGTGGCGCGGGATCTGCTTGAGCGTTTCGGTGGCGTTTAGCACTTCGTGCATCACGAACTGCATGTCGCGCAGAGGCGGGTTGTAGCTGGGCATGGGCCTTACTCCTGTTTGGATGGGGTGACTGATCTGGTGGTGGATTTGCGAATGGGCTTGACGTTGGCAACCTTGGGTGCCACGGTCTTGACGGCCGGGCCGGCGGCGCCATAACGGGCCAGGATCTGCTCGAAGGCCTTGTTGGCGCGTTCGAGCGATCCGGGGGCCTTGAGAAAGCGGGCCTCGTAGTGCACGGCCAGGATCAGGGCGTGGATCTCGAAACCGATCTGGCTCGCATCGGCATCGGGGACCAGTTGCCCCTCTTCCTTGGCCTGCACCACGGCGCGCTGCACCGCAGCCAGCCAGGTCTTGACAGAACTGGCCAGGGCGTCGCGCACGGGGCCGGGCCGGTCGTCGAAGTCGACGGCGCCGCTGATGAAAATGCAGCCGGACTGGATTTCCACGGTCACACGTTTCATCCAGTTGGAGAACAGGGCCTGCAGGCGCGGCAGGCCGCGCGGCTCGTGCAGCGCGGGATAGAAGATTTCCTGCTCGAAGCGGCCGAAATACTCGCGGATGACCGAGATCTGCAGCTCCTCACGCGAGCCGAAATGGGCGAAGACGCCCGACTTGCTCATGCCGGTCACCTCGGCCAGCACGCCGATGCTCAGGCCCTCCAGGCCGATCTGGGTGGCGAGGCCGAGCGCGGCATCGATGATGGCCAGCTTGGTCTGCTGGCCCTTGTGCAGGGCGCGGCCATCGCGAGGTTTCTCGCGAGCGACGCTGCGTGACGGTTTGGCGGCCGGGGTGGCAAGGGACATGGCGAGGAATAAAAACGAACGGTCGTGCTATTTTGCACTAAAAAACCCGTCCGTCAACTGCTGTCTGCAAACCGGCCCTTGCCGGCACCCTCACCCCTGCCCTCTCCCAGAGGGAGAGGGGGGGTTGCACGACGCCCTCGCCCCTCCGGAGAGGGGGGGTTGCACGACGCCTTCGCCCCTCAGGGGAGAGGACTCAAAAACAGCGTTGGATATGGTGCATGGAAGTTACACGGCTCCCTCGCCCCTTTGGGGAGAGGGTTGGGGTGAGGGGCAGGAACCCGGCAGCTCAGCGCTTGAAAGGCACGACGCGCTGGGTCTGCGTCCCCAGGCCCTCGATGCCCAGGGTCATGACATCCCCCGCCTTCAGGAAGCGCTGGGGTTTCATGCCCAGCCCCACGCCGGGCGGGGTGCCGGTGATGATGACATCGCCCGGCATCAAGGTCATGTACTCGCTCAGGTGGCTGACGATCCTGGCCACGCTGAAGATCATGGTGCGGGTATTGCCGGTCTGCATGCGCTGGCCGTTGACGTCCAGCCACAGGGCCAGTTTCTGGGGATGGGGGATCTCGTCCTTGGTGACCAGCCAGGGGCCCAGGGGACCGAAGGTGTCGCAACCCTTGCCCTTGTCCCACTGGCCGCCGCGCTCGAGCTGGAACGCGCGCTCGCTGACATCGTTGGACAGGCAATAACCCGCCACGTGGTCCAGCGCGGCCTTCTGCGTGACGTAACGCGCCTGCCTGCCGATCACCACGCCCAGCTCCACCTCCCAGTCGCCCTTGACCGAGCCCCGGGGCAGCATGACGTCGTCGTCCGGGCCCTGGATGGAGCTGATGGCCTTGGTGAAGACGATGGGTTCCTTGGGGATGGGCATGCCGGCTTCATCGGCATGGTCCTTGTAGTTCAGGCCGATGGCGATGAACTTGCCGATGCCCGCCACGGGGCAGCCCAGACGCGGCTTGCCGCGCACCAGGGGCAGCTTGTCGGTCTTGAGCTTGAGCAGCTTGCCCAGCACGGCGTCGCTCAGCTGGGCCGGGCCGAGGTCCGGCAGCAGGCCGCTGAGGTCACGCAGCTTGCCGGCCGCATCGATCAGGCCCGGCTTTTCCTTGCCCGGGTTGCCGTAGCGCACGAGTTTCATGGGGTTTCCTTTGCTTGGATGAAGTCTGACCGTTGTCTGCCCTCACCCCTGCCCTCTCCCGGAGGGAGAGGGAGAAAGACGACTCCCTCGCCCCTCCGGGGAGAGGGCTGGGGGTGAGGGGCCGGCCTCAGCGCAGCATCTGGCCCAGGCTGGCGTCCAGGTGCTCGGTGGGCAGGCGGCGGAAACCCGAGCGTGCGAAACGCTGCAGGCGTCCGACCACAAAGGCCGTGAGCACCGAGGACTGCACCTGGGCGTCGGCCGTGGGCGTCATGGAGCCGCCCGATTGGGCGCCGTCACGCAGGCACTGCTTGAGGGTGGCTTCGATCTTGTCGAAAAACTGGTTCATGCGCTGCTGCAGGCGTTCGTTCTCGAACACCAGGGCATCCCCCACCATGACACGCACCATGCCGGGGTTCTTCTCGGCAAACTGCAGCAGCATGGTGACCACCTTGCCCGCATGGCGGCCGCCTGCGGCGGGGTCGGTGGCGGCGGCCTCGCGCTCGGCGATCTGGCCCACCAGGGTGAAGACGGCCTGCTCGATGAACTCGATCAGGCCCTCGAACATCTGGGCCTTGCTGGCGAAATGCCGGTACAGGGCGGCCTCGCTCACCTCCAGCTTGGCGGCCAGGGCCGCGGTGGTGATGCGCTCGGCGCCCGGCTGCTCCAGCATGCTGGCCAGGGCCTGCAGGATCTGGACCCGGCGCTCGCCCGGCTTGGGGCGCTTGCGGGCCGGGGTTTCGGCAGACTCGGCGGCGGGGGTTGGGTCGGCGTCAGACATGGTGTACGGCTATCCTTTTTTTGATTCTCGCACAGTGCCGGCTGGAGCTTAGTCCTCAGTGGCCGCCCACTCCGGTTTGTAGCTTTGAGGCCACGCGCGCTCCACCGCGGAAGGTGCTTACCACCCTCTCCCCTCTGGGGAGAGGGCAGGGTGAGGGGCCCGGCAGCATGTCGCCCGCCCTCACCCCAACCCTCTCCCAAAGGGAGAGGGGGAAAGCCCCGCTCAATGGGAGCGGATCATCGTGCCGTAGGCCTGGTCGGTCAGGATTTCCAGCAGCATGGCGTGCGGCACACGGCCGTCGATGATGTGCACCGCGTTCACGCCGCTCTTGGCGGCGTCCAGCGCGCCGGCGATCTTGGGCAGCATGCCACCCGAGATGGTGCCGTCGGCCACCAGCTCGTCGATGCGCTTCAT
This sequence comes from Curvibacter fontanus, assembly GCF_054780335.1. Classification (NCBI taxonomy): domain Bacteria; kingdom Pseudomonadati; phylum Pseudomonadota; class Betaproteobacteria; order Burkholderiales; family Comamonadaceae; genus Curvibacter; species Curvibacter fontanus. Next base: position 132,920 of record NZ_BAAGWN010000011.1, read on the forward strand.
GGTCAGCTCGGTCAGCAGCTGGCCCTGCTTGTCCAGCACGCCGGGGATGTTGGTCAGCATCAGCAGCTTTTCGGCCTGCAGTACGGTGGCCAGCTTGGCGGCCACCACGTCAGCGTTGATGTTGTAGCTCTCGTTGTGCTCGCCGAAGCCGATGGGGCTGACGACCGGGATGAAGGCGTCGTCCTGCAGGGCCTTGACCACGCTGGGGTCGATGGACTCGATGTCGCCCACCAGGCCGACGTCGTGCACCTTGCCCGGGTCGCTGGCATCCACCATCCTGAGCTTTTTGGCGCGGATCAGGCCGCCGTCGCGCCCGGTCAGGCCCACGGCCTTGCCGCCGGCCTGGTTGATCAGGCCCACGATGTCCTGCTGCACCTCACCGGCCAGCACCCATTCGACCACCTCCATGGTCTCGGCATCGGTCACGCGCATGCCCTGGATGAACTCGCCCTTCTTGCCCAGGCGCTTGAGCGCCGTCTCGATCTGCGGTCCGCCGCCGTGCACCACCACCGGATTGATGCCCACCAGCTTGAGCAGCACCACGTCCTCGGCAAAGGCGGCCTGCAGGGCGGGGTCGGTCATGGCGTTGCCGCCGTACTTGATGACCATGGTCTTGCCATGGAAGCGACGGATATAGGGCAGCGCCTGGGCCAGGATCTGGGCCTTGTCGTGCGGGGCGATGGCGAGGGTGTCGGTCATGGTGAACTTTCAGATGACCCAATTGGCCAGTTGCAGGGCTTCCACACGCTCGAATTCGCGCTGGTTGTTGGACACCAGGGTCAAGCCCTCACTGCGGGCATGCGCCGCAATATGCAGGTCGTTGACGCCTATGGGTTGCCCCTGTTTTTCAAGTGCGCTACGAATGCTACCGTAATGCTGTGCGGCCTTGGGGCCATAAGGCAGCACTTCCAGGCGGCTGCAAAAGTCTTCCACTGTGGCCAGAGAACGCGCTGGCGCGCTGCTCTTCTCGGCGCCGTGCAGCAATTCGGCCAGCGTGATGCAAGAGATTGCCATGTGGCCCGCGTGCTCATTGAACAACTCCAGCGCGGACATGGGACGGCGCTTGATGACATAGATCACGATATTGGTGTCCAGCAAGTAGCGCAACATTACAGCGCCTCGCGCTCGGGCTGATGCTGGCTGGCGCGCGATTCCATGAAATCGTCGGCCGCTTCAGGCCCATTGATGAAGAAACTGTCCCACGACTGGCCCAATGGCGCAATGATGCGCTCGCTGCCCCGGGCACGCACGTCCACCCGCTTCACGTTTTCAGGCAGACGCAGTTCTGCTGGCAGCCTGATGGCCTGGCTGCGATTGTTGATGAACACGGTCGTGGCAGTCATGCTTTGCTCCTTCCATCGCAAATGGATAGCGCACTAGTATATGCCAACTATTTCACTCACAAGTGACACAGCAAGGGTCCGCCAGGTGAGCCTTAGCTGGTGTGTGCCCCATAACCATGTACGCAAGCCTGCAAGACACGACGGATGCCTTGCTCATCAGCACCGTCGGCAGCGATCCGCAAACACTCGAGCTGCCCGGCCAACTCCTGCCAGGGCAGCAAATCTTCATGCGCCTTCATGATGCGCGGATGGCCGGTCGGCGCGGGGTTGTCGCCGATCAGCAGTTCCTCGTAAAGCTTTTCACCCGGGCGCAGGCCCGTGATGGCGATCTCGATGTCGCCCTGGGGGTGCTCGGGGTCACGCACCGTCAGCCCGGACAGCTCCACCATGCGGTGCGCCAGGTCCAGGATGCGCACCGGCTCGCCCATGTCCAGCACGAACACCTCGCCACCACCGGCCATGGCGCCGGCCTGCAGCACCAGCTGGGCGGCCTCGGGGATGGTCATGAAATAGCGCGTGACGTCCGCATGCGTGACCGTCAGCGGCCCGCCTGCCGCCAGCTGGCGACGGAACAGGGGCACCACACTGCCGCTGGAACCCAGCACATTGCCGAAGCGCACCATGCTGAAACAGGTCTGGCCGGCCTCGGCCGCCAGGGCCTGCAGCACCAGTTCGGCCATGCGCTTGCTGGCGCCCATGACGTTGGTCGGGCGCACGGCCTTGTCGGTGGAGACCAGGACGAAGCGGGCGACACCGCAGTCCCGCGCAACACGGGCCATGTGCAGCGTGCCGAAGACGTTGTTGCGTATGCCTTCGGCGGGGTTGGACTCCACCAGGGGCACATGCTTGTAGGCGGCGGCATGGTAGACCGTGTGGGGGCGGTACTGGCGGCAGATTTCATGCAGCCGGGCCTCCTGGTTCACGCTGCCCAGCAGAGGCACCAGCTCGATCGTGCCACCCAGCTCCGCGCACGCGGCCAGCAATTCCTGGTGAATGCTGTAAAGCGCGAACTCGCTGTGATCGAGCAGCAGCAGCCGGCTGGGCTGCTGGCGCAGGATCTGGCGGCAGAGTTCGCTGCCGATGCTGCCGCCGGCCCCCGTCACCAGCACGACCATCCTCGACAGGTCACGGGCCAGCAGTTCGGCATTGGGTGGCACCGGATCGCGTCCGAGCAGATCCTCGATATCGAGCTCACGAAAATCCTGCACGGTGACCCGGCCACTCGTCAGATCCGACATGCCAGGCAGGGTGCGGATATGCAGGGGCAGATGCCGCAGGCTTTCGATGATGCGGTTGCGACGCTCGCGCGTCACGCTGGGCAGCGCCAGCAGGATGTCGGTGATGCCCTCACGCTCCACCAGGGCCGCTATGTCCCGGCTGGCGTGGACCGGCACGCCATTGATGCTGCGCCCGATCTTGGCCGTGTCGTCGTCAACGAAGCCGACGAGTTCGTACTGGCCACTCATGCCCAGGGCCGCCGCCGTCTGCGCACCGGCCAGCCCGGCCCCATAGATCAGAAAGCGGCTTTGACCCGCATGCGTGCGCCCCCAGCCGGCCAGCCAGAAGCGTGCCAGCGCACGACTACCGCCCACAAGCAGCAGGAAAATCAGGGGTTGCAAAACGCCCACGCTGCGCGGCACATTGGTCCAGCGTGCCCACAACAGGACACCCAGCAACAAGACACCGTAGATCGCCACCGCCTTGGCCGTGGTCAGCAGCGCAGCCTGCCCGGTATAACGAAAGATGGCGCGGTACAGGCCCAGACGCACGAAAACCGGGATGGCCAGCAGCGGCGCCAGCACATAAATGCGCAGCTGCATCTCATCGGGCCAGTTCGGATTGTCCAGGCGCAGGGTAAAAGCCAGCCAGGTCGCCAGCAGCGACAAGACCACGTCCATGGCCACCACCACCAGGCGTTTCACGGCCCGCGGCCAGGCAAGAATCTTCTGCTGCATGACGATCGCCGGTCCTCAGCCCTTGATGGCGAAACTTTCACGTGTCCGACCCTGCGCCACCAGTTCGGCCAGCCAGCGCGGCATGGAGCCGCGCCCGCTCCACGTCTCACCCTTGGGGCCGCGGTACTTGGCCGCCACCTTGGCGCCCGCTTTAACCGCAGTTTTGCGCACAGACTTCTTGACCGCTGTTTTCTTGACAGGCATCGTCTTGGCCTTGCCGCGACGCTGACGCGGCTTGCCAGCGGCCTGCTGCAGGTCCCGCAGCGTGATGCCGAAAGCCTGCATCTTGGCCAGGATGTCCTTGACGGTCTTGTCGAACTCTCGTGTCTTGATGTCGGCGGCCTGCTTTTGCAGTTTTTCGATCTGGTTTTGAATGTCGATCAGATTGCCCACAGCGTTCTCCTAAGGAAAATCCAGCGCATTAATGCGAAATGCTTTCACGTCGTATGACTTTGACCGCCGTCCGGAGGATTATCTGCAAATCGAACAGGAAGGAACGGCGCTTCAGATACTCGACGTCCAAGGCCACTTTCTGCGGGATCGGGAGCTCGTCCCGGCCGTTGATCTGCGCCCAGCCCGTGAGCCCCGGCAGCGCCTCATGCACCCCATGCTGCGTGCGCAGCGTTATCAGGTCGGTCTGGTTGAACAGGGCCGGCCGGGGACCGACAAAACTCATGTCCCCCTTGAGGATGCTCCACAGCTGCGGCAACTCGTCCAGGCTGGTCTTGCGCAGCAGCCCCCCCACCGGCGTCAGCCAGGCCTGGGGGTTCTCCAGCAAATGCGTGGCGACCGCCGAGGTCCCGACCCGCATGCTGCGGAACTTGGGCATGCTGAAGATCCGGTTGTCCCGCCCTATCCGATCCGACCAGTACAGGACCGGTCCCCTGCTGCTGAGCTTGACCATGAGCGCGATCACCAGCATGGGAAGGCCCAGCACCAGGACCGCGAAGACAGCCAGGCACAGATCGAACACGCGCTTTTTCATGGTTTGCAATGCGATACCGTTTGCGACAGTCCCTGCCGCACGCTCTGCGGAGGACGCCAAGCCAGTATTGTGCGTGCCTTCGTGATGTCCACCTGAAGATTGCCGCAGACGCGCTCCATGGCCGCTTTGCGCCCGGCCAGCGCGGCCAGGGCCCGCAGCAGCCCCTGCGGCAGGGCGAACAGCCGCGGCGGTTTCCCCATGGACTGGGCAAGCCGCCGGATCAGCTCGGGCGTGGACAGGTCTTCGCCATCGCTGACCAGAAAGGTCTGGTTGGCCGCCGCCGGGTGCGCCATGCAGGTCACGATGAAGTCGACCAGGTTATCGAGCCCGACGAGGCTGCGTCGGTTGTCCACGGCCGCCAGCGGCAGCGGCAGGCCCTTGGCCACGGCCCGCATCAGGGACTGGAAGTTGGCGCGCACGCCGGGACCATAGACCAGCGGCGGGCGGATGATGACGAGTTCCATGCCCGTCTCTCGTGCGATCGTCAACAACCCCTGCTCGGCCTCCAGCTTGGACAGACCGTAGGCATCCTGCGGAGCTGGTGCATCGCCCTCAGAAAATGGGCGGCCTGCTGGCGTCGACTCGCCGTGCACCTTGACCGAACTGATGAAGACAAAACGCCGCACGCCTGCCGCCGCGGCCTGGCGTGCCAGGTTCAGCGTGCCGGCCACATTGGTCCGCCGGAATTCATCAAACGGGTCGGCAGCCGTGTCGCGCATCACGTGGACGCGGGCTGCCAGGTGGACCACCGTCTGACACCCCTGGACGGCCTCCGCCCAGCGTGTCGCGCCATCGATGTCACCGACCACTTTCTCGCCCGGTATCCCGCATGGACGCCGCACACCGGGCACGGCCTGATGGCCCGCCTGGTCCAGCCGCGCGCAGAGCGCCCGCCCGACAAAGCCATTCGCACCCGTGACCAGGACTTTCATTTGCGCAGAAACTCGAGGAGCTTGGCCGGGTATTTGGAGAGGATCTTCAACCAGTTGCTGGCGATCCCGTTCTCCCGGCATGCCCTCAGCACCTCCTGGTTCAGAAGCAGGGTGCTGCGCAAGCCCCCCGTGCTGATGCCACCGGTCCGCATGCGCACCAGCACCTCGGGCATGTGCTGGTAGACCAATTCACCCGGGTGGAATATGCGCGCGACCAGTTCGAAGTCACCCGCGATGCGATAGTCCGGCCGGAAACCGCCATAACGTTCGAAGACCTGGCGCTTGAGGAAAAGCGCCGGGTGGGCCGGCATCCAGCCCCAGGCGATCCGGTCCGGCCGGAAGCGGTCGGACCGGTAGCGGCGGACGGGTTTGTTGAGATTGGAGGGATGGACGAACTCCGTATCGCCATACAGGGCGTCGAGTCCGCCCTGCTCCATGAGCGCACCGACCCGCGCCAGCACGTCATTTGCCGCATACATGTCGTCGGCGTTGAGAAATCCGATCACGTCGCCCGTCGCCAGCCGCAGGCCCTTGTTCATGGCGTCGTAGATGCCTTTGTCCGGCTCGGAGATGATGACCTTGCCGCCGCGGCCCAAAGTGTCGGCCAATTTGACCGTGCCGTCTCGCGACCCCCCATCGACGATGACATGCTCCACGTCCGGGTGCGTCTGATCGACAACAGACCGGAGCGTGTCGCTGATGGTGGCCGCGCTGTTGAAGCAGACCGTGATGACGCTGATCTTCATGGCCATCAATACTTCACGATCCGCTTGAGGAGTTCCTTGAGGCGCCGCGGCAGGAAGCGATGCGCCCATCGGCGTGACCTGATGTAGGCCGTGGACTTCATGCCGCGCGTGAAACCGGGCACCAGCGACTGGACCTCGGACACCACGTTCCGCAGGTTCTTCTCATAGAGGTGGTAGACCTCTTCGGGCGGTGCCATTTCTGTCGTATAGAAAGAAGACAGGCGGTCAAACCCACCGTCATCCAGCAGCTGAAATTGATGGAAATGGTAAAAAATCAGCGGCTGACCATCGACCAGCACCGGCTCATCACCTGCACCCTCGATTTTGTAATTCGGGTAGTTCCAGGGCGCCAGGCCCGCGCCCGGATGCTGCAGCACGCAGGTGGATGCATAGCGTTCCGGCCATTCGTCGAGGTACTTCTGGTCCCCCATGCGCCCGTCTTCAAGCCGCGCATAACACCAGTCTATGCACTGCTTGCGCCATCGATCGAGGCAGGCCAGCCCTTCCTGATCGCGTCGAAACGTCACCCATTCCACGCAGAAACGGCCGTTCTCTTCCAGGTACTTCAGCCGCGGCGTGAACCGGTGCTCGATGATGGCAATGGAGGATGCGCCGATTTCTTCGAACAGGGGTTCGACCGAAGAATAGAACATCAGATCGGCGTCGACGTAGGTGAGCAGGTCCACCTCCGGGCGCCTGTCCATCACCCATGCCGGCAGGCTGGCCGAAAGCGTCCAGCAGTATTCGGCAATGTTGCGATCCTTCTTGGCCGCGAGCAGTTCGGCGCTCTCGATTTCCGGCAGTGAAATGCAAGTCACGCCCGGCAAACCAAGTTGTTCGAGCATGCGCCGGCACGGTTCGTCCATGCACAGGACAAAAACCTGCGCGCCCGTACAGTGCTGGCGCAGCGTGCGCAGCATCACCACCCCTTTGAAAAGGTAGTTGCTGTCGAAAAGGGTGCAGAAGTACCTGCTGATCAGGTCTTTATTTTGCCGCATACATAGGTTCTCACTGCGGTCTTGACACCTTGATGCACATCCTCGTCCAGGGTATGTGCATCGACCAGCGCCAGTCCGTGCTTGCTCAGCAAGGCCAGGAATTCCGCCTCCCCAAAATGGATTTCAACCGTCTCGACCCCGTACGCCAGCTTGCGGAAATGCATCGTGGACTGATGCGGCAGAACGGGTGTCCGATGGAAAATGGCATGGTGCCGAGCCACCCGCGCCGTCTCCGCAATGGCTGCCTCATACTCGGGAATATGCAGGAGGCAACACCCCGAGATGACGACATCGAATTGCGCGTCTGCATAGGCCAGTGCGGTGGCATCCTGGACATCGAACTGCAAACCCGGATATGTCTTCCGGGCCAGCTCCACGAATGCGGGTGAGTAATCGCATCCGGCATACGTGAATGGCAAACCCGCGATACCGAACACCTCGGAATAGTAGCCACTCGAACAGCCGATTTCGAGAAGCGAGCCCATACCGTTCAGACGCGGGAGCTTCTTGATGGCTCCGACCAGAACGTCGAACACGTCGACGCACTGCCCAGCCCGGTAGTGCGCCAGCTGACGATCGACCAGTACGCGCTGCCTCGCCGGCAATTCGTCTGCCTGCCACGAGTTACGGAGTCTGCCGGCCTCCGATTCCAGATCAGCGCTGGATAACTGGACGAAATCGGTCGACACAGAATGCCGCCCGGGGATGAATGATCTGATCCGTCGCGCCGCGCTTCTCAGGCGCGGATGTTTTCCGAGCCACTGCCGGAGCAGGCTTATCACGATGCACCCTCCACATCCCCAGCCTTACGTTCCGCCACCACCAATTGATCGAGGAAGAAATCCTCATTTCTTGGCAGCAGCACTGATGCCAGCAGCCCCAGCATCGACACCGGGGCGAACAGGAACACACGCAGCACCAGCTTCGCCAGGATGGACCGCGCACCCGTCACCTTGAAGAGATAGGCATTGGCCATCTGGAACAGGATGGATGCGTCAGCCAGAATCTTGCGCTGCCGAACGATATGGAAACCGTTTCTTTCCAGCATGGCACGCAGGCCAAAGCTGGAATACCGGGCGTAGTCGTAGGGCTGCTCATGCTCGTCCCAGACAAAAGGAACGGTCAGCAGCAACCGGCCCTGCGGCCTCAACACTCTGGATATTTCCCTCAGGAAGTCATCCGGCGTGAAGACGTGTTCGAGAACCTGGTTGCACAGGACCGCATCGAAACTGGCGTCATCGAAGGGAAAGGATTGCCCGTCGTAGTAGGCTTCCGCCACATCACGCTGCCGGGCTATGGGCGTGTCTATTTCAAGCCCTGTATAGGAACGAACCCTGAACAGGGATTGATAAGGCTTCGTACCACAGCCGACATCGAGCAAGTCACCCGTCAGCATCGGGCTTGCCGCCTCGATCTCACGCCACAACCCCCGACGCGCCAGGAAAAAAGGATTGATGAAGACCCCGACAATACCGGGCTTGAACTGCCTCGCGGCAAACTGGCGACGCAGATTGACACTCATGATTTTTTCAGCGCCTCCCACAGACGGGTGATCACGCGTTTGGCCCGGGCGGCGAATGCGGTATGTTGCCCAAGGAATCTGGCGAAACTGTCGTGGGCCGCCACACTTTCCTGTACCTCGATAGGCAGGACATTGACGGGAACGACAGCGACAAGCTGTTCGAAATCATCGGTTGTCGCGCAGTGCGTCCCGCTGTCATCCGTCCCGATGTTGTTGACCAGGCTGCGTCCAGGATAAAGCGTCAGCATGTTGTCCAGGAAACACGAGGCATGCCAGCGCACCGCCCACGAATCATTCTTGCCCGCTACCTGGTTGGCCAGCATCTTTCTATAGGGATAGGCGCCCCCCATGTCAAAAGCACGTGTCAGACGCTCACGTCGCAATGCATCCAGCAGCTTCTGGCCATCCGGCTCGAAATGACGCCACGCGCGGGACCAGGTGGCCCAACCCCAGCAATCCGCCCCGCGCAGGAAAAAGGTTTCCGGCAGCGTTTCGGGCACCGGGTAGCAGTAACCATGAATGCTGGCGACGCGCTCCTGGTCCCGATACTGCTGCAAGCCTTCGTTCATGAACTTCAGAAAATAGGGCGAGACGACCAGATCGTCTTCCATGACGATCACCGAATCGTGCGTGGACAGGGTTTCGCTCACGCCACTGATGATGGACCGGGCCAATCCCAGGTTCTGGTCACGGTAAATCCGCGTCACGGATGCAAAGCCCTCGATCGAGTCGACGTAGGCACGCACGGCGTCGGTTTGCGACTTGTGCCCTTCGTGCCTAGGCCCGTCGCAAAACACGTACAGCGATGTCGAGCCGGCCTCCCGGTTAGCCCGCAAGGACTCCACCGTCTGGCGCAAGTGGTCCAGGCGGGCATATGCAAACAGGACTACGGGGGCGAAACGGCCAGCGGTACTCATCAGACTGTTTCCTTTTGGATCTGCAGCACCTGGTCTGCCAATGCCGCAATCTCTTCATCATGTGTGATGAAGATGATGATCCCATCGCGCATCCTGGTGCGCAACTTGCCCACCACCTCGACCCGTGTCTCCGGATCGAGCGCGCTGGTCGCCTCATCGAGCAGCAACACCTCGGGCTTGCGTATCAAGGCACGGGCTATCCCCAGACGCTGGCGTTGCCCGCCGGAGAAGTTCTCCCCCAGATAGCTCAGCCTGGTATCCAGCCCTCGGTCGAGCGAGCGGATCAGACCATCCAGGTTCACGCTTTCCAGGGCGGCGTACAACTCTTCATCGCTGGCCTGCGCCCCCAGAAGCAGGTTTTCCTTGACCGTGGTCGAGAATATTTTCGGCTGCTGTTCCACCAGCATGAAGTGCGCACGCGCAGCCCCCAGCGGAATACGCCCCTCATTGACCACCACCTGACCGCTGTCCGGGACACTCAAACCCAGCAGGATGTCTGCCAGGGTGGATTTGCCTGCACCGGAGGGGCCTACAACGGCATAGGTGTGCCCCGCCTCGAAGCGGAAAGTGACATCGGCAAGCACCCGTCCCCGATCTCCATAGGCAAACGAAACCTGCTGCAAGGCCAGTGTCCGCACACGATCGACTGCGGCGTCCGACGTGGCGCTCTGCCTTTCTTGCGCCAGTTCAACCAGGGCGCCAATATCCTTGACGGCCCGGATATCCGTCAAGAGCTGTGAGCCCGCCGTCACCATCTGCCCCAGGGAAGCAAATACCCGGATGATGATGATGGTGCCGGCAAACAAGGCCGCATCGGTCATGTCCACGGCGGCGCCTGGCCGCAAGGCAATGGCTGCCAGCAGCAGCAGCACGATGGCCGGAAATGCCTTGACCCCCGACTTGATGGCGTCCATCTCCACCAGCATGCGGATATAGGCGTGGATCTGCGCGGCATAGGTGGCCATGACGAACCGTTCACCATGCAGCGAACGGATGGAGCGCAGGCTGTTCAGTGCCTCCACGAAGGTGGTGCCAAGTTCCCGCGACAAATTGACCGCCCGATTGTTCACGCGTACCACGCGCCGCAGCAAGAAGGCGATTACGGCCAGACTGGCCAACAGGAACAGCACGACGCCGGCGAACACCTGCTGGGAAAACTGGTACAGCACCACCATGCCAACCAGTGCGGTGAAAAAACCCACCGCTGCCTGCAGGAGGCTGCTGACGATGGTGCCACTCTTGAAGGTGTCGTCTCCCGCCATCGTGATGTAGTGCCCCACGGAGCGCGTGTACACCCGCCCCATGGGCTCCAGCAGCAGGATGTGGCCAAAGACCTTGCCGCTCAGGGTTTCATGCACCCGCTTGCCCAGCCAGGTCGTCAGCACCGACAGGACGTAACCCAGCACCAGCCGGGCCATCATGACCATGAAGAACAGCCACAGCCACGTCCTGGAGACCGGCTCCAACCCCAGCTGCCCGGCAACCTGGCTCCAGACCTGGGTGACCGGCGAGTTGGCCGCCGTCTGCCCCGGAGCCATGGGAATCATCAGACTGGTCGCCAAGTATTCCAGCACCAGCACCAGTGCGGCCAACGCTACCACGATATAAAAAGCACGGAAATTCCGCGCCACAAAACTAGCATAGTGGGCGATCTGACCCGCCATCGCGGAGATCGAAGCTAGGACGTTGACCATCAGACCACTGCTTTGAGGGTAGCCACCAGAGCATCCACGCCGCAACCCTGTGTGCGCAGGAAACCCGCTACCTCTGCGTCCCGCTCCAGCAGGGACAAGCCCTCCTCGTAGAACAGGTTGGTCAGGTAGAACGCTAGCAGGTTGACACGGTACTCCACCGCCAGCGCAGCGGCCACATCCAGACGCAGTGCAAACACGGCATCACATTCGTTGAGAAAGGTGTGCAACTGCGGCCTGGACCGCCCGGAACGGCGTGGCGCATGGATGGGCTTGACGTGCAGCAACTCGAATCCCTGCTGCTCCATGTATTCGCACGCTTGCCAGAATTTGCCCGAGCCCTTCATAACCGGCTGCGCCAGCATGGTGGATTCCATCTCAATGCCGACGATACGCTGGGCATCGAACAAGGTCTGCGCGCCCTGCAAGATGGAAAGTTCCGTGCCCTGCGTGTCAAGTTTCACGAAGACCGGAGCCGTGACCGACAACCCTGCCATCGCCTGCACCAGGGTGAGAGTTTCAATACGGCGCTCCGTCACGGGGAAGAAATATTCCAGATTAGTGACGCGGTGCTTCATGGATGGCGTGATTTCCGGCGGAAGCAGACTGGAGCCGGTGTCCACATTGGTCACATACAGGACTTGTTCGCCCCCTTCGTGACTCAACCCAGTGGTGCAGGCGGACACCTGGCAGGGCCAGGCCCAGGATTTCACGTATGCGATGTTGGCTTCATTCGGCTCCACCGCCAGCCACTGGGTGCCTGGAGCGTTGAGGAATGCCAGCCACTTGCCATGCGGGTAATACGAGGCCCCCACATCCACGCAAACTGCCGCCGGCAAATACGGGCTTAGCAATTTTGAAACACGCCATGGCAGCGTATGTTGACGCAAAAAGTTCTTGAGCGACTGCGGAATCATCCGGCGCACGGCCTGGCCCAAACTCATGACACCATCCTTTTCACCCTGCTGACAGCACGCTCCGTAAACGTCAGATCCGAAAAAATCACCTGGAGCGCTACGCGCTCGCCTTCCTGCATCAACCCCCCGCGGTGCAGCAGACAAGCACCGTCGAAAGCAATGAAGGTGCCTGCCGGTCCGGTCATCTTGCGCTCGGCAGCTGCCAGTTGGCTCTCCAATTCGCTGCCCGGCGCCACATCCCAACCCATGTGCGAATTGAAACGCAGGCACTCGGGCAAGCGCATGAAATGCCGCCTGAAGTTCTCCGAATTCACGGACTGGTGGTACTGCTTGGCGTAATAGTCCTTCAGGGGAGAATCGGGTCGCGTGCCCACCGTCCCCACCACGCGGCCTATCATTTCCTGCAACGGATTCAGCTGCATGGCTTCGTAGGCACCCGGATAGCACCCGGTAGGGCCGTTCTGCTCGGTCACATCCGAGAGATAGACGATGGACTTAGGGCAGGAAATGGTTTCGTCCACGTGAGCGTAAAGCGTCTGGGGCGGGCGATCCAGACCCGTGATGGCGTTTTTCCACCATGTGGCCTGAGGCACACTGAGCTCAAGGGCCAAGCCAGTCACCCGGGTCTTGCGCCCCGTATAAGCACTGACCGCATCCAGCACCCCCAGCTTTTTGAACTCCCGATTGAGCACGGCGCGGATAGCGCGCACAGTGGGGCCGGAACTCACCGATAGCTCATCACGCTTGAGCCGCCCCGCGGCCGCATTGACCCGAAACTGTCCCAGCTCCCGCTCTGCCAGACTGCGCAACTCGGCGACGGCCGCTTGGGGCAGGCGGCCAAAATAATGCCTGTCCCGCTGCATCCGGACGGCATCCTGCCGCGCCCGCTCATTGGTCAGGTCCACGAAACCCACCTGCGGCTGCCTGACATACCAGGTCAGTTCCTCGTCCAGCAGGCGAACGCTTGCGCTCCTAAGCTCAAGGAGAAAACATGCTTCGTATTCGTCTGCCGACTGCTCGTGAAAGGATGCGAACACCGCGTCAAGCGCCTGCAACAGCTCCTTCTGCAATGCGATCCGGCTCTCACCATCCAGTGTCGAACCAAACTGTCGGGCTGCCTTATAGATTTCATTGAAGACAGCCAGCTTTTCGGCAGGCAGATCCCAATGGGGAGCGGCAAAGCTGAAGGCCGGGTGGTTCCGGTAGCTGCTCTCCATCAATGTTTTCAATACTTGCATTTTGATCAGTTTGTCGTCCGTCATGCATACCCTGCAGCGCCATCAGATATCACCACGAGATCACAGCGAACACATCCACCAGGCACACCGCTTTGTGTAGGTGAATTTTATTCCGCAAACAGCCGCAGGAATAGCATCGGGGCACCCAATCGCCCGGAGCGAACGCCCGCCCGGGGATACAGCTCAATGCCAGGCTGGCCCGGTATAACCCAGACTATATGCCTGCCCACAAAACCGTCACTGCGCCGGCACGCTCCCGGTCTCCGGCACGGCCCCATCTCAAACCGCACGCGCTCCCTGTTCTTCCCGGTCATTGGCCATCGCCGTGACAAAGCGATCGAATGCAGGAAGCTGGACCAACGCCAGGAAAGCCTGCATCACCTCGTGCTCTGCAGCCACCCCGACATTGCACGCCCTCCAGAAATTCACAAAAGCCTTGCGCAAGACACTCTGATCTCCAGCGCCGTAGAGGTTATGCATGTAGTAGAAAACCAGCGCCTGGCGCCGCATTTCATCCTTGGGCACCGGCAACGTAGCGTAGGTCTTCAGCATGCCCGCATACTCTTTTCGCGTGCGAGCCGTGCGGCAAAAGTCGAAGGCGTGGTGAGGATGGCGCGCACAACCGATGCTGGGTACACCCAAGTATGCCAACTCGTGCGCCACCGTGCCATACACAGTGACCCCGCATGAGATACCTGCCTGGGCCAATTGCACGTTGGTGATGGCGACCGGCACCCAGTTCAGACCTGGGTATTTCTGCCGCAGATGCCGCAGGGCCTCGTCGCTCAGTTCGATCTGATTGGGGTGCGGCTTGAGGAAGAAGCTAACGCCCTCTGCCTGCAAAGTCTCGATGGTGAAACAGACCCATTGCCAGAAATCGTCAAAAACCAGATCGGGATAGACATGCGGGCTGTCGTAGAAATCATGCAAGAAGATGACAACAGCCCCCTTCAAACCGGCCGGTAATGACTCGCTGGATTGCCCGTAGGCCGACCGGCGCATGTAGCTCGTAGCCGCATCGATGCCTCCAGACAGCCGCTTTCCCAACTGTTCGCGGGCCACCTCCAAGAGATCGGATGGGCGGCTCAGAGAATGAAAGTCTTCTCTATAGCGACTTGAATTCACGGTCTGGTAAGGATCAGACGGCGTCAACTTCTTACCGAAACGGCTCAGATTCCCGAATGACCAGACGTCCACACCGTGCTGCAACGCCACTCTCGCTGGGATTCCATGCTCAAGATAGGAAGTGTAGGACGTCAGATACCAGCGCGGCTTGACGGTCCCGAAGTATGCGTGCGCCTGCCTGACATCACGCAAGGCCTGCCAGATCAAACGCCTCACGAACGGATCCGACGCAGAAAACTCGGGTGCCGGCTTGAATCGCAAGTATGAGCTGATGACAAGATCAGCGGCTTCGATGCCATCAATTTGAAGCGAGTAGTTCCCGCTTACTGCCTGCTCTTGTAAGAGGGTCCAGAACGAGCGAGACCTGATCCAGTCCCGGAAATCGGCGAAGGGATGCATCCAGGTCGCACATCTGTAGGCAACACGATCGATGGCCGGGCCATAGGCTCGGATCCACGGCCCACTCCAAAGCCATGCAATCAGCGCCGACCTCTTCAACTCGGAAGACCAGCCAGAACCTACCGCACCACTGACAGACCGCACAACCACCAAGTCCGCACGTGCAGCCAGGCGCGATCTGAATGCACCAAACAACAGAAAGTAGAACTTGTCCGATACGGACTGAAAAGCCAGGACGTCGAGGCTGGCGCCCTTGCCGCCCTCCTGTCCAATCTGAGCAAACGCACGGGGCGACACCCCGACCTCATCCGGATAACGAGCGATGAGCTTCCGCAGATTGACCAATATTTTTTTATATGCAGCTGCCATCACATAGCCCAACAGATTGCCTCGACACCGCTCCGAACGGGGCAGCCGGCCATTTCGTACGCCTTCAATAGCGGCCCGATCGGTCCCTGCTCGCTCAACCAGCTAGGCAATCAGATCCCACGACAGCGCCGTGCCCCGCTTCACGGCGACTTTCACCTTGCGCCCCAGAACCACATCGAGATATCCGGACGTCAACTCCCCGCCCGGACGGATGGCTTTCACATTGACATGCGTCAGCACGTCGCCAGGTGCCAGGTCCGCAACGACACGGAGTCCGCGACGGTATTTCAGCGACTTCAACTCCGCGGCGGTCGGGCCATACGAGATCGATCCCAGCGATCCCCACGCCCGTTCCGTTTCCTCGACCAGTGCGCGCATTTCGTGGGGCTCAAGAGAAAAAGCTGAATCCACGCCCCCGTCCGCGCGCGCCAGGGTGAAGTGTTTTTCAATCACACTCGCCCCAAGCGCAACACTGGCAACACTGACCCCCACGCCCATCGTGTGATCTGACAGGCCCACCTCACAACCAAACAACTCCCGCATATGCGGAATGGTCCGTATATTTGTATCGTCCGGAGGAGCGGGGTAGGAACTGGTGCATTTCAGCAGCACAAGGTCACGGCAGCCGCTTTCTCTGGCTGCGGCAACCGCATCGCCCAACTCCGAGGCAGTGGCCATGCCGGTCGATATGATCATGGGCTTCCCCGTGGAAGCCACCTTCCGTATGAGCTGGATGTCCGTATTCTCGAAAGACGCGATTTTGTAGCACGGCACGTCCAACGACTCCAGGAAGTCTACAGCGGAGGCGTCAAACGGGCTGCTGAAGGCAATCATTCCCAGCTGAGCCGCACGCTCGAATATGGCCTTATGCCACTCCCAAGGCGTGTGCGCCTCCGCATACAACTTGTAGAGCGTCGTCCCGTGCCATAGATTATTTTTGTCGCCGACAAAAAAATCCCCGCCATCGAGATCAAGCGTCATCGTGTCAGGGGTGTATGTTTGAATCTTCAGCGCGTGCGCACCACTTCGCGCGGCGGCCTCCACGATCTGAAGTGACCGAGGCAACGACTGGTTGTGATTTCCAGACATTTCGGCGATCACAAACGGCGGTGCATCTTGACTGATACGCCGCCCACGCAACTCGAAACCGGTGTTGGCAGCCATGCTAAACCTTCAGAAAATTCAACAGGACATAAATCGACGGGTCATATACGTTCGGCCTGCGCTCATAATCTAAAAATAGCGCTGCATCCGCAATATTCCAGGATATATGCCCGATCAACAACATGATCTGCAGCGTATCCGATCCGGACATTCTGAGATAAGGCTCCTTCAGCGGCTTGCGGATATCCGACTCCACCACATCCTCAGTCGCCAAATCAATTTCAAAACGGCGCTGGCTAGTGTTGAAATCAAGCACCAGGCATGTCGCAGGAAATGTCTGACGCCGCGTCTGCACTTCCCAAAGACGCTTGCGCGCGTGCCGCACGAGGCGATCGATGGATACCGATGGACCAAAAGTGACTCGCTCATGGTCATAGGTGTAGTGCGAAAGATGTTCGGCGATATGACGCTCGCGCTCTTCTTCCGTGTATTCTTTGTAAGGCATGTCCGGTTTTTTTGTCTGGTCACCCAAATCAAAAGATTGGCCCGAATTCAGCAACAGCAAGCGCTCGCCCAATCCCGCCTCCCGCACCTGCTTGCCCACAACCCCGGGACACGAGCCGTGGGAAATGAATCGATTCAAATGAGCGCGCGAACCGCCGACAACATACTGGTCCGCGAACGGCACCACATATTTCGGATTGATCTGCCTGGTGCTTTCGATGAACCCGGCGATCCGCCGTTCAAGAATTCGCTCTCTTTCCGAGATTTTTTCACCTTCAGACAAATTGCTGTAGCAACTGGGATAGCCTGAACCGCCGGAGTAAGGCAACAAGGCAAGATCGATCTTCGGGTAATTCTTTCTCAGGTAATCGATGCCGTCAGGATGAGGCTGGCAATCGTTCGCGTTAAAGATGACATGATCGCCCCATCGAATGACGATGGATGAATCCACCAGATAGGCCATTTCATTCGCCAGATCCGCCTCAATCATGTCGACAAACAGATCTTCCGAGAGGCGCAGACCTTTGCGCGGAGGGACCAGATGCACCTTCGAGAAATTAAACTCGTGCGAGCTCAGGAAGTTGGCGACAAAATTTGGCCGTCGGTCCATGATGATGATTTCCGCATCACGATTAATGTGCCGAATGGTCCCCGCCGAGCAATGGTCCTCATGAATATGCGAGATGTACACATAGTCAAAGCGACCGAGATCTTTTATGTCAGCCGAGACCGGGGGCCAATGAAACCATGATCCATGGAATATGCCGTCATCCAGCCAAGGATCAAAAAGCATCCGCTTGCCGCGATGCTCCAGGATTGCTGTCGCACCACCCAGATTAATAAACTTCATAGCTTTACGCGCCCTTCAATGCATAGGCGATAACTTGCCTGCCCAGATCGACGTCGGCCAACGCCTTGTAAAAAGATCTCAGCGCTTTGCCCCGCCCCTGCTTGCGCATGTTCATCTCGAACGCCATGCGCCGCTCGTGACAATACCGTCCCAGCTGCCTGTCAGACACGTAGTTCTCGCCCATCAGCAGGAACAGCTCCATCGGGAACGAAGCCTCGACATGCGGCACCTCGAAGCCCGACCCTCGCAGCAATGCAGCCAACGATGAAGAACTGAAATAGTTCAGATGAGCCGGAGGAGCCACCCACCATTGCGAAAGACAGTGCAGCTCCTGGGCCGCCATCTGGAATGCATTGAACTCGTTCGGGACCTCCACGACCAGCATCCCGCCTTTCTCAAGAACGGAGCCGCAGATATCCTCGACCACCTTGACCGGATCTGACAGGTGTTCGAGAACGTTCATGAGCAGCACCACATCGAAGCGCCGCCCCTCGAACACGTCCATCCTTTCCATCCCCGCTCGCACGCATTCCAGACCTATCGACTGGACGTAAGACACGGCTTCCGGCGCGGGATCAAAGCCAGAACAACGCGCCCCCTTCGAGGCCAGGTACTTCATCGTCTGCCCCCAGCCACAACCGATATCAAGAATGCTCAAACCACTCAGCGGGCGCCCGAGGAGTCGCTCGATATTGGTTGCGATGTCTTCACGGTGTGCATCGTGAAATTCCCGGTCGGCCTCCTGAACCTCCAATGCAGAGTTATTGAAGGCCTTGTACTTCGAGCTGTAAAACTCCTCAGCATAGAAACGGGTGATCTCCTCCTGCGTCGGCGTTGGCTTCACCTGGAGGAACCCAAACTTCGGGTGTCGCTCCAAATTTGTCTTTTGAGTGTCGGTCATGATTCCCTCTAAAGAATTCGAACGGATTCGGTCGTCGGATGAATATAGCTTTTTGTTTCGCCCCAGCCCAGATGCGCCACCACATCAAGAATGGACAAATGGCTGACAAACTCTTCGGTGTCGCGCTGCATGTACTTGGCCGGGTGGAAATCATGGACAAGCAGCCTGATCTTCGTGTGCTCCACAAACGCGTCCTCGTGGAGGTACCCCAACGCTCCAGGAGGAGTGACATATTCGGTCGCTCCGAGCTTCTCCAGCATGGCAATCAGGCGGTCCGTCCGCGTGCCGGGCACCCCCAGCTGGCTGCTCCGCATCGTTGGCGTCGTAATTCCAAGCCTTTGACGAAACCACTCCAGCAACGCGATGTTCAGATCCGCGAGACAGGCATGCGAAGCGACACCCAACAGTTCCGCCACCTCGAGCATCTCGCGCGCATAAGCATGACGGGCATACGAATTGGACAGCAGTGCAACATGCTTCCGGCGCCAGGGAGTGGCGTCATCCACCGCAACATGATTGATCTGCGCCCCGAGAAACCCCCTGACAACGGGCACCGTCAGCCAAGTCGGAGCCCCTTTCACTAACACCCGATTCCGATTCTGCCAAGAGGACCTCTCATACTGCGCATCATCCAGGTAGATAAAAGCATCTACTTGCGTCATCAGATTCAGATACCCCGCCCACGGCACGTACGTCGGCTGCATGATCGCGAACCTCAAGGTTGCCACCCTTCGCCGGACATGCCACGCCACTCGGTCACCAACAATGACCAGCGACGTTGACTCACATAGACGCCGTCCACCAAGAGGGCCTCGCGCTCGACACCTTCAAGCACAAATCCATGCTTTTGATATAGCGCCTCAGCCCTCACATTTTCAGGGAACGTATGCAACCAGACGCGATGCAGTCCATATTTTTCGTACGCAGCTTTCAGCACGGCAAGAAACGCTTTCTCTCCGAGCCCCAAACCGCGAGCACGGGGCTCGCCGATATAAATCTGAAAATATCCAGACCGGTGCCGCTGATTGATCTTGAGCAGAACATTTCCAACGTGGTGCCCGGTCGGCTCACGGATCGCCCAGATCTGGGTGTCAATCGCCGCTTTCACCCAACTCCGATGCGAGTCGAGACTGACCTCCTGCCGCAATCCAAACGTGGCCCGCAAATCAGCGGAGTTCAGCCAGCCGACGGTTTTTTCGTCATACTCAGACGTATAGGGAGTCAAGACCTCCGAGACCAGTACCGATTGCCGCTCAGTCATCGCCGACACCTTCTGAAAACAACTTCTGAACAATTCGTTGCGCACCCAGCCCATCTACCGAGGACAACCCCAGAGCACGCGTAGCTGCCAGCGATGCCTTGTCCTGCAAGAAATCTTTGAAAAGCCGTACGAACTTTGGCTCATCAAACTCCCAAGCCGCCCCCAGATACCTGCAAAACCCTTGGCGCTCCAAGTCACGCAGTATTGGAATCTGGTTGCTCGCAGTCGCAACGAGACCAGATGGCAAACCGATGCAAGCGCGCTCCCAGGTCGCTGTCCCCGGGGAACCGACAGCCATGTCGCACTGCGAGTACTCCCAAGCCATGTCATCGACGTGCCGTTTCCATTTCAGCCGTGGACCATAGAACTCGACCAGCCGGGCCATGGCCTCCTCATCACCCAACCCCACCGCCGATACACTTAATGATGGCGCCGCTTCAAGCATTGCGCTGACATATGTAGGCAGCCATCTCGCGGGTGACCCGCCACCGAAGAAGACATGGGCTCGGCAAGCCTCAGGCCACACCGGAGCAGCGTCGTGATACTCGGCATACGAGGGCTTCAAAATCGCGTACTGGGTTCCCAACAACATCTCTGCCCGGCGCCCCATCAATCCTGCGTAATCCCCGGCCCGACGCCCGAGGCCGGGATCCACGAGCAAGTCACAGTCATGAGGGCGGTCCGCCAGATCATCCAGCGCCAATATACGCTTGGCCTTGGCACGAGCGATCCGCTCCCACCCAGCGTCAAGACCATAGTGATCAACCACGAACCAGTCGGTGGCCTGTAGCATTTTCTGCACGACTGCTTCGGCATCCGTCTCTGGAGCGCTCGCCTCGTCCACATCCAAAGAGAACACCTCATGGATCGTATTGTTAAGTATGCGCTCTGCGTACTTGTTGACGTGGCACAAGAAAAAGGCGCACCTTCCCCCACGAGCAGCAATCGCATCGGCCAACACCAGACACCGCACCAAATGTCCCGCCCCCAGGGCCTCCGATGCGTCTACGCGAAAATGAACCTTCATTTTCCGGACATCGCAGCCAAGGCCGCATGCAAGGCCTCGGCCAGCTCCCAATCCTCGGCTGTATCAATATCCACGACACGCGATCGAGGCAACACGACTGCGGCTGAGTTCTGAAGCATAGGGAAACGACCTTCAAGAAACGCCGCCGCAGTACCCCAGCAAAATTGTCCGGCATCATGGAAGGCCGGCTCCATGTCTTGGGAGCGGGTGAGGGCGTATTCAGCGAAGAACATAGACACATGCCCCGTCGCGCTCATTCTCAGGGCCCGCTGTATCGGGTGGCCAAAATTCGCCACGCCCAAACAAAACGGACTTTCAGTCTGAACGATGCGCTCATATGCCTGCGACAACGACTCAGGCAAAAGTAGCGGCGCAGTGGGATAGATGCAGCAGACGTAGTCTGGAGTCCGCCCTTGATCAGCGTACCAGTTGATGGCATGAGCCACCACAGGCAAGGTTCCTGTGTGGTCATCGGCCAGCTCTGCTGGCCGCATGAACGGCACACTCGCCCCCCAATGCCTGGCGACATCGGCAATCTCGGCATCATCGGTGGACACGGCAACCTCGTCAAAACAGCCGCTCTGCAATGCCGCCTCAATCGACCACACAATCATGGGCTTGCCGCGAAAGAGCTTGATATTCTTCCGTGGGATGCGTTTGCTGCCCCCTCGGGCAGGAATGACCGCCAACCTCATGCCTGCAAAGCCTTACGAAGAGCCGCAACGACCTGATCCTGCTGGGCATCAGTCAAGCCGGAATACAAGGGCAAACTGATGGCCTCGGCGTAATAGCGGTCAGCCTCCGGGAATTGCCCCGTTGCAGTCCCCAGGTCTCGGTAATAGGGTTGCGTGTGCACAGGGATGTAATGCAGATTCACGCCGATGCCCTGCTCGCGCAATGACTCGAAAGTCTGCCGATGGCCACGACTGACCTTGCCCAGTTGCAGGCGGATGACATACAGGTGCAGGCCGGAATAGCCATCCGGATGCTGCCATGGTGGCGTAACGGGCAAACCATCCAGCAAGCGGTCGTACCGACGTGCCAGTGCATGTCTGCGCTCGATATAGCTGTCCAGGCGCGTCATCTGGCTCACGCCCAGGGCAGCCTGGATGTCCGTCATGCGGTAGTTGAAGCCCAGGTCCACCTGCTGGTAGTACCAGGGGCCATCAGGCACGTGCGTCATCAGCGCGGGATCGCGTGTGATGCCGTGGCTGCGCAGCAAGGCCATCCGGCCCGCCAGCTGCTCATCGTTGGTCATGGCCATGCCGCCTTCGGCGGTGGTGATGATCTTCACCGGATGGAAGCTGAAGACAGTGATGTCGCTGTAACGGCAGTTCCCCACCGGTTCGCCCTTGTACTTCCCGCCTATGGCGTGCGATGCATCCTCGATGACCTTGAAGCCGTATTTCCCGGCCAGTGCGTGGATGCGCTCCATGTCGCAAGGCTGTCCGCAGAGATGCACGGGAACGACGACCTTGGGCAGGCGGCCCGTGCGCTGCGCCTCTGTCAGCTTGCGCTCCAGGGCCTCCGGGCACAGGTTGTAGGTTCGGGGATCGATGTCGACGAAATCGACCTGGGCGCCACAGTACAGGCCGCAATTGGCCGACGCCACGAAGGTGATGGGCGAGGTCCAAAGCCAGTCCCCGGGGCCCAGACCCAGGGCCAGGCAGGCAATGTGCAGAGCCGAAGTAGCGCTGTTCACGGCGAGCCCATGGCGAGCACCACAGTAGCCGGCCACCGCCGCCTCGAAGCGCGGAACCATGGGGCCCTGCGTCAGGAAATCTGATTTCAGAACATCAACAACGGCATCGATATCCGCCTGCGTGATGTCTTGACGCCCGTATGGAATCACAGCTTATGCCTCTGCCATCTGGTTAAATTTAGCGATTTCTGCAGCAGAAAGAAAAACCGGATTGGTGCCCGAGTTGTACTCGAAGCCCTGCGGCACTGGCCGCCCCTTTTCCCCCAGTCCATTGGTCGAAAAATCATTCGACCGCGAAGCGAATGAAATGGTCGGACTGATCACATAGTGGTCTTCAAACTCATGGGTAAGGTGCGAATCGTCGGCCGGGCACATCACTTCGTGGAGCTTTTCGCCGGGTCGGATGCCGATCACCTGATGCGGCATGTCCGGCGCCATGGCCTTGGCAAGATCGACGATGCGCACCGACGGGATCTTGGGCACAAAGATCTCGCCGCCATGCATGCGCTCGAAGTTCTTGAGGACGAAATCGACGCCCTGCTGCAGGCTGATCCAGAAACGGGTCATGCGCACATCGGTGATGGGCAGGTCGGCAGCTCTCTGTGCGATCAATTTGCTGAAGAACGGCACCACCGAGCCACGCGATCCGACGACATTGCCATAACGCACGACGGAAAATTTGGTCTTGTGCCCTCCGGCCATATTGTTGGCGGCGACAAAAAGTTTGTCCGAAGCCAGCTTGGTTGCGCCATAGAGGTTGATCGGGTTGGCCGCCTTGTCGGTCGACAGGGCAATGACCTTGTCCACCTCGTTCTCGAGAGCGGCGTGAATCACGTTCTCTGCCCCGTGGATATTGGTCTTGATGCACTCCATGGGGTTGTATTCGGCAGCAGGCACCTGCTTCAGCGCTGCGGCATGAATCACGTAGTCCACGCCGCGCATGGCCTGGACCAGGCGCTGCTGGTCTCGCACATCACCGATGAAATAGCGCATGCAGGGCGCATTGAAGTCCTGCTGCATTTCGTACTGCTTCAGCTCATCACGCGAGAACACGATCAGCCTGCGCGGCTTGTAATTCGCCAGCAGGGTCTTCACATACTTCTTGCCGAATGAGCCCGTACCGCCGGTGATCAGTATGGATTTGTCGTTGAACATGGTTCCTTGCGCCTCGGTTATTTGAATTTTCGGACGATTTCCGACACGAACTCCACGTCTTGCGTGGTGTGGCCCGCTGAAATCGGCAGGCTCAATTCGGTCGCATGCAGCTCGTCTGCGATCGGACAGTCACCATGAAGAATACCTTTCATGGCCTCCTGCCGGTGCGGGGGTATGGGATAGTGGATCTCGGTCTTCACGCCATGGTCCAGCAGATGCTGACGCAAGGCATCGCGCCTGGGATGCCGGATGCCGTAGATGTGGAACACGTCGAACTCGTCCGGCCTCCGCGGCGGCTTGGCCACGCCTGCGGGCAGGCGAGCAAAGTAGACCTCGGACAGCGCCCGTTTGTGCGCCGTCATTTCGTCGAGATGGCGCAACTTGACGCGCAGCAGCGCAGCCTGCAGCTCATCCAGTCGGGAGTTCACCCCGACATAACGGTTCACGTATTTTTGCCTGGAGCCATAGTTGCGCGTATGGCGCAGGCGATCGGCCAGGGCATCGTCGTTGGTGACGATGGCGCCGGCATCGCCAAAAGCCCCGAGGTTCTTGGTCGGGTAGAAGCTGAAGCAGCCTGCATCGCCGAAAGTGCCGGTCATCTGCGCGCCCAGCCGGGCGCCATGTGACTGGGCGCAGTCCTCCACCACCCGCAGGCCGTGTTCCCGGGCGAAGGCGCCGATGGCATCCATGCGGCAAGTCTTGCCAAACAGGTGCGTGACGCAGAGGGCACGGGTATTGGAGGTGATGGCCTGCGGCAGCAGGGCGGCGTCCATGTTGAAGGTTTCAAGCTCAGGTTCCACCAGCACCGGCTTGTGCCCCGCCCGAACGATGGCGAGGATGGTGGCGATGTAGGTGTTGGAAGCCACCAGGATGTCGCTGCCCCTGGGCAGGTCCAGGGCCTCGATGGAGAGGATGAGCGCATCCAGTCCGTTGGCCACGCCGATGCAGTGCCTGGCGCCGACATAGGCGGCGAACTCGGCTTCGAAGGCGCTGACTTCCTGCCCCAGCACGTACCAGCCGCCGCGGATCACGCGCGCGGCCGCCGCCTCCAGCTCCGCCATACAGGGCTGGTTGGAGCGGGCCAGGCTTTCGTATTCGATCATCTGCGGCTCAGGCATAGGGCTCATCGATGTATTCGCTGCGGTCGTAGGGATGCGAGGACATGACCAGCAGCACCGCACCGGGGCCGAAGGTCATGGTGTGCCAATCCTTGGGCTCCACCAGCAGGCACTGCCCGGGCCGCTGCAGCACGACGTTGTCACTGGCGACACCATCGTTCATATAGATTGTGACCTCGCCATTCAGCGCCACCAGCGCCTGCCGGGTGTGGCGATGGCGGTGACCGCCACGGGTCTGGCCGTCGGCGCCGTAGATCCAATAGGTGCGCACGGCGGCAAAAGGCAGGGCCTTTTCGAGCACAGTCAGCGACCCCCGCGGGTCGGTGAATGTGGGCAGATCCAAGAGGGTGAAATGAGACATGTCTTCCAAGCTCAGGCCCGGCGGCCGATGCCTTCGTACTGAAAGCCGGCTTCACGCACATCGGCCGGTTCATAAAGATTGCGTCCGTCAAAAATGACCGGCTCGCGCAAAGCCGCCTTGATGGCTGCGAAGTCCGGGCTTCGGTAGGCCTTCCATTCGGTGGCGATCACCAGGGCATCCGCCCCCTGCAATGCCTGCATGGGCTGCTCATGGAAGGTCACGGCCGCCAGATGCGCGGCCGGCAGATCCAGTGCCAGGCAGCGCCGGGCCTCATGCATGGCCACGGGATCATTGGCCTGCACGCGTGCGCCACGGCGCACCAGTTCCGCAATGATCACGCGGCTCGGTGCGGCGCGCATATCGTCGGTGTTGGGCTTGAAGGCCAGGCCCCACAGAGCAAAGGTCCGGCCTCGGAGGTCATCGCCAAAACGGGCCAGGATCTTGCCGACCAGCACCTGCTTCTGCCGATGGTTGGCCGATTCCACGGCCTGCAGTATCTCCAGCCCCTGGCCGTACTCGCCAGCCGTGCGCACCAGGGCCTGCACATCCTTGGGGAAACAGCTGCCACCGTAACCGGTCCCGGCGTACAGGAAGCTGTAGCCGATGCGCGGGTCCGAGCCTATGCCCTTGCGCACCTGCTCGATGTCCACCCCCACCCGGTCCGCCAGATTGGCCAGCTCGTTCATGAAGCTGATGCGCGTGGCCAGCATGGCGTTGGCGGCATATTTCGTGAACTCGGCGCTCTTGACGTCCATGGTCAGGATACGGTCGTGGTTGCGCGTAAAAGGCGTGTAGAGCCGCACCATGAGTTCACGCGCGCGTCGGCCGTCCGGCTTGGCGTCATCCGCACCGATCACGATGCGGTCCGGCCGCATGAAGTCCTCCACCGCGGCGCCTTCCTTGAGGAACTCGGGGTTGGACACCACGGCGAATCTGGGCGACTCGCGCAGGCTCCTGTCCGCCAGCTCCCGTGCGATGGCTGCGTGCACCTTCTCTGCCGTGCCCACCGGCACGGTGGATTTGTCCACCACCACCTTGAAGCCCGTCATGTGCCGCCCGATATTGCGTGCTGCCGCCAGCACGTACTGCAGGTCGGCGCTGCCGTCCTCATCGGGCGGGGTGCCGACGGCGATGAACTGGATGTCGCCATGCGCGACGCTGGCGGCCACATCTGTGGAAAAGATCAGGCGGCCGGCGGCGCGGTTGCGATCGACCAGCTCCTTGAGACCGGGCTCATGAATCGGAATCTCACCCCGGTTCAGCAGGTCGATCTTGGCCTGGTCAACATCCAGGCAGAACACCGTGTTGCCGAGTTCGGCAAGACAGGTGCCCGTGACCAGCCCCACATAGCCGGTACCGATGACGGTGATCTTCATGCCTGCCTGACCTTCTGTGTTGTCATGTCCTGGTAGGCACGGCGCAGGCCTTCTTCCAGCCCGACCGTGGGCCGCCAGCCCATGGCCTTGAGCCGGGTCGAGTCCATCAGCTTGCGTGGCGCGCCATCGGGCTTGCTGGCGTCGAAAGTGATGCGCCCCGGATAACCCGTCACACGCGCGACCGTGGTCGCCAGCTCGGCGATGGTGACATCGGAGCCGTAGCCCACATTGATGTGGCTGAGCTGCGAGCGCACCTGCGCCGCGTAAGCCTGCGGCTCCAGATTCATCACGAAGACGCTGGCAGCGGCCATGTCGTCCACGTAGAGAAATTCGCGGCGCGGCGTGCCGGAGCCCCAGATGGCCACTTCGGGCGCGTTCGCCGCCTTGGCCTCGTGAAAACGGCGCAGCAGCGCCGGGATGACGTGGCTGTTTTCCGGGTGGTAGTTGTCACCCGGACCGTACAGATTGGTGGGCATGACGCTGCGGTAGTCGCGCCCGTACTGGCGGTTGTAGCTCTCGCACAACTTGATGCCGGCGATCTTGGCCACCGCATAGGGTTCGTTGGTGGGCTCCAGGGCGCCGGTGAGCAGGGCGTCTTCGGCCATGGGCTGCGGCGCCAGCTTGGGATAGATGCAGCTGGAGCCAAGGAACAGCAGCTTCTGCACGTCATGCACATGGGCGGCATGGATCACGTTGGCCTGCATCATCAGGTTTTCATAGATGAACTCGGCCGGGTAGGTGTTGTTGGCATGGATGCCGCCCACCTTGGCGGCGGCGAGGTACACCTGATCGGGTTTCTCGCGGCCAAAGAACTCATTGACGGCGCGCTGATCGGTCAGATCCAGCTCGGCATGGGTACGCGTGATGATGTGTTGCGCGTCCACGCCCTGGGCCTGCAGGCCACGCACGATGGCGCTGCCCACCATGCCGCGGTGGCCGGCCACGTAGATCTTGTGGTGGCTGCTCAAGAAAATCGCTCCTGTAGCCGACGCTGCAGGCCGGCCATGATGTCTGACAGCTCCCGCGCGGCACGCAAGGCCGCCTGCAGGCGAAATGCGCGCTGCGCCGGGTCTTCAGTGTAATCATGCGTAAACTGGTTGCGTATCTGCCGCAGCGTGCCCCAGGCCTGAGTGCTGGGCAACCAGCCGAGTTGCTCCAGGCGTGCAAAGCGGTCCAGCGCCGGCATGACGGCAACGTCTTCACCCAGGGCCTGCAGGATGCTCGGCATGAGACGGGCACCCATGTCGTCTTGCAACCGGGTGTAGCGATAGGCAAACTGGTCCAGCAGGCGCCGCCCGTTCTTGTCCAGCGGCTCCAAACCAGACATGACTGACGGTTGTTCTGCCAGATCGTCCAGTGCCTCCTTCAAGGCCTGCATATGGCCCAGGCATACGGCTTGCGCCTGCCGCAAGGCCAGTATCTCTGGAACGGGTTTCTGGGGCTCGCTCATTGAAGCTGTACTCCGGTCTGATGGGCGATGGTCACGATGGGCCGATGATCTTCCGGGGTTTCAACCACCAGATCAATCTTGCGCTCACCCAGACGCTGCTCCAGCAGGGTGAGCATGCGGATTTTGCAGCCAAAGACCTGCCCCATGTCCATCGGGCCGGGGCGCACCAGCAGATCAATGTCACCACCCCGCCGGGCTTCATCCACCCGGGAGCCAAACAGCCAGACCGCCACGCCGGGGCCAAAGGCCTCAGTGGCGGCGCTACGGATGGCCGCTTGCTGCTCAGGGGTGAGGCGCATGCTATTTTTCCTTGCTCACCTGTACGGTGTAACCATGGTGCTGCAGCAGGGCATGCTGGCGCGCCTGCTCCAGATCGTGGGTCACCATCTCCTGCACCATCTCGTCCAGCGTGATCTGCGGGATCCAGCCCAGGTCTTTCTTGGCCAGGCTGGGGTCGCCCAGCAGGGTTTCGACTTCGGCCGGGCGGAAGTAATGCGGGTCAACCCGCACGATGACGTCGCCCACCTTCAGACCCGGCGCCTTGTCGCCCTCGATGGCGGCCACGACCGCTTTCTCATCAATGCCCTGGCCTTCAAAGCGCAAGGTCAGGCCCAGCTGGGCGGCCGATTTCTCGATGAACTGGCGCACGCTGTACTGCACGCCGGTGGCGATGACGTAGTCCTTGGGGGCATCCTGCTGCAGCATCATCCACTGCATGCGCACATAGTCCTTGGCGTGGCCCCAGTCGCGCAGGGCGTCCATATTGCCCATATAGAGGCATTTGTCGAGGCCCTGGGCGATGTTGCACAGGCCGCGCGTGATCTTGCGGGTGACAAATGTCTCGCCGCGGCGCGGGCTCTCATGGTTGAACAGGATGCCGTTGCAGGCGTACAGGCCATAGGCCTCGCGGTAGTTCACCGTGATCCAGTAGGCGTAGAGCTTGGCCACGCCGTAGGGGCTGCGCGGATAGAACGGCGTGCTTTCCTTCTGCGGGGTTTCCTGCACCAGACCGTAAAGCTCGGAGGTGCTGGCCTGATAGAAACGGGTCTTTTTCTCCAGGCCAAGTATGCGGATGGCCTCCAGGAGCCGCAGGGAACCAATGGCGTCCACGTCGGCGGTGTACTCAGGGCTCTCGAAACTCACGGCGACATGGCTTTGCGCCCCCAGGTTGTAGACCTCGTCGGGCTGAACCTGCTGCATGATGCGCACCAGATTGCTGGTGTCGGTCAGGTCACCGTAGTGAAGGACGAAGTTGCGATGGTCAACATGAGGGTCCTGGTACAGATGGTCCACCCGTGCCGTGTTGAACTGGCTGGCACGGCGCTTGATGCCATGAACGATATAGCCCTTGCCCAGCAGGAACTCGGCCAGATAGGAGCCGTCCTGGCCGGTGATGCCGGTGATGAGTGCAATTTTCTGCGTCATGTCATTGACTCGCTGGCTCATTTGCGTCCATAAGTGTCTTCGAAACGCACGATATCGTCTTCACCCAGGTACGCGCCGCTCTGCACCTCGATGATCTCCAGCGGCTCCTTGCCCGGATTGGCCAGGCGGTGCACCTGCCCGATGGGAATGTAGGTGCTCTGATTTTCGCCCAGCACCATGACCCTGTCGCCATTGGTCACCTCGGCCGTGCCGCTGACCACCACCCAGTGCTCGGCGCGGTGATGGTGCATCTGCAACGAGAGCGAGGCGCCGGGCTTGACCATGATGCGCTTGACCTGGAAGCGCTCGCCCATGTCGATGCTGTCGTACCAGCCCCAGGGACGCGCCACACGGCGGTGCTGCACGGCCTGGGACGCATCGAGCGCCTCCAGCTTGGCCACCACCTCCTTCACGGCCTCGGCGTGGGCGGTATCGGCCACCAGCAGGGCATCGGGGGTGTCGATGATGAGCAGGTCTTTCGTGCCCAGCGCCACCACGGGTCGCCGGCCGCCCGCGTGGATGTAGGTACGGCTGGCGCGCAGGTGGTGGGCATGCTGCGCCTCGCCGCCGCTGCGGTTGCCCTGCGCGTCGGCTTGCGCCAGATCGGCCACGGCGTTCCAGCTGCCCACGTCGCTCCACTGGCCGGTGAAGGGGAAGACCGTGATGCCGGGGCTGCCCTCACCCCTCCCTCTCCCAGAGGGAGAGGGAGAAATACCGCCTTCGTCTGACTCACTTCCGGGCGGAGAGAGAGAGAGATCTCCCTCGCCCCTCCCTCTCCCAGGGGGAGAGGGGGGAACACCACCCGCGCCTGGCCCTTTTATCTCCCTCTCCCCCTGGGAGAGGGCAGGGGTGAGGGCCGGCTGTTGCGAAACCGGCTCCATGACGGCGTAGTCGATGGATTGGCTGCGGCAGCCGGCGAAAACCTGCGCATCGGGGCGCAGGAAGAGGCCGTCACGCTGCGGTTGCTGCATCGCCTGGCGACAGACGTCCAGGATGTCGGGCGCGTGGGCCTGCAGGGCCTGCAGCAGGTCGGCCGCGCGCATCAGGAAGATGCCGGCATTCCAGAGGTACTGCCCACTGGCCAGGAATTCGAGTGCCTTGTCCTGCGCCGGCTTCTCGACGAAGCGGGCCACCTCGAAGCCGGCACCGGTCACCGCCCCCTTCTGGATATAGCCATAGGCCGTGCTGGGGAAGCTGGGCTGCACGCCGAAGGTCACCAGCCGGCCGGCCTGTGCAGCTGGGGCCGCCTGTTGCACCATGTCTCCAAAAGCCTGCGCATCCGGAATGTGATGGTCGGCCGGGCAGAACAGCAGCAGGGCGTCGGCCGGTGCGGCCAGGGCCGCCAGGGCCATGGCGGCGGCGGTGTTTTTGGGCTGCGGCTCCAGAATCTGGCGCACGCGCAAGCCCGCCCGGGCCGCCACATCCGCCAGCAGGAAACGGTGTTCTTCGGACGACACGCAGGTGATGCAGGGACGGCCTTCGACAGGCTCAGGCCGAACGGCGGCGGGGTCGTCATGCGTCGGCATGTCATGCTGACACAGCGGCGCCACGCGCTCCAGCGTGAGCTGCAGCAGGGACTTGTCGCCCAGCAGCGGGATGAACTGCTTGGGGAAGGCCTTGCGCGACAGGGGCCACAGGCGCGTGCCGCTGCCGCCGCAGAGGATGACGGGATGGATGACGGGCGTCGGATTCATGCGTACACCTCGGCCTGCACCAGCGGCTTGCCCTGCTGATCCTTGCCGGACAGCACCGGCGCGCCGTTCAGGGGCCACTGGATGCCGATGGCCGGGTCGTTCCAGGCGATGCAGCGCTCGTACTCAGGCGCGTAATAGTCGGTGGTCTTGTAGAGGAAGTCGGCCGACTCGCTGGTGACCAGAAACCCATGCGCAAAGCCGGCCGGCACCCACATCTGGCGCTGGTTGCCTTCGCTGAGCTCTACGCCGACCCACTTGCCGAAGGTGGGCGAGCTTCTGCGCACATCCACCGCCACGTCAAACACGCTGCCGCGCACCACGCGCACCAGCTTGCCCTGCGCCTGCCTGAGCTGGTAGTGCAGGCCGCGCAGCACACCCCGGGCGCTGCGGCTGTGGTTGTCCTGCACGAAGTTCAACTCCAGGCCCGTGGCCTGATGGAAGGCACGTTGGTTGAAGCTTTCGAAGAAAAAGCCGCGCGCGTCGCCGAACACTTTGGGTTCGATGATCAGGACGTCGGGGATGGCGGTGGGGATGATGTTCATGGCAACCCTCACCCCCGCCCTCTCCCAGAGGGAGAGGGAGTTGATGGGGCGCCTCTCCCGGAGGGAGAGGAAGGTGAGGCACTCATGCGCTGCCGCGCCACGACAGCCATCTGATCATGCGCCTGCTCCAGCATGGGCACCTGCGCCACCAGTCGACGCAGGTTGGCGCGCATCAGTTCGGGCTGCGCCGGGTATTCGCGAGCGGTCTGGTTGCGTAGTTCGCGCAGCAGTTGCCATTGCTCGGCGCTGGTCAGCATGCCGAGCTTTTCGGCACGGTTGAGCTTGTCCAGGAAAGGTTCGTCGTCGCGCCACTCCTGCGTCATCTGCAGCAGCGCAGGCAGCAGGCGCGTGCCCATGGCGTCTTGCAGGCGGCCAAAGCGGTAAACAAGTTGATCCAACGTACGAACCTGCGCATCCTCCAGCGAGAGGACAAGAGCGGCATCTTCCTTCAAGGCCGCGAATTCGCCGGCTTCCAGCCAGGCCTGGTGCAGGCGCTGGCGGTGAACGGCACACTCTTCCAGTGCGGGATTGAGCTTGAATTCGATGATGTCTTGCGGCGTCACAAAGGCACTCCCGTTGTTTCAGCGATTCGGTGGATCGGCTGCACGGTCTGCCCAGGCGCGGGCGCGAAAACCAGATCAATGCGCTGTTCGCCCAGCTGCTGCTTGGCCTTGACCAGGAACTTGAGTTTGGCGTCCAACTGCGCGTCTGCGGTCAAAGCGAGGCCGGTGACATAGAGATCGATATCCCCGCCGCGTCGCTGATCGTCGATACGCGAGCCAAACAGGCTGATGCGCGCCTGTGGGCCAAACACCTCCGCAGCGATATGCTTGAGGCCTTCGATCTGCCGGGAAGTGAGTCGCATGGGGTCGATTCTATTGAGCGCCGGGCGTCTTGCCCTCACCCCTGCCCTCTCCCAGAGGGAGAGGGAGTCTGAATGGAGTTTTCCTTCAGCAGGCGCAGCAGGTACTGGCCATAGCCGTTCTTGGCCAGCGGCTGCGCCAGCTTTTCGAGTTGCTCACTGGTGATCCAGCCGTGACGCCAGGCGATCTCTTCCGGGCAGGCGATCTTCAGGCCCTGGCGGTGCTCCAGGGTGGCGATGAACTGGCTGGCCTCGAGCAGGCTGTCGTGGGTGCCGGTATCGAGCCAGGCATACCCCCGCCCCATCATCTGCACGCTGAGCTGGCCGCGGTCCAGGTAGATCTGGTTGACCGTGGTGATCTCGAGTTCACCCCGTGCGCTGGGCTGCACGGCCTTGGCGATGTCCACCACCTGGCTGTCGTAGAAATACAGGCCGGTGACAGCGTAATTGCTCTTCGGCACCTTGGGCTTTTCCTCGATGCTGCTGGCCTGGCCCCGGGCATCGAAGGCCACCACGCCGTAGCGCTCGGGGTCGTTCACGTGGTAGGCAAAGACGGTGGCGCCGCTGGTTTTGGCATCCGCGGCGCCCAGCAGGCCCTGGAAGTCATGGCCGTAGTAGATGTTGTCGCCCAGCACCAGGGCGCTCGGGCTGTTGCCCACAAAATGCTCGCCGATGATGAAGGCCTGGGCCAGCCCGTCCGGGCTGGGCTGCACGGCGTACTGCAGGTTCAGGCCCCATTGGCTGCCGTCGCCCAGCAGTTGGGAGAAACGCGGCGTGTCCTGCGGGGTGCTGATGAGCAGGATGTCGCGCATGCCGGCCAGCATCAGCGTGCTCAGCGGGTAATACACCATGGGCTTGTCGTAGACCGGCAGCAGCTGCTTGCTGATGGCCAGCGTGGCCGGGTGCAGACGGGTGCCGGAGCCGCCAGCCAGGATGATGCCCTTGCGTTGTGTCATGGTGTCGGATCCGGAATGTCAGGGGGGAGGTCAGGAAGAGGCACTGGGGGCTTTCAGCACCACCAGATGCCGGGATTGGGCGCCCTGCACAGCCGCCAGCGGAACGGCCCGGTCCAGCGTGACCAGCCGTCCCTGGTTCCGGACGGCCAGGGCCAGCAGATAGGCATCGGTGATGTGGCGCCCGGTGAGCAGCCGACTCCAGTCCAGCAGGTCGGGCGTCAGCAGGCTGATGGCGTCGGGCCAAAAATGATGCGCGGCATGCCGGGTGGCCTCGCCCAGCCGAAGCGCCACTTCAGCCGCTGGCGTCTGGTTGGGGTAGGCCGTCTGGGACAGGATGCGGATGCAGCCGTTCTGGGTCAGCGGGCAGGAGGCCCAGCCGGCATCGAGATGTCTGGCCAGCCATTGTGTGGCCGTGGCATGGTGCACATGCCCGCCGTCCAGCAGGGCAATGAGCACATTGATGTCCAGCAGCGCGACCATCAAACGCCTTCGGATTCGCGCAGGGCGTTGACCTGGTCGTTGCTGGTCAGTGCGCCGTGGCGCGGCAAGGGCCGGAAGCCAGCCACGGTCGGAGCCGATGGGCTGTCGCCCGTCCGGCTCGTCAAGGCCCGCCTCGCCAGGCGCGAGATCACCTGCCCGGCGCTCAGATGCTCCCGTCGCGCCATCTCCTTGGCGGCCAGCAGAACGTCGTCTTCGATGTCCAGAGTGGTTCGCATACCGAATTCCAAGACCAAGTTGATGCGATGATTGTAAATCATCAGCGCATCAAACTATCTCCCTCAGCATGCGCGCCACCCCGTCCTCCCAGTGCGGCAAGGTCAGGCCGAAGGTGTTTTGCAGCAGCGTGGTGTCCAGGCGTGAATTGTGCGGCCGTTGGGCCGGTGTCGGATAGGCCGAGGCCGGGATCGGCAGCACCTGTTCCGGCCCGGCTTTCAGGGCCCGGCCGGCCGCCTGCGCCCGCTGCAGCACGAAGCGCGCATAACCGTGCCAGGAAGTCTCGCCGGCCGCCGCGAGGTGATAGATGCCCGATGACGTCAGGTCGTTGCGCCGCATGGGCGGCAGCACGTGCCGGATGGCGTGGGCCGTCACGTCGGCCAGCAGGTCGGCCCCGGTGGGCGCACCGATCTGGTCGTCGATCACCGTGAGCTGCTCACGCTCGGCGGCCAGGCGCAGCATGGTCCTGGCGAAATTGCCGCCACGTGCGCCGTAGACCCAGCTGGTGCGCAGGATCAGGTGCTGGCAGCCGCCGGCCGCGATGGCCTGTTCGCCTTCGAGCTTGGTACGACCATAGACACTGAGCGGTGCGGCGGCATCCGATTCCTTCCACGGCGTGCTGCCGCTGCCGTCGAACACATAGTCGGTGCTGTAGTGCACCAGCCAGGCCCCGAGCTGCGCGGCCTCGCGGGCCAGCGCCGCCGGGGCCAGGGCATTGAGGGCGCGGGCCAGCTCGGGCTCGCTCTCGGCCTTGTCTACCGCGGTATGCGCTGCGGCATTGACGATCACCTGCGGCTGCACGCTGCGCACGGTCTGCGCCAGCCCCTCGATGTCGGTGAAATCGCCGCACAGATCCTTGCTGTCATGGTCCAGTGCCACAAGCTCGCCCAGCACCGCCAGGGAACGCTGCAGCTCCCAGCCGACCTGGCCATTCTTGCCGAGCAGCAGAATCTTCATGCGTATTGCTTGCTCACCCAGTCGCGGTAGGCGCCGGACTGCACGTGCGCCACCCAGTCCTGGTGGTCCAGGTACCACAAGACCGTCTTGCGGATGCCGGTCTCGAAGGTCTCGGCCGGTTTCCAGCCCAGTTCCTTTTCCAGCTTGCGCGCATCGATGGCGTAGCGCCGGTCGTGGCCCGGGCGATCTTTCACGTAGGTGATCTGCCCGCGGTAGCTCTTGCCATCAGGGCGCGGGCGCAGTTCGTCGAGCAGCGCACACAGCGTCTGCACGATCTCGATATTGGGCTTCTCGTTCCAGCCGCCCACGTTGTAGACCTCGCCCAGCCGGCCGGCGGCCAGCACGCGGCGGATGGCGCTGCAGTGGTCCTTGACGTACAGCCAGTCACGGATCTGCATGCCGTCACCGTAGACCGGCAGGGGCTTGCCCGCCAGGGCGTTGACGATCATCAGCGGGATCAGCTTCTCGGGGAAGTGGCAGGGGCCGTAGTTGTTGCTGCAATTGGTGGTCAGCACCGGCAGGCCGTAGGTGTGATGGTAGGCGCGCACCAGGTGGTCGCTGGCCGCCTTGCTGGCGCTGTAGGGGCTGTTGGGTTCGTAGCGGTGCTGTTCCGTGAAGGCCGGCTCGGCCGGGGCCAGGGAGCCGTAGACCTCGTCGGTGGACACATGCAGGAAACGAAAGGCCGCTTTGCCTGCTTCGTCCAGCCCGCCCCAGTGGGCCCGCACGGACTCCAGCAGGCGGAAGGTGCCGACGATATTGGTCTGGATGAAGTCTTCCGGGCCGTGGATGGAGCGGTCCACATGGGACTCGGCCGCGAAGTTGAGCACGGCACGCGGCCGGTGCTCGGCCAGCAGGCGCTGCAGCAGGGCGCCGTCGGCGATGTCACCCCGCACGAAGACATGCCGCGGGTCACCCTGCAGCGTGGCCAGGTTTTCCAGGTTGCCGGCGTAGGTCAGCTTGTCGAGATTGAGCACCGGCTCGTCGGTCTGAGCCAGCCAGTCCAGCACGAAATTCGCGCCGATAAACCCCGCCCCGCCGGTGACCAGAATCATGCATGCCCCTGTGACCCGGTAGCGCCGCTTCAGGCCGGCCCCGGGCTGTGTATGAACGCTCAAGTTTATCGCATGGCCAACCTGCAAACGCCTGCCGCCCAGGCACTGGCGCACCGGCCCGACTGGGCGTAGAGTCCCGTTCATACCGGCCCTTCAGGAGTACAGCACCATGAGCAGCAAATCGACCTCGCACGGCACTCCCCCGCACCCCTCCGAAGCCGATTCCGTGCGCGACTCGGCCCACCAGATCTGGCTGGCCGGCCTGGGCGCCTTCACCAAGGCCCAGCAGGAAGGCGGCAAGGTCTTCGACGCCCTGGTGCAGGAAGGCCTGACCATGCAGCGCAAGGCCCAGACCACGGCCGAGGCCAGGCTGAGCGAGGCCAGCCAGAAGATGAGCAGCATGGCCCGGGAGATCGGCAGCCGCGCCACCGGCCAGTGGGACAAGCTCGAAGGCCTGTTCGAGGAGCGCGTGGCCCGCGCCCTGGAACGCCTGGGCATGCCCACGGCGCAGCAGGTCCAGGCCTTGCAGGCCCGTGTGGCGGCGCTGGAAGCGCAGCTCAAGGCCCGTGCCGCCAAGCCGGCTACGGCCGCGAAAAAAGCCACCCCTGCCCGCAAGACAGCGCGCAAACCCGCCGCCAAGACAACCCGCTGATGGCCAAAAAGGCGCCACGCCGCACCGCCCAGCGCATCCAGGAGGCGGCGCTGGCGCTGTTCAACCGCTACGGCGAGCCCAATGTCTCCACCACCCAGATCGCCGCCGAGCTGGGCATCAGCCCGGGCAACCTCTACTACCACTACCCGGCCAAGGACGGCCTGGTCAACACCCTCTTCGAGCAGTACGAGCAGGCCCTGGCCGGCCTGCTGCCGGCCGCCGGGGACGTGCGCGACGTGGAAGGCGCCTGGTTTTTCATGCACAGCCTGTTCGAACGGATCTGGGAATACCGCTTCCTCTACCGCGACCTCAACCTCCTGCTCAGCCGCAACCGCCGGCTCGAAGCCGGCATCCAGCAGACCCTGCACGACCAGACCGTGGCGCTGAGCACCCTGCTGGCGCGGCTGCAGGGCAGCGGCGCGCTGCAGATCGAAGCGGTGGACGCTGCCGGCCTGGCCACCAGCCAGGTGGTGCTGCTGAGCTACTGGCTGAGCTACGAGTACGCGCTGAACCCGCGCCATGCGCTGGAACCCGAGGGCCTGCAGTCCGCCGGCCTGCGCGGGGCCGGCCAGGCCCTCGGTTTGCTGCTACCCTACCTGGTTGCGGCGCAGCAGGCCCACCTGCGGCGCCTGCTGCGCGCCTATGAACCCGCCCATGCCATCGAGAACCCCGGAGCCACCCCATGAGTGACCTCAAGTCCAAATTCGAAGCCGCCGTCGCCGCGTCCAAAGACCTCAGCGAGCGCCCCGACAACATGACTCTGCTCAAGATCTACGCCCTGTACAAGCAGGCCAGCGCCGGCGCCCCCACCGATGCGCGCCCCGGTTTCTCCGACATGGTGGGCCGTGCCAAGTGGGACGCCTGGAACGCGCTCAAGGACAAGAGCCAGGACGAGGCCATGCAGGACTACATCGACCTGATCGAGTCGCTGGGCTGATGCCCTCACCCTAGCCCTCTCCCAGGGGGAGAGGGGACAAGACGGTCGCATTGTCCCCCGGGAGAGGGCGGTGGAAATGCATTGCTCCCCCTCCCCCTGGGAGAGGGTTAGGGTGAGGGCAGGTATTCACCCCACCACGCCACGCACCTTGAGCGCAGCAATCTGCGCCTCCGTCAGCCCCACCTCGCGCAGCACGGCCTCGCTGTCCTGCCCGAGGGCCGGCGCCAGTCGCCACTGACCGCCCGGCGTGGCCGAGAGCTTGGGCACCACGCCCGGCACCGTCAGTGCGCTGCCATCCTCCATGGTCACCGTCTGCAGCATGCCGCGCGCCGCGTAATGCGGATCGGCCGCGATGTCGGCCACCGTGTAGATCTTGCCGGCCGGCACCTGGGCCGCGTCGAGCGCGGCCAGCACGGCATCCACCGCCATCGCCGCCGCCCACTTTCCGATCGCCGCGTCCAGTTCCTGCACCCGCGCCACGCGGCCCGCGTTGTCGGCCAGCGCCGGGTCATTGGCCAGATCGTCACGACCGATGCAGTGCATCAGGCGCTTGAAGATGCTGTCGCCGTTGCCCGCGATCAGGGCGTAACCCCCGTCGCTGCAACGGTAGGCGTTGGTGGGCGCGATGCCCGGCATGGCGCTGCCGGCCGGCCCGCGCACCGCGCCAAAAGCGCTGTACTCGGGCAGCAGGCTCTCCATGCAGTTGAACACCGCCTCGTACAGGGCCACGTCGATCACCTGGCCTCGCCCCTTCGGCGCTGCCTGACTGACCGTGGCGTGGCGGTGCTGCAGCGCCAGCAGGACGCCGATGACGCCGTGCAAAGAGGCCAGCGTGTCGCCGATGGACACGCCCACACGCACCGGCACGCGCCCGGACTCGGCCGTCAGGTGGCGCAGGCCGCCCATGGCCTCGGCCACCACGCCGAAACCGGGCCGGTCGCGGTAGGGCCCGGTCTGGCCGTAGCCGCTGATGCGCAACATGATGAGCCCCGGGTTCAGCGTCTGCAGCGCCTCCGGCCCCAGGCCCCAACCCTCCATCGCGCCGGGACGGAAGTTCTCGATCAGCACGTCGGCCTCGGCGGTCAGCTTGCGCACGATGTCCTGCGCCTCGGGCTGTTTGAGGTCCAGGGCCAGCGAACGCTTGTTGCGCGACTGCACCTGCCACCAGACCGAGGTGCCGTCCTTGAGCAAACGCCACTTGCGCAGCGGATCACCGGCGCCCGGCGGTTCGATCTTGATCACCTCGGCGCCGAAATCGGCCAGGGTCTTGGCGGCGAAGGGGCCGGCGATCAGCTGACCCAGTTCGACGACCTTGAGCCCGGTCAGCGGGCCTGAGGGCTTGCGTCGGTCTTGTTGTGTCTCCATGCCCTGCATGCTACCCTCACAGCCCTCACCCCAACCCTCTCCCGCAGGGAGAGGGAGAAAGCCCAGCCCCATGCTCTACAAGTTCAAGTCCCGCGCCGCCGCCGACCTCATCATGCTCGAGCCCAATGGCCGGCGCCTGCTGCAGATCATCGGCAAGCCGCTGGACGAGAAGCAGGGCATCCTGCAGCCGCAGGACATGGGGGCGGCCATCGCCGCCTTGGAAGCCGCCATCACCCAGGAAGAGGCCCGGCAGCAAGCTGCGCGGGAAGCCACCGTGGCACGCGGCGAAGAGCCTCCGAAGGCCGAGGACGTCTCGCTGCGTCAGCGCGCCGCCCCCTTCATCGAGATGCTGCGCCGCTGCGAGAAAGCAGACAAGGAAATCGTCTGGGGGGTGTAGTCCAACGCTACGTCAACGCCGAAACGCCGCGCCTGAAGAAAGCCAAATCGTGGAACGCCGTGGAACCGGCTTGGCCGGGCCACTGGCGTTGCCCCCTGCAAGGGGGGCTGAGACCTGCGGCTCCAAGCCTGCCCGCGCAGGCTTGGACAGGTCGAAGAGCCTTGGCCTCTGGACAAGGCCCCGCGGCGACTAGCGAACGAAGGGAGCGGAGCCTGGGGGTTAATCCACTTTGGCGCCGGAGGCTTTCACGACCGCTGCCCACTTCTTGTGTTCGGCATCGATGAAGCGGGTGAACTCCTGGGGTGACATGCCGCCGGGGATGGCCCCCTGGGCCTGCAGCTTTTCCTTGATGGCCTGCGTGCCCAGCGACTTGGCCACCTCCTGCTGGATGCGGTTGACGATGTCGGGCGGGGTGCCGGCCGGCGCCAGCAGGCCAAACCAGCTGCTCGCCTCGAAGCCCTTGAGCTTGCCCGCCTCCTCCACCGTCGGGATGTCCGGCAGGGCCGTAGAACGCTGGCTGCTGGTCACGGCAAAGGCCTTGAGCTTGCCCGACTTGATGAGGGGCATGGAAGACGGCAGGTTGTCGAACATGACATCCATATTGCCGCCCACCATGTCCAGCAGCGCCGGACCGGAGCCGCGGTAGGGGATGTGCGTCATGAAGATGCCGGTCATGGACTTGAACAGTTCACCGGCCAGGTGGATGGACGTGCCGTTGCCGCTGGAGGCCATGTTGAGCTTGCCGGGGTTGGCGCGGGCGTACTTGATGAAGTCGGCCACGCTGTTGATGTTCAGCGCCCGGGCCCTGTCGGCGTTCATCACCATCACATTGGGCACGCCGGCCACCAGGGTGATGGGCGCAAAATCCTTCTGCGGCTCGTAGGGCAGCTTGGCATACAGCGCCTTGTTGATCCCGTGCGTGCCCACCGTGCCCATCAGCAGGGTGTAGCCGTCCGCCGGCGACTTGGCCACGATGTCCGCGCCGACATTGCCGCCGGCGCCGCCGCGGTTGTCCACCACGAAGGGCTGGCCAAAGGCCTTGGTCAGCTCCGGCGCCATGGCGCGCGCCAGGATGTCGGTGGTGCCGCCCGGCGCAAAGGGCACGACGATCTTCACCGGCTTGCTCGGCCAGGCATCCTGGGCCCAGACGGCTGGTGTCAGCGCGAGCAGCGTTGCGGCGGCGAGCAGATGGCGGCGGTTCGAGGCAAAGATCTTGCGCATGGTGATGTCTCCTGGATTTGATGCGGTCGAGTGTAGGCTTTGGCTTGCTTCTGTGACCTAGGGTTTGCCTCGGGTTGGGTTGACTGTTTGTCGCTTTCGATACTGGCCGTTGGCTGGCTGTTTTTCTTGCGTGGCATTGCCGGGATGTGCCCCCGGCAATGCCACGCAAGCAACAACACAACTCAACGCAAAAAAGAAAAAGCCACCTGAACGGTGGCCTTTCCGGCAGTGAAGCAGAACGAATCAATCAGTCGGCGTAAACCCCGGCCGCTTTCAAAATGGGGCTCCACTTGGCGATTTCGTCGGCCACGAACTTCTTGTGTTCGGCCGGCTCGACGCGCTTGTCGGTCACCACCACGGCGCCCAGGCCTTCCTGCTTCTTGATGAAGTCCGGGTCCTTGAGCGCGGCCTTGAGCGCGGCGTTGAGCTTGGCCAGCACATCGGCCGGCGTGCCCTTGGGCGCGTACAGGCCGTGCCAGATCGTCACTTCGAAGCCCTTGAGGCCGGACTCGTTGAGCGTCGGCAGGTCCTTGAGTGCAGGCGTCGTCAGGCGCTTGGCCGTGGTCACGGCAAAAGCCTTGACCTTCTTGCCCTCGATCTGGCTCGTGGTGTTGGTGGTCTGATCGCACAGCAGATCGATCTGGCCGCCGATCAGGTCGGTGATGGCCGGGGCCGTACCCTTGTAGGGGACGGTGGTCATGTCGGTCTTGAGCGCGTTCTGGAACATCAGGCCGCACAGGTGCGAAGCGGCGCCGATGCCGGCGTTGCCCAGATTGATCTTGCCCTTGTTCTCGCTGATCCAGGTCGTCAGTTCCTTGTAGTTGTTGGCCGGCAGGTTGGGGCGGGCGATCAGGGTCATGGGCACGTCGTTGACCATGCCCAGGTAATCGAAGTCGGTCTCGACCTTGAAGGGCAGGTTGCGCACCAGGGTGGGCATGGTGGCCATGCCGATGTGGTGCAGCAGCAGGGTGTGACCGTCGGCGGCGGCCTTGGCCACCTTGTTGGCGCCGATGGAGCCGCCGGCGCCGGCTGCGTTGTCCACTACCAGGGTCACGCCGCCCAGGGGCTTGCGCATGGCCTCGGCCAGGTCACGCGCCACGCGGTCGGTCGGGCCGCCGGCCGCGAAGGGCACGACGATGGTGATGGGCTTGGATCCGGGGAAGGATTGGGCCTGGGCCGCGATAGCGGTCACGGCGGCAGCGAGCAGTAGCAAACGTTTCATGGTGAACCTCCAAAGAATGGGAGGGAGTCTAGCCCCGCCCGTCCAGCATGCCAGCGCGGAAAATACTTAGTCCGAGGGAAAACCCCGCCCAAACAGGCTGCTCACTTGTAACTGCGTGCGTCCTCGATCACCTTGCCGTCGTTGGGCAGGCTGCCGGGCAGTACCAGCTCCACCTCGCCGCGCAACTTGGTCACGTCGCGGATGGTTTCGGCAATGCGCAGGGCCAGTTCGCCCGGCCCGCCGCAGGCCGTTTCCACCTGCAGTGTCATGCGGTCGTTGGCCATCTCGCCGGCCACCACCAGGCGCGCGCGCACCACCTCCGGGTAAGGCTTGACGATCTCGGCGATCTGGCCTGGGTGCACGAACATGCCACGCACCTTGGTGGTCTGGTCAGCGCGCCCCAGCCAGCCCTTGATGCGTGTATTGGTCCGCCCCGTGGGGCAAGGGCCGGGCAGGATGGCCGAGAGGTCGCCGGTGCCGAAACGGATCAGCGGGTAGTCCGGATTCAGTACCGTGACCACCACCTCGCC
This sequence comes from Curvibacter fontanus, assembly GCF_054780335.1. NCBI lineage: Bacteria > Pseudomonadati > Pseudomonadota > Betaproteobacteria > Burkholderiales > Comamonadaceae > Curvibacter > Curvibacter fontanus. The sequence goes on from NZ_BAAGWN010000011.1 coordinate 175,392, forward strand.
CACCTCGCCCTCGGGCGCGGGGTCGCCCGTGCCGGGACGCACGATCTCCATGATCACGTCCTCCTCCAGCACCAGGCCCTCGCGCGCCGAAGTCTCGTAGGCAATGAGGCCGGCGTCGGCCGTGGCATAACACTGGTAGGCGGTGATGCCGCGCCCGCCCAGCCAGTCGCGCAGGCTGGGCGGAAAGGCCTCGCCGCTGACCAGGGCCTTGCGGATGGACAGGGTCTGCCCCGCCTCCTGCGCCTTCTCGACCAGGATCTTCAGGAAACCCGGTGTGCCGGCGTAGGCCACGGGCCGCAGGTCGGCGATGGCCGCGAGCTGCTGCTCGCTATTGCCCGTGCCGCCCGGAAACACCGTGCAGCCCAGGGCCTGTGCGCCGGCCTCCATGATCCAGGCGCCGGGGGTCAGGTGGTAGCTGAAGCAGTTGTGCACGAGATCACCGGCCTCGAAACCGGCCGCCGCAAAGGCGCGGGCACTGCGCCAGTAATCTGCGGCATGCCCCTCGGGTTCGTAGATCGGGCCGGGCGACTGGAAAACGCGCCGCGCCCCGCTGTTGCGCAGCAGGCCGCGCCAGCCGATCGCAGCGAAACCGCCGAAGGGATCACCCGCATCACGCGCGCGTGCAGCCTGCTGGCGCTCCAGCAACTCGTGCTTGCGCGTCACCGGCAGGCGGGCCAGCGCGGCCCGGCTGGTGATCGCCGTCGCATCGACGCCGCGCAGGATCTCGGCGAACGCCGGGGCCAAACGCTGGGCCTGCGCCACATGGCCCGGCAGGGCGGCCAGCAGCGCCGCCTCGCGCTGCGCCGGGTCGCGCGTTTCGAGCGCATCAAAAAAATCAGTCATCCTTGCCTCTCTTTTCCCTCTCCTTCCGGGAGAGGGTTGGGGTGAGGGCTCTTACCCATCCAACGCCCGCCCCTCACCCCCTCCCTCACCCCCAAAGGGGGGAGGGAGTGAATCGGTTCACGCCAGCCAGCGCTTACGGCGTTTGTAGCTTTTGACGTCTCGGAAACTCTTGCGCTCGCCGCCGCCCATGCCGAGGTAGAACTCCTTCACGTCCTCGTTGCTGGCCAGGTCGACCGCTGCGCCATCCATCACGATGCGGCCGGACTCCATGATGTAGCCGTAGTCCGCGTACTTGAGCGCCATGCTCGTGTTCTGCTCGGCCAGCAGGAAGGTCACGCGCTCCTTCTGGTTCAGGTCTTTCACGATCTCGAACACCTCTTCCACGATCTGCGGTGCCAGACCCATGGAGGGCTCGTCCAGCAGCACCATGCTGGGGTTGGCCATGAGCGCCCGGCCGACGGCGCACATCTGCTGTTCGCCTCCCGAGGTGTAGGCCGCCTGCGAGCCGCGGCGTGTCTTCAGGCGCGGAAAGTAGGTGTAGACCTTCTCCAGGCCAGCGGCCACTTCGGTCTTGCTCTTGCGCGTGTAGGCCCCGGTCAACAGGTTCTCCTCGATGGTCAGATGGGCAAAGCAGTGCCGCCCCTCCATCACCTGCACCACACCACGCTGCACCAGCTCGGACGGCGTGAGGTTCTCGATGCGCTCGCCGCGCAACTCGATCGAACCCTTGGTCACCTCGCCGCGCTCGCCCTTGAGCAGATTGGAGATGGCGCGCAGCGTCGTGGTCTTGCCCGCGCCGTTGCCCCCGAGCAGCGCCACGATGCCCCCTTCCGGCACCTGCAGCGACACGCCCTTGAGCACCAGGATCACGTGGTTGTAGATGACCTCGATGCCGTTGACGTTGATGACGATATTGGCTGTACCCATGACGAAATGACCCTCCGCAAACACGAGCGCCGCACGCGGCACTCGTGTTTGCGCACGGATGACGCGCTGCGCGCATGACCTCTTCCCTGTCATGGATGCGGCAGAGCCGCAAGGTCATGCCTGCGCAGCAGGCGTCATGCCGTCATCAGCTTTGACAGTCAGCCGGGGTGCGCGCCGTCAGCTTCTTCTCCGCCGCGTACTTGGCCGCCGTGCTCTTCACCAGCGGCTTGATGATCTGTTCGTCGGCCTGCAGCCAGTCCGAGGTGAACACCCATTTCTTGCCGTCCCAGGTGTGGATGCGCGCCCAGGAAGCGCCCATGTGGTCCACGCAGGAGGTGCTGATCGGCCGCATGACCCCGGCAAAACCCAGCGCGTCCAGCTTGGCCTGCGTGAGGTTCAGGTTCTCCAGGCCCCAGCGCACCTGTTCACCCGTCATGACCTTGCCCTTGCCGTAGCGCTCCTGCGCCGCGCGGATGCCCTCGATGCCCAGCATCGCGCTCATGGCGCCGCGCATGTACAGCACCTGGCCCACCTCCTCCTTCGGGCCCGTGCCCTGGCCCTTGCCGTGCACCAGGGCCATCACGTCCTTGACCAGCTTGGACTGCGGCTCGGCGCCGTGCTGCATGGTCACGGCGTTGTAGCCCTTGGCGCCCTCGGCCACGTCCTTCACGTCGGGTTCGGCACCGGCCCACCACACGCCGTACATCTTTTCGCGCGGGTAACCCGTGGCCTGGGCCTCCTTGATGGCCGTGCTGTTCATCACGCCCCAGCCCCACAGCGCCACGTAGTCAGGCCGGCTCTGGCGCACCTGCAGCCAGGTGGCCTTCTGCTCCACGCCCGGCGCGGTCACCGGCAGCAGTTGCAGGCTGAAGCCGTGCATGGCCGCGCGTTCCTGCAGCAGCGGGATGGGTTCCTTGCCGAAGGGGCTGTCGTGGTAGACCAGCGCGATCTTCTTGCCCTTGAGCTTGGCCAGGCCGCCTTCCTTCTTGGCGATGGCCTGGATGATGGCGTCGGCCGCCACCCAGTAGGTGCCGGCGAGAGGGAAGTTCCACTTGAACACCGTGCCGTCGGCGCTTTCGCTGCGGCCGTAGCCCACCGTCACCACGGAGATCTTGTCGGCCGGGGCCTTCTCGGTGATGGCAAAGGTCGCGCCCGTGGACAGGGGCTGCACCAGGGTAGCCCCCTTGCTCTTGAGGCGTTCATAGCACTCGACGCTGCGCGCCGTGTCGTAGCCGGTCTCGCACTCCTCGAAGGAGAGCTTCACGCCGTTGACGCCCCCGCGCGCATTGACGAGTTTGAGGTAGTCCACATAACCATTGGCCCAGGGCACGCCGTTGGGCGCGTAGGGGCCGGTGCGGTAGGACAGCACCGGAATGAACTGCTCCTTGGCTTGCGCCAGGGCTGCCACCGGCGCAGTACACGCCACCACCGTGGCCGCCAGAACGAGATGACGTAGCTTCATACTTGTCTCCTTAGAGTTGATCGGAACACCACCAGCACATCAGCCATCAAGAAAACATAAACCCAGGGGGCTGCAGCCCTGAGTTCAGTGTGGGAAGGGCCACAGGCGCATCTTCTGCTTGCCCACGGACCACAAGCGCGCCAGGCCGTGCGGTTCCACGATCAGGAACCAGACGATCAGGCCGCCAAAAATCATGAGCTCGGCATGCGAGATGCCGGCCGTGGAAATCTCGATGCCGAACAGGCCCAGGAACATGGGCAGGAACTGGTTGAGCGCGATGGGCAGCACCACGATGAAGGCCGCGCCGAAGAAGCTGCCCATGATGGAGCCCAGCCCGCCGATGATCACCATGAACAAGAGTCGGAACGAGTAGTCCACCGAGAAGGCCGCCGGCTCCCAGGCGCCGAGGTAGACAAAGGCCCAGAGCGCGCCGGCCACGCCGACGATGAAGGAGCTCACGGCGAAGGCGCTGAGCTTGGCGTACATGGGGCGGATGCCGATCACCGCGGCCGCCACGTCCATGTCGCGGATCGCCATCCACTCGCGGCCGATGGCGCCGCGCACCAGGTTCTTGGCCAGCAAAGCAACGACCACCAGGATGGCCAGGCAGAACCAGTACTTGCTCAGCGCGCTCTCCAGCGGCCAGCCGAAAACCTGCAGATTGGACACCGAGACCGAGCCCGAGGGCGTGTCCAGCGTGAACCACTTGATGCGCAGGAACATCCAGTCGGCGAAGAACTGGGCCGCCAGCGTGGCCACCGCGAGGTACAGGCCCTTGACGCGCAGGCTGGGCAGGCCGAACAGCACGCCGAAGGCCGTGGCGCACAGGCCGCCGAGGATGAGCGCGGGGATCAGCGGCAGGCCCGGAATGCGCACGAAGAAGTTGTAGGCCCCGTAGGCGCCTACCGCCATGAAGGCGCCCGAACCCAGCGAGATCTGGCCGCAATAACCCACCAGGATGTTCACGCCGATGGCCGCCAGCGAGAAGATCAGGAAGGGAACCAGGATGGCGCGGAACAGGTAGTCGCTGGCCAGCGCGGGCACCAGCACAAAGGCGGCCAGCAGCAGCAGGCCGATGGCGATGCGGTCCTGCAGGATGGCAAAGATCTGCTGGTCCGCGCGGTAGCTGGTCTTGAACTGGCCGTTTTCTCTGTAGAACATGAGCTAATGACTCCGCAGCTTCGCTGCTCAAGGACGGAATGACCTTGCGGCTGCGCCGCTTCGATGACGCGTGCAAGGCCTGCATGAACAACTTGGCGTCTGCGGCGCCATCATCGATGCCGCAGGCAAAGTCATCGTGCCGCGCGGCGGCATGGTCATGCGAGCGCAGCGAGCTGTCATACGCGGTCGATGATCTTCTCGCCAAACAGACCCTGCGGCCGGAACAGCAAAAACACGAGCGCCAGCACATAGGCAAACCAGATCTCGATGCCGCCGCCCACGAAGGGCCCCAGGTAGACCTCGGACAGCTTCTCGCCCACACCGATGATCAGGCCGCCGATGATGGCGCCGGGCACCGAGGTCAGGCCGCCCAGGATGATCACGGGCAGCGCGCGCAGGGCGACGGTCGCCAGCGAGAACTGCACGCCCAGCTTGCTGCCCCAGATCATCCCGGCCACCAGGGCCACCACACCGGCCAGGCACCAGACGATGACCCAGATGCGGTTGAGCGGGATGCCGATGCTCTGCGCGGCCTGGTGGTCGTCGGCCACGGCCCGCAGCGCGCGGCCGGTGGCCGTCTTCTGGAAAAACAGCGAAAGCCCGGCCACCAGCACGGCGGCGATGGCCGCGGCGAACAGGTCTTCCTGGTTGATCAGCACGCCGCCCTCGAAGACCGACTCGAAGGCGAAGATCGGGTCCTTGGGCATGCCGATGTCGATCTTGTAGATGTCGCTGCCGAACAGGGTCTGGCCCAGGCCTTCCATGAAATAGGTGATGCCCAGCGTGGCCATCAGCAGCGTGGCGCCTTCCTGGTTGACCAGGTGGCGCAGCACCAGGCGCTCGATCACCCAGGCCACGACGAACATGACGGCGCCGGCCAGCACGAAACCAAAGGTATTGGCCAGCCATTTGTTGTCGATGCCGGTCCAGGCCGGGAACCATTCGGCAAAGCGCGCCATGGCCAGGGCCGCGAACAGCACCATGGCGCCCTGCGCGAAGTTGAAGACGCCCGAGGCCTTGAAGATCAGGACAAAGCCCAGCGCCACCAGCGAATAGAGCATGCCGGCCATGAGGCCGTTGAGCAGGGTCTCAAGAAAAAATGCCATGGCTTGTCCTGTGCGAGATGACGAAATGACCTGGCTGCTGCGCAGCTTGATGAAAAATGACTTTCGTCATGCGGCGCAGCCGCGTCACCAAAGCCGAAGGCGAGGTCATTTCGTCATCTCCTGATGAGAAGTGCCCAGATAGGCCCGGACCACTTCCTCGTTCTTGCGCACGGCGTCGGGCGTGCCGTCGCCGATCTTCCTGCCGTAGTCCAGCACCACCACGCGGTCGCTGATGTCCATCACCACCCCCATGTCGTGCTCGATCAGCACCACGGTCGTGCCGAACTCGTCGTTGATGTCGAGCACGAAGCGGCACATGTCCTGCTTCTCTTCCACGTTCATGCCCGCCATGGGCTCGTCCAGCAGCAGCACCTGCGGCTCCATGGCCAGGGCCCGGCCCAGGTCCACGCGCTTCTGCAGGCCGTAGGGCAGCTGGCCCACGGGCGTCTTGCGGTGCGCCTGGATCTCCAGGAAGTCGATGATGTGCTCGACGAACTCGCGGTGGCGGATCTCCTCGCGCTCGGCGGGGCCGATCCGCAGCGCCTGCAGCAGGATGCTGCTTTTGATCTTGAGGTTGCGCCCGGACATGATGTTGTCCAGCACGCTCATGCCCTTGAACAGGGCCAGGTTCTGGAAGGTGCGCGCCACGCCCATCTCGGCCACCTGGCGGCTGTTCATGTGGTCGAAGGTCCGGCCGCGGAAGGTGATGGTGCCGTGCTGCGGCGTGTACACCCCGTTGATGCAGTTGAGCATGGAGCTCTTGCCCGCGCCGTTGGGGCCGATGATGGCGCGAATCTCGTGCTCGCGCACGTCGAAGGAGATGTCGGTCAGCGCCTTGACGCCGCCGAAGGCCAGGGAGATGTTCTTCACATCCAGAATCACGTCGCCCAATTTTCCTTGCGTCATACCCAACCCCGTTCGCACTGAGCCGCCTGTCCTGAGCACTGCCGAAGGGGTCGAAGTGCTTGTGCATTGCTAGTCTGAAGGGCTTCGACAAGCTCAGCCCGAACGGTATTTCTCCTCATGCAACCGCCTTCACTGGGGTAAAGGTCTTGGCGTCACGGATGGGCAGCGTGGCCGAAACCGTGCCGCTGCGGCCGTCCTCGAACTTCACCTGCGTCTCGATGAACTGCTCCTTGCGGCCCGCGTAGAGCGCCTCGATCAGCACGGCGTATTTGTCGCCGATGAAACCGCGGCGCACCTTGCGCGTGCGCGTGAGCTCGTCGTCGTCGGGGTCCAGCTCCTTGTGCAGCACCAGGAAACGCGCGATCTGCGTGTCGGCCATGCCGGCCTCGGTGGCCAGGCCGGCATTGACCTGCTGCACGCAGTCGGCCAGCATGTCCAGCACCTGGGGCTTGCCGGCCAGGTCCACGTAACCGCTGTAGGGCAGGCCCTGGCGCTCGGCCCAGTTGCCCACGGCCTCGAAGTCGATGTTGAGGAAGGCGCAGACCTGCTCGCGGCCGTGGCCGAAAACCACCGCCTCCTTGATCTGCGGGAAGAACTTGAGCTTGTTCTCGATGTAGTTGGGCGCGAAGATCGCGCCCGCCGCCATCTTGCCCACGTCCTTGGCGCGGTCGATGATGATCAGGTGGCCGTCCGGGTCGATCACACCGGCATCGCCCGTGTGAAAAAACCCCTCGGCGTCCATGACCTCGGCCGTGGCGTCGGGGCGCTTGTAGTACTCCTTGAGCACCGAGACACCGCGCACCAGCACCTCGCCGTTGTCGGCGATCCTGATCTCGATGCCCGGCGCCGCCTCGCCCACGCTGTTGAGCTTGACGCGGCCGTTCTTCTGGATGCAGACGTAGGCGCAGGTCTCGGTCTGGCCGTAGAGCTGCTTGAGGTTGATGCCGATGGAACGGTAGAAGCGGAACAGGTCGGGCCCGATGGCCGCGCCCGCCGTGTAGGCCACACGGATGCGGCTCAAGCCCAGCACATTGCGCAGCGGCCCGTAGACCAGCACATTGCCCAGCGCATAGAGCAGGCGGTCGCCCAGCCCCACGGGTTTTCCGTCCAGGAGCTCGGCGCCGCAGCGGCGCGCCACGGCCATGAACTTGCCGTACAGCCAGCGCTTCGGGGCGGCCGCGTCCTCCATGCGGATGGAGACCGAGGTCAGCATACCCTCGAACACCCGCGGCGGGGCGAAGTAATAACTCGGTCCGATCTCGCGCAGGTCGATGCTCACCGTCTCGGCCGACTCGGGGCAGTTGATGGTGAAACCCGCCACCAGCCACTGGGCGATGGAAAAGAGGTGGTCCCCCACCCAGGCCGGCGGCAGGTAGGAAATGATGTTGTCCTCGGGCGCCAGGCCGTCCACCTGCACCCCGCCCTGCGCGGCGGCAATGAAACTCGCATGGGTCTGGCACACGCCCTTGGGCCGGCCCGTGGTGCCCGAGGTGTAGAGGATGACCGACACATCCGAAGGCTCACCCTGGGCCACCGACTTCGCATAGAAGTCCGGATGCGTGCGCTCGTAGGCGCGGCCCAGTTCGAACAGGCGCTCGATGCCGATCAGGCCCTCGTGCCGGTAGTTGCGCAGGCCGCGCGGGTCGCCGTAGACGATGTGCTGCAGCAGGCCACCGTCCACATCCTTAAGACTCTCGCGCAGCTCCAGCAGCTTGTCGACCTGCTCCTGGTTCTCGGCAAAGGCGTAATGGATCTCAGCGTCCTGCAGCACGAAGGCCATCTCGCTGGCGATCGCGTCCTGGTACATGGGCACGGGCACGCCGCGCAGGCTCTGCGCCACGACAAAGGCCAGATAGAGATGCGGCCGGTTGTCGCCCACGATGGCCAGGTTCTGCCCGGGCTTGAAGCCCAGGGCCGCCAGGCCGCAGCTCATGAGCTTCACGTCCTCGGCCGCACGCGCCCAGCCCCAGGTCTGCCAGATGCCGTATTCCTTCTCGCGCAGGGCCGGGGCTTGCGGCCGCTCGGCTGCGTGCTGCATCAGGAGTCGCGGGAAGGTCGTCTGCATCCTGTTTCCTTGTGGACTTGCGGCCCATGGTAGGGCGGTGATTTGACGTTTTGTTGTCGTTACGACGACAATTCAGGGCAATCCCTAGCTGGGACTTACCCGCCCATGACAACCGAATCCAGCCTGCACCAGCGTCGGCGCGCACTCACCGAACCTGAACTCGCGGGCATCCCCTGGCTGCCCCGGCTCACGCCGGATGAACGCGCTTATGCCGCGGGGGAGTTGCAGATCAGCGAAGCCCAACCCGGTGACCTGGTCTGCCGCATGGGCCGGCCCGTGACCTACTGGTTCGGCGTGGTCGACGGCCTGCTCAAGATGAGCAGCGAAAACGCCGAGGGCCAGTCCCTCACCTTTGCCGGCCTGCCCCCGGGCGGCTGGTTCGGCGAGGGCACGGTGCTCAAGCGCGAGAGCTACCGCTACAACGTGCAGACCCTGCGCAAGAGCCTGGTGGCCGGCCTGCCTGTGGAGAGCTTCCACCGCCTGCTGGACCAGTCCATCGGCTTCAACCGCTTCGTGATGAACCAGCTCAACGAGCGCCTGGGCCAGTTCATCGCCGCGCGCGAGATCGACCGCATGAACAGCCCCGACCTGCGCGTCGCGCGCAGCCTGGCCGCACTCTTCAACCCCGTGCTCTACCCCGGCGTGGGCGAGGTGCTGCGCATCACCCAGCAGGAGCTGGCCTACCTCGTAGGTCTCTCGCGCCAGCGCGTCAACGAAGCCCTGGCCAATCTGCAGGCCCAGAACCTGATCCGCATCGAGTACGGCGGCCTGCGCGTGCTGGACCTAGAAGGCCTGAGGTATATGAAGCACCCCCCGAGCGGCTGACGCCGCTCGATGCTCACGGCCTGAGTCCGTGGCTCTTCAGGCTGTCCAAGCCTGCGCATGCAGGCTTGGAGCCGCAGCCCTCAGCCCCTCTCTCGCCTGCGGCGGGAGGGGGGCGCACCCAGTGGCCCGGCGAAGCCGGTTCCACGGGTGCCCTGGAACGGCCAGCTGCGCGGCCTTGTGCATCCCTGCCAACCCTGACCGTTACGAAGAGGACCCAAACCAGGGCGCCCGCGGAGCTGGCTTCGCCAAGCCACTGTGCCGCTCGGGGGGTGTCTCACAGAGGCAGATTCAGGCGCACACCCAGCGTCCAGTTGAAGCCGGGCGCCGGTTCGTAGAACTGGCTGGCCGCCTGGTTGACGATGACCGAGCCCACATAACGCTGGTCCGTCACGTTGTCCAGGCGCCCGTAGGCCGTCAGGCTGCCCTTGCCCGCCACCGGCCAGCCCTGGCTGGCCTTGAGGTTGAGCGTGCTGTAGCCCTCGGCCGAAGCCGTGTTGCTGTCGTTGGCGTAGAGCTTGCCGGCGCTCACCACCTCCGCGCCGGCCTGCGTGCCCAGCCCCGGCTTGCGCCCGGCGTTGTCCAGGGCCTGCGCGGACCACAGCAGCTCGGTGAACAGGAAATGCTGCGGGATGCCCGGCATGCGGTTGCCGGCGTTCACCGTCACGCCGTTGGTGACAAAGGTTTCCGAGAACTTCGCCTCGATCGCCGAAGCCGACAGCGTGGCCCGCCAGTTCGGGCTCAGCAGGGTGCGGCCGGCCAGCTCCCAGCCGCTGCGCGTGGTGCCCGGCGCGTTCTTGTAGGCCGTGCTGCCGCCGCTGCTCACCGCCACCACGATCTCGTCCGTGGTGGCTATCTGGTAGAGCGTGAAGTCCAGGCGCGAGCGTGCATCGGGCGCCCACTTGGCGCCCAGCTCGTAGTGCTGGCTGCGCGCCGCGTTGATGCCGGGGTTGAAGCTGGGCGCGCCGGTGCCGGTGTAGGCCACCTCCACCAGCGTGGGCGTCTCGAAACCGCGGCCGTAGTTGGCGTAGAGGTTCAGCGTGTCCAGCGTGTGCCAGGTCAGGCCCAGCACCGGGTTGGCCGCGCTGTAGCTCACGTCGCCCGAGCCGTTGCCGTTGCTGAGGAAGTAGTCTTCGCTGGCGATGCGCACCGAACTCGCGCGCAGGCCGGCTGTGGCCGACAGGCGCTCGGCCGCCAGCACCGTGCCCTGGACGAAGGCATCGCTGTTCTGCGCGCTGTTGTCCTCGTTGCGCGTCAGCGCGCCGGATTTCTCGCCCCCGCTCACCCCGCCGGACTGGCGTCGCTCCTTGGAGTAGTCGTACTCGTAACCCGCCACCCAGTTGACCGGGCGGCTGCCCCAGCGGGCCTGCGCGTTGTACTGCAGGCCCGCGCCGTAGTAGTCGCGGTTCAGACCCACCCAGTTGGTGGGCAGGTACTGCAGGTTGTCGCGTTTGCCGTAGTACAGGCGCGCCGTCACCGAACGGTTGGCGTCCAGCGCGTGCGTCACCGACGTGCCGGCCTGGCTCTGGCTGGTGATCTTGCGCAGGCGCGCGCTGATCGCGTTGGTGCCGGCCTGCGTGGCGTCCTGCGCCAGCTGCGCCGCCGTCAGACCCACCGGGTCCTGGGCCAGCGGCATGTCGAACTGGTTGAAGACCAGGTTCACGCGCGTGTGCGCGTCGGGCCCGAAGCTGAGCTTGCTGTTGAACTGCCTGCGCTCCGTCGTGCTGTTGTCGCGATAGCCGTTGGTGTCGAAGGTGCTGTAGTCGGCCACCAGCCCCACCGTGCCGACGCGCCCGGCAAGCTGCCAGTCGCTGCGGTGCATCTCGTAGGCGCCCGTGTAGTACTGCAGGCCGGCCTCGGGCACTTCGGGCGCCTCGCGCGTGAAGGCCTGGATCACCCCGCCAGCCGAGTTGCCGTACATCAGAGCCAGCGGCCCGCGCAGCACTTCGATGCGTTCGGTGGACGTGAGCGCCACCGAGGACCCCTGGCCTTGGCCATCGGGCGTGGTGGCGGGGATGCCGTCGATCAGCAGGCGGATGCCACGGATGCCGAAGGCCGAGCGCGCGCCGAAACCGCGGATCGAGACCTGCAGGTCCTGCGCGTAGTTCTGCCGGTTCAAAACGGTCAGGCCCGGCACGCGGTTGAGCGACTCCGAGAGATTGACCTGCGGGCCCGCGCCCTGGAGGGTCTCGCGGTCCACGGCCTCGACCGCCGCCGGCGCGTCAAAGCTGCGCTGCGCTGCGCGCGAGGCCGAAATCACCACGTCGTCCAGCGCCTGGCCCCAGACGGGCACGGCGCCCAGGCCGCTCACCAGCAGGGCCAGCGTTGCGCGGGCGCCAGGGAACCGGCTCACCCGGCTGTCTCGTTGTTGGTGCAATCTCATTTCTCTTCCACCCGGATCTGCAGCGACGCGTACCACGCCGCCAGGTTGTCGATGTCTTCGTTGCTCAGGGGCTTGGCAATGACCGTCATCACCTCGTTGGCCCGTTTGCCATTGCGGAAATGCTTGAGCTGCTCGGCCAGGTAGACCTCCTGCTGCCCGGCCAGATGCGGCACGCCCGGCTGCATGGACAGGCCCAGCGGGCCATGGCACATGGCACACGCGGCCGCCGCCTTGGCCTTGCCTGCGGCCACATCCGCCTGCGCCGCCGCCGCCAGGGCCAGCAGCACTCCTCCCAGGATGAACTTGTTCATTCGAAACCTCCTCACTCAAAAAAACGGAGATCGCAGCGATCTCCGTCCGTCTCATGGCGCTGCACGGCACCGCCGTGCAGCGCACTGGCGCAACACTCAGTTGCTGTAGGTCACACGGTAGATCGCGCCCACGTAATCGTCAGAGATCAGCAGGGAACCGTCCTTCATGGGCGCCACGTCCACCGGGCGGCCCTTGTAGACCCCGTTGGCGTCCAGCCAGCCCTCGGCAAACACCTCGGAGGCGCCCGCCGTGCCGTCGGCCTTGATGGGCACAAAGTTGATCAGCGCGCCGCTGGGCTGGGTGCGGTTCCATGAACCGTGCGCGGCCACGAAGACCCCGCCCTGGTAACGGGCCGGGAACATCTTGCCGTTGTAGAAAGTCATGCCCAGCTGCGCCTGGTGCGCCGGGAACTCCACCTGCGGCTTGGTCCAGACCGCCGGCGCCTTCATGCCCTTGAGGTCCGGCGCAGCCGCCGTACCCGCAACCGGCACATTGTTGCCGTGGATGAACGGATAGCCGAAGTGCTCGCCCCCGGCCTTGGTGATGCGGTTGAGCTCACCCGGCGGGATCCCGTCGCCCATGCCGTCGGTCTGGTTGTCGGTGAACCAGACCGTCTTGTCGCGCGGGTTGATGTCCATGCCCACCGAGTTGCGCACGCCCATGGCCACCACCTCGCGCTTGGAGCCGTCGAAGGGGTCCATCCGGATCATGCCGCCGATGCCCAGCTTCTCGTACAGCGCCACCTTGCCCGCCGGTTGCACGTTGTAGGGCTGGCCCAGGGTGATGTAGAGCTTGCCGTCGTCACCGACGCGGCAGGTGCGCGCCCCGTGGTTGTAGGACTCCTCCTCTTCGGGAATCAGCTTGCCCTGCGGCACCACCTCGATCACCGCCACGTCCGGGCCCTCGTAGAAGAACTCGGCCGCGGGGAAATTGAGCACGCGGTTGTGCTCCACGACGATCAGGAAACCGTCCTTGGTCCAGCACACGCCATTGGGCACCTTGAAGTTCAGCGAAGGCGCGAAGGCCTTCACCTCGTCGGCCGTGCCGTCACCGTTGCGGTCGGTCACGGCCCAGACCTTGGTCTTGCGCGTGCCCACGAACAGCATATTGGTCGACGGCGCCACCGCCATGTGGCGCGCGTCGGGCACCACGGCATAGAGCTCGATCTTGAAACCCGGCGGCAGCTTCACGCTCTTGAGGTTGGCGCGGATGGCGTCCGCGTTGCGCCCGTCCTGCGGCACCGGTGGAATGTTGAGATCGGTCGTCGCGACCTTCATCTGCTTAAGGGTGGACAGGTTGTCCTTGCCCGACTGCGCACCTGCCGTGACAGCGAATCCCGCTGCCAGCAGGGCGACGCCCAGCTTGTTTCCGATCATGGCTTGCTCCTCTGGATGTTCTTGCTGTTGCACGACGCGCCGACCGGCGCTTCGTGCATTGCATTAAGCCGAGGCCGTCGACCGTCTGCAAGCCGCAGCGCAGCAAACCACGCGCCCTGTCAGGTTGTTGCGTGCGCGCAGGTCGCGCGAGGTGTCGCGATTTGAGTCACTCTGTCGCAGGGAGTGACAGCCCAGGCGACCTCTCATAAATCCTGCTTATATCGCTTAGTGCCTTGACTGCATGAAGCCCGGGTGGAAACCCTAGGCGATGCACCCGGGGGCCGGCATAGGATTTCAGATGGTCGATGCACAACAACCATAGCTTTTCCACGGAGACCCTCCCCATGACCCGATACACCATCCTCGCAGGCGCGCTGCTGGCCAGCCTGCTGAGCGCTTGCGCCACGTCCGAGCCGCCCGCAACGCAGGCCACGGCCCCCGCGCCACAGGTCTCGGCCGCCCAGCCGGCCGCAGCGCCCGTGCCGGCCCCGGCCCCGATGGCGACGCCGGCGCCCCAGGCCGCCGCCCCCGCCTGGCAGCAGGGCCGCCCGGCCAGCATGGCCGACTCCAGGCTGGCCCCGGTGGCCGGCAAGAACACCATGACGCCCGCCTCCGACATCCCGCTGGACAAGCTCAAGCTGCCGCCGGGTTTCAAGATCGAGATCTGGTCCACCGGCACGCCGGGCATCCGCGCCATGTCGCGCGGCGCCAGCGGCAAGATCTACGCCGGCACGCGCGGCCTCGGCCGTGTCTACGAAATCACCGACAAGGGCAAGGAGCGCACCAGCCGCGTGGTGGTCGACAAGCTCAACCAGCCGGCCGCGGTCATCCACAAGGGCAATCTCTACGTGATGGCGGTGGACAAGGCGCTGCGCTTCGACGGCATCGAGAAGAACCCCGGCGTGGCCCCGGTCGACATGACGGCCGCCTTCAAGCTGCCTCCGGAACAGCACCACAACTGGAAATACCTGCGTTTCGGCCCGGACGGCAAGCTCTACGTGCCCTTTGGCGCGCCCTGCAACATCTGCGTGCCCCCCACGGGTGAGTACGCCCAGATCCGCCGCTACAACGCCGACGGCACGGGCATGGAAGTCATCGCCACCGGCGTGCGCAACACCCAGGGCTTCGACTGGCACCCCGTCACCAAGCAACTCTGGTTCACCGACCACGGCCGCGACTGGCTGGGCGACGACGGCCCCGAGGACGAGCTCAACCGCCTGGGCAGGAAGGGCGAGTTCTTCGGCTTCCCCTACTGCCATGCCGGCGGCATCGCCGACCCGGACATCAAGAAGGCCGACGCCTGCAAGGGCGTGACCCTGCCGGTGCGCACCATGGGCCCGCACGCTGCCGCCATGGGCCTGCACTTCTATACCGGCAAGATGTTCCCGGCCAAGTACCGCAACATGGCTTTCGTCGCACGCAAGGGTTCCTGGAACCGCACCACCAAGATGGGCTATGACGTGGTCACCGTGAACGCCGATGCCCAGGGCCGCAACCCGGTGATGACACCCTTCATCACCGGGTTTGCCGACCCGGCCGCCAACACCTTCTGGGGCCGCCCGACCTACTTCCTGCAGATGCCCGATGGCGCCCTGCTGCTCTCCGACGAGCAACTGGGCGCGATCTACCGCATCTCGTACAGCGCCAAGAAGTAAGCCCTGGCCTGATTCCCGGCAAGCAGGGCCCCTGGCAACAGCGGCCCTGCTTTTTTCCGGCCATCGCTACACACTACCGACCCCATGCGCTTCATCTACACACTCCTCCCCACCCTGACCCTGCTGCTGGGCCCGGCCGCCGCACAGGCCCAGGCCCGGCCGCCCCGGCTCGAACTCTGCGCGGCCTGCCATGGCCCGCAGGGCAATTCACAGATCCCGCAAATCCCCTCATTGGCCGGGCAGCCGAAGATCTTCGTGGAGAACCAGCTGGTGCTGATCCGCGAAGGCCTGCGCGACATCCCGGCCATGAAGGGCGTGCTCGACGGCCTCAAGGACCCCGAGCTGATCGCCCTGGCCAAGTACTTCTCGGAACAAGTGCCCGTGCCTTTGGCCAGCACGGTCGATACCGAACGTTTCGAGCGTGGCAAGGTGCTGGCGCGCAGCATGCTGTGCGGCACCTGCCACCTGCCCGACTACAAGGGCCGCGAACAGATGCCGCGCCTGGCCGGCCAGCACGAAAGTTTCCTGCGCGCCGTCATGGAGGAATACCGCGACAAACCCGGCCCCGGGCGCGACACGGTCATGAACAATGCGCTGCACGGCCTGAACAACCAGCACCTGGACGATCTGGCCCACTTCCTGGCCAACCTCCGTTGACAAGGCGCCGTTCGGGCTGTCGAAGCCCCGCATGGGCGAACCGCAGCGTTTCGACCCTTCGTCAGGCGCAGGACAGGCCCAGCCCACGCGAACGGCAAGGCGAGGAACCTACAATCGGTTTCCGATGAAAGACACGCCAGCCAATCCCGCCGCGCCCACCCTGCGCCGCGCCCCGCGCCCCGAGGGCGCGCCCGCGCCCCAAGCCGGCGGCGCGGGCGCCACCAGCCGCATCAACAAGCGCATGGCCGAGCTCGGCCTGTGCTCGCGCCGCGAGGCCGACGCCTGGGTCGAGAACGGCTGGGTCAAGGTCAATGGGCAGGTGGCCGAGATGGGCCAGCAGGTCACGTCCAGCGACCGCATCGAGATCGACAAACAGGCCCAGAACCAGCAGGCCACGCAGGTCACCATCCTGCTCAACAAACCCATCGGTTACGTCAGCGGCCAGGCCGAGGACGGGCACGAACCCGCCGTGGTGCTGGTGCAGCCGCAAAACCGCTGGCGCGAGGACCGCGCGCCCCTGCGCTTCAACGGCGCGCAGCTGCGCGGCCTGGCCCCCTCGGGCCGGCTGGACATCGACTCCACCGGCCTGCTCGTGCTCACGCAGGACGGCCGGGTGGCGCGCCAGCTGATCGGCGAAGACTCGGTGATGGAAAAGGAATACCTGGTGCGTGTGGTCTACCTCGGCACGCCGGCCGCCGCCGCGGCGCCCACCCAGCTCACCCGCATCGACGACGACGACCCCGTCTCCACCCATGTGCAGGCCGTTTTCCCGAGCGCCATGCTGGCCAAATTGCGCCACGGCCTGAGCCTGGACGGCCAGGCCCTCAAGCCCGCCAAGGTGGACTGGGAGAACCCCGAGCAGCTGCGTTTTGTGCTGACCGAAGGCAAGAAGCGCCAGATCCGCCGCATGTGCGAACTGGTCGGGCTCAAGGTCGTGGGCCTGAAACGCGTGCGCATCGGCCGGGTCATGCTGGGCCAATTGCCTGTGGGCCAGTGGCGCTACCTGGCGCCGCACGAGAAGTTCTGAGCGGCGGCTTCACTTTTTCTCTCGCCCGCACAAGGCCGGGCCCAAGTGCCGCCGCTCATGTCCTCCGGCCTGCGGCCTCCGCCTTTATTTCGCTGCGCAGAGCGCCCGGTCCGCCTGATCCAGCGAACGCCACAAACGCCGGCCCCGCAACACGCAGCCCTTGAAATCCCGCACAACGCCCATAATTCACCGCTTCGCCGACCTGTCCGGCTCCCTTTTTTTGTACCGTTGTCTGATCCCATGAGCAAACAAACCCATTCCTTCCAGGCCGAAGTCGCGCAACTGCTGCACCTCGTCACCCACTCGCTGTACTCCAACAAGGAGATCTTTGTGCGCGAGCTGGTCTCCAACGCCTCGGACGCCTGCGACAAGCTGCGCTACGAGGCGCTGAACAACAGCGCGCTGTACGAAGACGCGCCCGAGCTGCGCGTGCGCATCAGCTTCGACAAGACAGCCAAGACTCTGACCATCACGGACAACGGCATCGGCATGAGCACGCAGGAGGCCATAGCCCACCTGGGCACGATTGCCAAGAGCGGTACGCGCGAATTCATGGGCAAGCTCGGCGCCGAGAAACAGGCCGACGCCAAGGAACAGGGCCAGCTGATCGGCCAGTTCGGCGTGGGCTTCTACTCGGGTTTCATCGTGGCCGACAAGATCACCGTGGAGTCGCGCCGCGCCGGCCTGAAGGCCGAAGAAGGTGTGCGCTGGATCAGCGGCGGCACCGGTGACTTCGAGGTCGAGGCCATCACCCGCGCCGAGCGCGGCACCAGCGTCATCCTGCACCTGCGCGAGGACGCGGGCGACTACCTGAGCAGCTGGAAGCTCAAAAGCATCATCGCCAAGTACTCCGACCACATCGCCCTGCCCATCCAGATGCGCAAGGAAGAGTGGAAGGAAGGCGAAAACGACCAGCCCGGCGAGATGGTCACCACCGACGAATGGGAAACCGTCAACAAGGCCAGCGCCCTGTGGAGCCGCCCCAAGAAGGACATCACGAAGGAAGAGTACGAGAACTTCTACCAGGCCATCAGCCACGACCACGAGGCACCGCTGGCCTGGAGCCACAACCGCGTGGAAGGCAGCACCGAATACACGCAACTGCTCTTTGTGCCGGCCAAGGCACCCTACGACCTGTGGAACCGCGACAAGAAGGGCGGGCTCAAGCTCTACGTCAAGCGCGTCTTCATCATGGACGAGGCCGAGGCCCTGCTGCCCAGCTACCTGCGTTTCGTCAAAGGCGTGGTGGACAGCGCCGACCTGCCGCTCAACGTGAGCCGCGAACTGCTGCAGGAAAGCCGCGACGTGCGCGCCATCCGCGACGGCAACACCAAGCGCGTGCTGAGCCTGCTCGAGACCCTGTCCAAACAGGATGTGCCCGCCGCCGACGCCAGCGAGGAAGACAAGGCCAATACCGGCAAATACAGCGCCTTCTACGCCGAGTTCGGCGGCGTGCTCAAGGAAGGCCTGGGCGAAGACTTCGCCAACCGCGAGCGCCTGGCCAAGCTGCTGCGCTTTGCCAGCACGCATTCCGTTCAGGCTGAGCCCGTCGAAGCCGGCGCAGACACTTCGACAAGCTCAGTGCGAACGGGTGGATTGACCTCCCTGGCCGACTACAAGGCCCGCATGAAAGAAGGCCAGGGGGCCATCTACTACATCACCGCGGATACCCTGGCCGCGGCGAAGAACAGCCCGCAGCTTGAAGTCTTCAAGAAGAAGGGCATCGAGGTGCTGCTCATGAGCGAGCGCGTGGACGAGTGGGCCCTGAGCCACCTGCCCGAGTTCGACGGCACGCCCCTGCAAAGCGTGGCCAAGGGCGCGGTAGACCTGGGCACCCTGCAGGACGAGGCCGAGAAGAAGGCCGCCGAAGAAGCCGCCGAGGCCTTCAAGCCCGTTCTGGCCAAACTCAAGGAAGCGCTGAAGGACAAGGCCGAAGACGTGCGCGTCACCACCCGCCTGGTCGATTCACCGGCCTGCCTGGTGGTGAAAGAAGGCGACATGAGCAACCAGCTCGCCCGCCTGCTCAAGCAGGCCGGCCAGAAGGCGCCGGACAGCAAGCCCGTGCTCGAAGTGAACCCCGAGCATTCACTGGTCAAAAAGCTCGACGGCTCGGTGCACTTCCACGACCTGGCCCACATCCTCTTCGACCAGGCCCTGCTGGCCGAAGGCGGGCTGCCTGAGGATCCGGCGGCGTATGTGAAGCGGGTAAATGCATTGCTGGTTTGACCCACGACGGAGCTGTCTCAATACGAAACAGCTCCGTAAGTGGTTCTACTGAGTTTTCATCGTTCAAAACCGCGTGACCAGCAACCGAACGCCAGGGCGAGGGGAAACACTCATGCCCCCTTGCACTGGCCCGTACTACCATTCATTTGAGTAACGATGATCGGGGCCTTCGGGTCACGATGCGAACGACAAATGGAGACCGGGCCACGGGCCCAATGGCATGAGTGCAGACATCATTCTCGAAACGCGCGAACTCACCCGGGAGTTCAAGGGCTTCGTCGCAGTGGACCACGTGAACCTCCAGGTCCGGCGCGGCTCCATCCATGCGCTGATCGGCCCCAACGGTGCAGGCAAGACCACCGTCTTCAACCTGCTGACCAAGTTCCTTCCCCCTACCTCGGGCCAGATCCTCTACCAGGGCGAAGACATCACGCACCGCGCCGCCGCCGAAGTGGCGCGCTCGGGCATGGTGCGCTCCTTCCAGATATCGGCGGTGTTCCCGCACCTCACCGTGCTGGAAAACGTGCGCGTGGGCCTGCAGCGCAAATTGGGCACCAGCTTCCATTTCTGGAAGCCCGAGTCCACGCTCTACGCGCTGAACGACCAGGCCATGACCCTGCTGGAATCGGTCGACCTCGGCAGCTTTGCCGGCACGAAGACGGTAGAGCTGCCCTACGGCCGCAAGCGTGCACTGGAGATCGCCACCACGCTGGCGCTGGACCCCGAGCTCATGCTGCTGGACGAGCCCACCCAGGGGATGGGCCACGAAGACGTGGGCCGCGTGGTCGATCTCATCCGCAAGGTCGCGGCCAACCGCACCGTGCTCATGGTGGAACACAATATGAACGTGGTCGCCGACCTGAGCGACACCATCACCGTGCTGGCCCGCGGCGCCGTGCTGGCCGAAGGGCCCTACGAGCAGGTCTCGAAAGACCCGCGCGTGCTCGAAGCCTATGTCGGCTCCTCCGAAGAGGAATCCGCATGAGCAAGGTTCTGTTGAAGATCGAGAACCTGCACGCCTGGTACGGCGAATCGCACATTCTGCACGGCGTGAACTTCGAGGTGCGCGAAGGCGAGCTAGTCACCTTGCTGGGCCGCAACGGCGCCGGCCGCACCACCACGCTCAAGGCCATCCTGGGCCTGACTGGCAAGCGCACCGGCACCATCGAGGTCATGGGCCGGGAGACCGTGCACCTGTCAACTAACCGCATCGCCCGCCTGGGCCTGGGCTACTGCCCCGAAGAGCGCGGCATCTTCTCCACACTCTCCTGCGAAGAAAACCTGCTGCTGCCGCCCAAGGTGGGCGAGGGCGGCATGTCGCTGGACGAGATCTACGAAATGTTCCCCAACCTCAAGGAGCGCCGCCACAGCCCTGGCACGCGCCTGTCGGGCGGCGAGCAGCAGATGCTGGCCATGGCGCGCATCCTGCGTTCGGGTGCCCAGGTGCTGCTGCTCGACGAGATCACCGAGGGTCTGGCCCCGGTCATCGTGCAGACGCTGGGCCGCGTGATCCGCGCGCTCAAGGCCAAAGGCCTGACCATCATCCTAGTCGAGCAGAACTTCCGCTTCGCCGCGCCGCTGGCCGACCGCCACTACGTGATGGAGCACGGCCAGATCGTGGCCACAGTGAACAAGGCCGCATTGAGCGAGAAGGCAGCCATGCTGCATGAGTTTTTGGGTGTGTGAGTTTTGACAACCATTTCTAGGAGACCAACATGAAACGCAAACTGATCGCCACCGCCGTGGCGGCCACCCTGGCCGGCACCTTTGGCCTGGCCCAGGCCCAGAAGCTGTCGGGCGACGCCGTCAAGATCGGCGTGCTGACCGACATGTCCGGCGTCTACGCCGACTACGGCGGCCCCGGCGCTGTGGCGGCCGCCAAGCTAGCCGTGCAGGACTTCGGCGGCAAGATGTTCGGCAAGCCCATCGAAGTGGTGAACGCCGACCATCAGAACAAGCCCGACATCGCCAAGAACGTCACCCAGGCCTGGTTCGACCGCGATGGCGTGGACATGACGGTGGAGAACCTGAACTCAGCCGTGGCCCTGGCCGTGCAAGCCCTGGGCAAGGAAAAGAACAAGATCACCATCGTCAATGGCGCCGCCTCCTCGCGCCTGACCAACGAAGACTGCGCCCCGGCCACCGGCATCCACTACCTGATGGACACCATCGCACTGAGCAATGTGGTGGGCAAGGCCATCGTGAAGGACGGCGGCAACACCTGGTACTTCCTGACCGCCGACTACGCCTTCGGCCATTCGCTGGAAAAGGACACCAGCGACGTGGTGAAGGCCGCCGGCGGCAAGGTGCTGGGCGCCGTGCGCCATCCGCTGTCCACCGGTGATTTCTCCTCCTTCCTGCTGCAGGCCCAGTCCAGCGGCGCCAAGGTGGTGGGCCTGGCGAACGCTGGCATGGATACAGTGAACAGCGTCAAGGCAGCGGCCGAGTTCGGACTGACCAAGAAGCAGAACCTGGCGGCGCTGCTGATGCTCATTACGGATGTGCATTCCATCGGACTGAATACCGCTCAAGGCCTGTACCTGACCGAAGGCTGGTACTGGGACATGAACCCCGAGACCCGTGCCTGGGCCGACAAGTACAGCAAGGTGATGAACGGTCGCAAGCCCAACTCCAACCACGCCAGCGTCTACTCGGCCACCCTGCACTACCTGAACGCCGTCAAGGCCGCCGGCACCGACGACACCGCTGCCGTGATGGCCAAGATGCGCTCCATGCCCATCAACGACATGTTCGCCAAGGGCGGCAAGCTGCGCGAGGACGGCCGCATGGTGCACGACATGTACCTGTTCCAGGTGAAAACGCCCGCCGAGTCCAAGGGCCCGTGGGACTACTACAACCTCAGGGGTACCGTGAAGGGTGACGACGCCTTCCAGTCCCTGGCCAACAGCCGCTGCGTTGCCATCAAGAAGTGATGCGCAGCTGATGTGACCGAACGGGCGGGCCCGCGCGTGCGGCCCGTCCGTTTCCCCGACCCGGATGAACATGTCTGAAATCTTTGGCGTCCCCATACAAGCCCTGATGGGCCAGCTCATGCTCGGGCTGGTCAACGGCTGCTTCTATGCCATGCTGTCGCTCGGCCTGGCCGTGATCTTCGGCATGCTCAATATCGTGAACTTCGCGCACGGCGCGCTCTACATGGTGGGCGCCTTCTTCGCCTGGATGCTGCTCAACTACGCCGGCGTCAATTACTGGTTCGCCCTGCTGCTGGCCCCGGTCGGGGTGGCGGCCATCGGCATCGTCATCGAGAAGACCATGCTGCGCTGGCTGCATCAGTTGGACCACCTCTACGGCCTGCTGCTGACCTTCGGCCTAGCCCTGGTGTTGGAGGGCATCTTCCGCGAGTTCTATGGCTCCTCGGGCCTGCCCTACGAGCTGCCCGCGCTGTTCCGCGGCGTGTACGACCTGGGCTTCATGATGCTGCCCAAGTACCGCGCCTGGGTGGTGGTGGTGTCCATCGTGGTGTGCCTGTTCACCTGGTACGTCATCGAGAAGACGCGCCTGGGTGCCTACCTGCGCGCCGGCACCGAGAACCCGAACATGGTCAAGGCCTTCGGCATCAACGTGCCGCTGATGGTCACCCTGACCTACGCCTTCGGCGTGGGCCTGGCCGGCCTGGCCGGCGTGATGGCCGCGCCGATTTATCAGGTGAGCCCGCTGATGGGCTCCAACATCATCATCGTGGTGTTCGCGGTGGTGGTGATCGGCGGCATGGGCTCCATCCTCGGATCCATCCTCACCGGCCTGGCGCTGGGCCTGATCGAGGGCCTGACCAAGGTCTTCTACGCCGAGATTTCGAGCACCGTGGTCTTCATCATCATGGCGATTGTTTTGCTGGTGCGACCCGCAGGCCTCTTCGGCCGGGAAAAATAATGAAGAAGTCTGCCCTCCTCTACAGCGCCCTGTTGCTTGCCCTGCTGGTGGCCCCCTTCGTGGGCTACCCCATGTTCCTGATGAAGCTGCTGTGCTTCGCCCTGTTCGCCTGCGCCTTCAACCTGCTGATCGGTTTCACCGGCCTGCTCTCCTTCGGCCACGCCATGTTCTTCGGTTTCGCGGCCTATGTCTCGGGTCACGCCGCCAAGGTCTGGGGCCTGACGCCCGAGTTGGCCATCCTGGCCGGCACGCTGAGCGCCACCGTCATCGGCGTCGTCACCGGCTGGCTGGCCGTGCGCCGCCAGGGCATCTACTTCGCCATGGTCACGCTGGCGCTGGCGCAGATGATCTACTTCATCTGCGTGCAGGCGCCTTTCACCTACGCGGAAGACGGCATCCAGAGCATCCCGCGCGGCTCTCTCTTCGGCCTGATCGACCTGCACAACGACCGGGTCATGTACTACGTGGTGCTGGCGCTCTTCGTGGGCGGCTTCGCGCTGATCTACCGCATCATCCACTCACCCTTCGGCCAGGTGCTCCAGTCCATCCGCGAGAACGAGCCGCGCGCCCTCTCGCTGGGCTACAACGTGGACCGCTACAAGCTGCTGGCCTTCGTGCTCTCGGCCACGCTGGCCGGCCTGGCCGGCGCCACCAAGGCCATCGCCTTCGGCATCGCCACACTGACCGACGTGAGCTGGCAGATGTCCGGCGAAGTGGTGCTGATGACCCTGCTGGGCGGCATGGGCACCATCCTGGGCCCGGCTCTGGGCGCGGGCGTCATCATCACCATGGAGAACTACCTGGCCGACCTCGGCTCCTGGGTCACCATCATCATGGGCGGCACCTTCGTGGTCTGTGTGCTGCTGTTCCGCCGCGGCATCGTGGGCGAGATCGAGCACCGGCTGCTGAAGAAGCCCTGAGGGCTGCGCCCGGGAAAAACAAAACCGCCTGCGGGCGGTTTTTCTTTGATATCGGAGGGACGCCGTCAGCGTGGACGTGTGCTTTCCCTCCTGGCTTTCAGTGTCAACTCCCGGCTTGCTTCGACGACTGGACGTGATCCGCATAGGCCACGCCATGGCCCAGCGACCAGTCCATGCGCGTGTTCTCCACGAGCGCGATCATGACGTCATCGGGGCGGAACCCCGCCTCGACGGCGCGCGCGGTCAGCCGTTTGTAGAGCTGCCGCTTCTGCCCATCCGTACGTCCCTGGAGAAAAGTGATCTCCACGATGCAGCCGTCTTGAGATCGGTTCACGCCCCCGAAGGCGGGATCAAGAATCATCTCCTCTGCGTCAAAGCGCGCCAGCAGCTGGAAGAGGTCATTGGCCGGCACGTTGCAGGTGCTGACCAAGCCTCCTGGGCCGCGTCGGCCAGCGCCTTGATCTTGGCGTGGGGCAGGTGTCTGGGGGCGGAGATTCGGGTCAATGGCATGGCTGGGTTTCAAGAAGCGAGCGGAGGACCATCGTAAGCGAGCCTTCCAGGCTGAGCCGCTGGCGACCCGCACCTGACTGATGTATAGATCGAAATACGAGTCATCGCATCTCCCTACTATTTGAAGAGAATAAGGGCCATCGACGCTCATACCTCTTCTGTGGGTGTCTGTAAGATTATCGAATCATGATCACCACACCAGAGCAACTCGTGTATTGGCTGGCCGAACCAGAGGGTTTGCGGCTGGAGTTCAAGGAAGCCAGGAACAGTTACCACTTCGACAAACTGGTGCGGTACTGTGTAGCCTTGGCGAATGAAGGTGGCGGCAAGATCATTCTGGGGGTCAGTGATCGCCGTCCGCGTCAGATCGTGGGCACCAACGCTTTCGAAGAACCTGGGCGAACCGAGGCAGGGCTACATGAACGACTGTCACAGCGCATCCCGATAGAAGAGTTGCGAGTACCCGAAGGACGTGTCTTGATCGTACACGTGCCAGCGCGCCTGCCCGGCACAGCCTGGCAAATCGATGGCAGCTATCTCAAGCGCGCTGGCGACGAATTGACGGCTTTAGGTGACGCCGAACTCAAAAACATCTTTGCAGAAACTGGCCCCGATTTTTCCGCCGAGTTGTGCCCGGGTGCCGGGTTGCAAGACTTGGCGCCAGCAGCCATTGCATTATTTCGTGAGCGCTGGGCCAGGAAGTCGCACGACGAACGCAAGCTACTCTGGAACGACACTGAAACGCTCACGAATGCCGAACTGCTGCTGGGCGGGCAAATTACTTATGCCGCATTGATCCTGTTCGGCACGCGTACTGCCCTGGGAAGATGGCTGGCACAAGCGGAGCTGGTATTTGAATACCGCCCATCCGATGCCTCGGGCCCGGCAGCCGACCGTGAGGAATACCGGGAGGGCTTCTTCAACTGGCAGGATGCACTGTGGAACAAGATCAACCTGCGCAACGAGAAGCAAAGCTATCAAGATGGTCTTTTCCGTCTGGATTTGCTGACGTTTGACGAAGTCGCGGTACGCGAAGCGTTGCTCAACGCAGTGGCACATCGTGATTACCGGCTGGGTGGCTCGGTATTCGTTCGTCAATATCCTCAACGACTGGAAGTGGTGAGCCCGGGAGGCTTGCCGCCTGGTATCACCCCAGCCAATATCCTGGATCAGCAAAACCCGCGCAATCGCCGACTGGCCGAGGCACTTGCCAAATGCGGTCTGATTGAACGATCGGGTCAAGGCATGAACCTGATGTTCGAAAGCGCCATCCGTCAAGGCAAACAATTACCCAGCTTTGCCGGCACAGCCGAACACGAGGTACGTTTGACACTGGATGGCATGGTACGAAGCCCGGCCTTTGTACGTTTCCTGGAACGCCTGGGTGAGCAAACCCTGCGTTCATTTTCCACCGAGGACTTTCTGACGCTGGATGCGCTGCATCGCGAACAACCACTGTCGCCGCACATGAAGGAACGCTTGCCTGGTCTGGTAAGCGCAGGGGCAGTGGAAGTCGTAGGACATGGGCGGGGAGTGCGCTATATCCTGTCTGAAGCGCTTTATGCTGCGTTGGGTGCCAAAGGCACGCACACCCGCAAAAAAGGACTGGATCGCGAAACCAACAAAGCGCTTCTTCTCAAGCACCTGTCCAAACAAAAAGAAGAAGGCGCCCCACTTGCAGAACTACGCCAAGTACTGCCAGCACTACCTGCCAGTGCCGTGCAAGCTTTGATGCATGAACTCCGGGAAGAACGCTCTGTATTCCTGCACGGCCAGCGCCGATGGGCTCGATGGAAGCTGATGGAATACAAGGTCTATAAGTTGGAAGATTTTTGAGTAAGCTTTAGAGATGGTCAAAATTAAAAAAAAACACCAATAAAAACAACAGCTTATAAAACAATTCATTGCGCGGATTTAAGCGCCGCACAATGAATTAAGGCACCGAACTCAGCCCGTACGTACAGAAACGTTCAGTACGTCAGCTCCAGCACCGTCACCCGCTGCTGCGCCGCAGGCCAGACACGGCCCACCAGCTTTTCGCCGTTGAACTCCGCCGCGATGGCGCGGCCTTCGGCTGTGCCCAGCTTGAGTTTGGAGCTGGACACCCCGGCGCCCATGGGCGGCACACCCGGCGGCAGGGTCTGGCCGTCGAAGCTCAGGTGATCCCGTTGCGCATCGAAGTAGCCCCGCGGGCGGGTGAAGATGACCAGCGCCTGGGCGTCCTGGTCGGCGGCGGCGATGCGTTCGGGGCGCAGGTTGACGATGGTGCTGGAGCGCGGGAAAGCGCTGCGGTAGATGTGCGTGGTGGCGTAACCCGGCGCCTTGATCTCGAATTCGTAGGCCGTGCCGGCCTGGGCCGTGAAGGGGCCCCAGCGGCCGTCGGCGCCGACCTTGTACGTGTAGGCCGCGGCGCCGATACGCTGGCCCGTGGCCGTGTTGGTCTCGTAGATGGCGAGTTCGGCGCCGGGCAGTGGCAGGTTGTTGGCGAAGTTGCCGGTGGCCGGGTTCAGCGGGTCTACACCCTGGCCGGTGATGACACCGCCGAGTTCGATGCGTGCCTCGGGCGCGATGTCGCGCACCAGGGTGGCCCGGCCGGTGATGAAGCTGTAGGCCGCGGCGAAGGCTGCGGGCGAATAAGACGTTTCACGGTGGTCGATGCGCGGGACGACCACATTGGTGGCGCCCTTGAGTTCGGGGCCGGCGGCCGTGACGTTGGTGGGGGTGCCTTTGGCGCCTATCCACAGGCCGTCGGCTTGGGCGAACTTGTCGTTGTTGTCGCTGCGGATGGTCATCCAGCGCACCGGGCCTGTCACCTCGTCACCATTGGCGTTCTTGGGCGCGTTCAGGCCCGTGAGGAAGGGGCCGGTGCCCGAGAACTCATTGCCCTCGCGGAAGCCCTTGATGGCCCAGACGCCGTGGTTGGGTGTGCCGCCCAGGATGGCGTGCGAGACGGTGGCCGCACCGCCGCCGTTCTGGATGTAGTTGCGGATGGCGTTGCCGCCGCGTGAATTGCCGATCAGCACGACCTGCTGCGCACCCGTGACGCGCAAGACCTTCTCGACCTCGGCCTTCAGATAGGCCATGTGCTCGGCGGTGGAGGTGCGGCCGGGCTGGGCCTTGCTGTCGTCGTCACGCGCCAGGGGATAGGGCAGCTCGATGGCGTGCAGGCGCTCGCGCGGCCAGCCGTTGGATTCAAAACGCCAGAGCGTGGTCTGCCACAGCGCGGCGCTGTCGCCATTGCCGTGGACGAAGACGATGGGGGGCGCCTCGCTGAGCGAAGGCGCAGTGGTGCAGCCGGCCAGCAGGGCCAGGCTGGCGAAGAGGGGAAGGAGCAGGCGACGTGTCAGCATGGTGGTTCACTCAAAGCCGCCGGAGCGGCGCAGTTCCGCCGCGGCAGGCGCGGCCAGCAGGTCGATCATCATGCGGGCGGCCTGGGGCTGCTCGGCTTTGGTGGCGATGGCCGCGGTGTAGACCGTGGCCAGCTCGAATTTCTTGGGCAGCACGTTGATGAGCTGCACGCCCGGGGTGTAGAGAATTTCCGTGACCTGGGTGCAGCCGATCAGGCCCGGGCCGCTGGCGGCGGCCATTTCCTTCATGGCGGTGGCACCGTTGGGGTAAGGGCGCAGCGCGCCGGCCACCTGCTGGGCGATGCCCAGCTGCTTGAGCACGCTCATGACATGGATGCCGGCCGTGGCCTTGATCGGGTCGGGGAAGTAGATGCCTTTGGCGGCCAGCAGGGCGGC
Organism: Curvibacter fontanus; assembly: GCF_054780335.1. NCBI lineage: Bacteria > Pseudomonadati > Pseudomonadota > Betaproteobacteria > Burkholderiales > Comamonadaceae > Curvibacter > Curvibacter fontanus. The sequence goes on from NZ_BAAGWN010000011.1 coordinate 203,384, forward strand.
CTTGAGCGCCTCGGCGGTGTCCACTTTCGGCTGCGGCTCGCCGCTTTTCACGGCCACGCCGGTCTTGACCACGCCCAGGGGCGTGGCGCTGCCGGCTTGTACATGGCCCTGGGCCGTGAGTTCGTCGATCAGCGCCTGGGTGAGGATGAGCACGTCACAAGGCTCGCCGGCCAGCAGCTTGTCGCGCATGAGCCCGACGGCGCCGAAGCTGCCTTCGACGGCGCGGCCGGTCTCGTTGTAGATGCTGCCACGCAGCGCGTTGACCAGCCCTTGCGCGGCGCCGCCGCTGATGATGTGAAGTGAACTCATAGAACCCGATTATTCAGCCGAAAGATGTCAGAACGCTACGCACGAAGGGTTTATGCGGGGAACGCCCCGTGGAACCGGCTTTGCCGGGCCACTGGCGTTGCCCCCTACAAGGGGGGAGCCGGCGCTGGCCGGCACGGGGGGGTTCAATCAATCGGCCTTGATGCCGGCGCTCTGGATCACGCGCGCCCACTTGGCGATATCCTCGCGCATGTACTTGTCGAATTCCTGCGGGCTCATCAGCATGGGCGTGGCGCCCTGCTTGGCCCAGAGCTGGCGCACCTCGGTCTGGCTCACGATCTTGCTCACGGCTTCGTTGAGCTGCGACACGATGGCCGGCGGCGTGCCCCTGGGCGCCATGAGGCCGAGCCAGATGGAGGCCTCGTAACCGGGCAGTCCGGCCTCGGCCAGGGTGGGCACGTCGGGCAGCACGGCGGAACGCTGGCGGCCGCTGGTGGCGATGGCGCGCACCTTGCCGGCTCGGGCCTGCTCGGCCATGGTGGTGACGGCATCGAACATCATGTCGACCTGGCCGCCGATGATGTCGGCGCGCGCGCCCGAGCTGCCGCGGTAGGGGATGTGCACCAGGTAGATGCCGGCCATGCTCTTGAAAAGTTCACCGGCCATGTGGTACGGGGTGCCCGGACCGCTGGAGGCGTAGTTGTACTTGCCGGGTTTGTCCTTGGCGAGCTTGAGGATGTCCTGCAGGTTCTTCACCGGCAGCGAAGGGTGGGTGACCAGCAGCAGGTCGGAATAGTTGACGGGCGCCACGGGCACGAAGTCGCGCAGGAGCACAAAGGGCTTGCTGGGTATGAGCGTCTCGTTCACCGTGTGGGTGTTGGACATCATCAGCAAGGTGTAGCCGTCGGCCGGGGCCTTGGCCACCAGGTCGGTGCCGATGATGGAGCCCGCGCCGGGCCGGTTGTCGACCACGAAGGACTGGCCCAGGGCCTCGCCCAGGCGCTGGCCGATGAAACGCGCGTAGTTGTCGGCCGGGCCGCCGGCGGCAAAGGGCACGACGATGCGCACCGACTTGCTGGGGTAGGCCTGCCCCGAGCCTGTCGAAGCGGTCTGGGCCTGGGCCGCGGTGGCCGCAAGCAGCAGCACGGCCAGCAGGCCGCGCAGGATGGGGAATCGCATGGTGCAGTCTCCTGATGGGTTGCATGCATGCTAGCCGCAGAGCCGCGACTACGCCCCCGGGCTATCCCTGAACTTGGCTCGCATTGGTTGGCTGCCAGCTCAGGCTTTGCTCAGACCAGCAAAGGTTCTTCCTGCATGGCTTCGATCTGGTCTTCCAGCATCTGCACCTGGCCCTTCCAGTAGTCGCTGCTGCCGAACCAGGGAAAGTTGATGGGGAAGGTGGGGTCGTCCCAGCGACGCGCCAGCCAGGCGCTGTAGTGGATGAGGCGCAGGGTGCGCAGGGGCTCGATCAGGGCGAGTTCGCGGCGATCGAAGTCGCGCAGCTGTTCGTAGCCGTCGAGCAGGCAACTGAGCTGCCAGGTGCGCTGGGCGCGGTCGCCCGAGAGCAGCATCCACAGGTCCTGCACGGCCGGGCCGGTGCGCGCGTCGTCCAGGTCCACGAAGTGCGGGCCGGGCCCGGCGGCGGCGGGCACGTCCACCGGGGTCCACAGCACATTGCCCGAGTGACAGTCGCCATGCAGGCGCAGGCGGCGGATGTCGCTTGGCGCGCCCGTCAGGGCCGGCTGCTGCGCGATGAGGGCCAGGGCGGCTTCGCACTGGCGCTGCCAGGCCGACTGCACGTCCAGCGGGATCATCTCGTGCCGCAGCAGCCAGTCCAGGGGTTCGCGCCCGAAGGATTGCAGATCCAGCGCAGGGCGGCTCGAAAAAGGGCGCGCTGCGCCCACGGTGTGCAGGCGCGCGAGGAAACGGCCGATCCATTCCAGCACCTCGTCGTCGTCCAATTCGGGCGGGCGGCCGCCACGGCGCGGGCAGACGGAGAACATGAAACCGGCGTGACTGTGCAGCGTGGCGCCGCCCAGCGTCAGCGGCGCCACCACGGGCACCTCGGCGGCCGCCAGTTCGGCCGCAAAAGCGTGTTCTTCCAGGATCTGCGCCTCGCTCCAGCGCGCCGGGCGGTAGAACTTGGCCACCACGGCCTGGCCGTCTTCCAGCTGCACCTGGTAAACCCGGTTTTCGTAGGAGCTCAGAGCCTGCAGGCGGCCGTCGCAGGCCAGGCCCAGGCCCTCCAGCGCGTCCACCACGGCGTCGGGCGTGAGCATCTCGAAGGGATGGCGGGCGGCGGTGTCGGAGGTGCTCATGTCCCGATTGTCGCCTTTGCGATCCGTATGCAAATCGCTGGCGTTTTCCCTAGGCGGCCCCTCCGGGGGCGTGGCTACACTGGCTCGCATGTCCCCCATGCTGCCCTTCCATCGCAAGCTCGCGCTCGGCACCGCCGGCGTGGCGCTGGCCGTGGCCGTGCTGGCCGGCCTGGCGGCGGGCTTCATCGCCCACGACAAGGCCGAAGACACGCTGGTGGCCCAGGCCACCGAGGACGCGCAGCGCCTGTTGCGCCAGGAGGCTTTCCGGCCCGAGGGCGTGCAGGCCACGCGCAATGCGCAGGCCGCAGCGCAGGCGCTGGCAGCCTCCTACTTCGACATCGCACAGATCTACACCGCGGGCGGCCTGCTGATGGCCGAGCAGTTCAACGCCGACGGCCGCGCGCTGGACGCCGAGCTGCCGCCGCGCGGCGCGCGCAGTTACACCCAGTCCTGGTTTGAGCGGCGCTGGCTGCCCGGGCGCCGGGCGGTGCTGCGCATCTTCATCCCGCTGCGCAGCGAGGGCCAGGCCCTGGCCGGTTATTTCGAAGGCGCACGCCTGGTGCCCGACTGGCAGCGCGAGCGCATGCTGGCCGACGCGCGCCGCACGGGCCTTCTGACCGCGCTGGCCGTGCTGCTGTGCGGTGTCGCGCTCTACCCGCTGGTGCTGCGCCTGAACCGCGACAGCCAGGACCGCCAGCGCGAGCTGCTGGAATCGCACATCGCGATGATGGAGGCGCTGGGCCGCGCGATCGCACGGCGCGATTCGGACAACGGCATCCACAACTACCGCGTGGCCTGGATCTCGGCCACGCTGGCCGAGGCCGTGGGTCTGCACGGCACGCGCATGCAGGAGCTGATCGCGGGCAGCTTCCTGCACGACGTGGGCAAGATCGGCATCCCCGAGCACATCCTTCTCAAGCCCGGCCCGCTCAGCCACGAGGAAATGCTCATCATGCACACGCACGTGGCCGCGGGCGAGGACATCGTCAGCGGCTCGGGCTGGCTGGCCGGCGGCCAGGCCGTGGTGGCCGGTCACCACGAGAAATGGGACGGCAGCGGTTACCCGCGCGGGCTGGCCGGCACCGACATCCCGCTGGTGGCGCGCATCTTCGCGATTGCCGATGTGTTCGACGCCCTGTGCTCGCGCCGCCCCTACAAGGAGCCAGTGCCGCTGGAAGCCGCCATGGAGGCGCTGCGCGCGCAGGCCGGCAGGCATTTCGACCCGCACCTGGTGCAGGTCTTCGACCAGCAGGCCGCCACGGTCTACCGCACGCTGACCGAGGCCGACGAGGAACAGCTGCAGGCCCTGCTCACACGCATGGTGAGGAAACACTTCAGTCTTTGACTGAAGCACCCCCTGAGCGGCTGACGCCGCTTCCCCCTCTCTCGCCTACGGCGGGAGGGGGACGCACCCGGCGGCCCGGCAAAGCCGGTTCCGCGGGTGCCCTGGACTTATATCTCTTCTGTCGCCGTGGCGAGCTGCTCGAAGGGCAAGGTCTGCTTGACGAGGATGACGGTGCAGGGTGCGTCCATGGCCACCCGGATGGGCACGGTGGCGATGAAGCGCTGCGTCAACAGGCCATGCGTGGCCGCCCCCATGACGATGACCCCCACACGGTTGCCGCGCGCGTAGTCGAGCAGCGCCCGCGCCACGTCACCGGCCTCCAGCACATGACAGGAGATCTGGTGCCCCGTCTGCTCCAGCGGCTGGGCCCACAGCCTGAGCTGGGTGAGGTAACGCCGGTGCATGCTGGTCTCGCTCTGGCGCGCGCTCACGCTGCCGGTGGCCCCCGACGAGATCACGGTCACGCAGGCCAGGCGCGCGCCGGGGCGTGTGCCCAGGGCACGGGCCGCCGCCTGGCGCAGCGAATACAGCGTGGCGTCGCTCACATCCTCATGCGGCACGGCCACCAGGACGATGGGCACTTCGGCGATCAGCCGCGCCGGCAGCGGGCTGGGCTGGTAATGCAAACCCGCCGCGCGCACCCAGCGTTTGAACAGGGCCCAGACGCCGGCGCCGTAGCGGCGCTCGCCGCGCGCGCTCACGCGCACCTGCTGCGGGTGCTGCAGGTCGAAGGCCAGGTGCGCAGCAGAAGGGTAGCGCTGCGCGGCCTCGGGCGCCAGGCAGCGCAGCACCACTTCCTGCAGCCAGGCCGGCAGCTCGGGGCGGTAACGGCGCGGCGGCGGCGGCTCCATCCACAGGCGCTGGCGCAGGCCGCCGTTGGTCACGGGCGCGCCGAAAGGCAGCTCTCGCGTGAACAGCTGGTAGAGCATGACGCCGATGGCGAAGACATCGCTGCGCGGGTCGCCGCGCACGCCCACCACCTGTTCGGGCGCCATCCAGGCCGGGGAGCCCACGGCGCGGCGCAACTCTTCGGCCAGCAGGTCGGGGTAGTGCGCATGGCAGGACAGGCCGAAGTCCAGCAGCACGACCGAGCCATCCTCGCGCACCAGCACATTGGCCGGCTTGAGGTCCAGGTGCACGGTGTTCTGCTGGTGCAGGCTGTGCGCGGCATGGGCCAGGGCCACGCCCAGCTGCACCACCGCCTCGATGGCGGGCAGCGCGGGCTGCTCCAGCCAGTGCGTGAGGGTGCGCCCGGGCAGGTATTCCATGACCAGGTAGGGCCAGCGCTCCAGGTCGCCGGCGGCGACAAAACGCGGCACGTGCGGCCCGCTCAGGGCCGGCAGGATCTGCTGCTCGACCTCGAAGCTCACGATGTTCTCGGCGCCGTCGCCCTCGGCCATGCGCGGCACTTTCATGGCCAGGGGGAAACCGGGGTCGGGTGCGCCCTTGGCGTAATGCACGCGGTAGATGTGGGCCATGCTGCCCTGGTGGATGCACTCGTCCACCACGAAACCATCCAGTTCGCTGCCCGGCTCCAGCAGTTTCATCGGCCCAGCTCCAGGCGGTCGGCGAAGAAGCCGGGCAGGCCGGCCTCGCGGATGGCTTGGGCCGCGGCGTGGTGATCGTAGGCCACGCGGTGGAAGGTCAGCTGCGTCTGCTCGGTGTCGAACAGGGCATACATGGCGCGCGGGCTGCCGTCGCGCGGCTGCCCGACCGAACCGATGGTGGCCAGCCAGTGCCGGCGCGGCGACACCGGCACGGCCACGCCGGGCGTGGGCACGAAGGGGATGAGATTGTCGTCCGCTCCCCGGTAGTAGAGCGACTGGCGGTGCACGTGCCCGCCGAAGACGTAGCGCACGCCCTCGCGCCTGCCGGCGGCCTCCAGGCTGAGGGAGGCCATCTGTGCGTCGTAGACGTAACGCCACAGCGCAGGTTCGTCGGCCGTCGCGTGCACCAGCAGCAGGCGATCGTCCTGCAGGGTCATGGGCAGCTCGGCCAGGAAGGTCCGCTGCGCAGGGTCGAGCTGCTCGTGCGTCCACCACGCCGTGCTCTCGCCCAGGGTGCTGTTGCCCGCAGGCGGATGGGCGGCCATGTCGTCGTGGTTGCCCTTGAGCACCAGCGCCCCTTCGCTGGCCAACTGCATCACCCGCTGCACCACGGGGCCAGGATCGGCGCCGTAGCCGACCAGGTCGCCCAGGAAGGCGTGGCGCTCGGCGCCCTGTTCCCGGGCATGGGCCAGGCAGGCCTCCAGGGCCTGGAGGTTGGCGTGGATGTCGGACAGCAGGGCCAGTCGCATGCATCCAGTATGCCCTGCCGGGCGGGGTCGACCAAGGGCATGCGGGTATCACCCGGGGTCGCCCCCGCGGGGTCCGGGACTAATATGCGTCGGCAGGAGACTGTCATGTACGACTACATCATCATCGGCGGCGGCTCGGCCGGCTGCGTGCTGGCCGCGCGCCTGTCCGAAGACCCCGGCGTGCAAGTGGCTCTGCTGGAGGCCGGCCCGCGCGATGACAGCGTGCTGATCCACTGCCCGGCCGGCCTGGCCCTGCTGGCCAAGAGCGGCCAGGCCAACTGGAAGCTGCAGACCGTGCCGCAGGCCGGCCTGAACGGCCGGCGTGGTTACCAGCCGCGCGGCAAGGTGCTGGGCGGATCGAGTTCGGTCAACGCCATGATCTACGCGCGCGGCCACCGGCGCGACTACGACGACTGGGCCGCCCAGGGCAACCCGGGCTGGGCCTGGTCCGACGTGCTGCCTTTTTTCAAGCGGGCCGAGCACAACGAACGCGGCGCCGACGATTTCCACGGCAGCGGCGGCCCGCTCAACGTGATGGACTTGGCGCAACCGAACCGCCACAGCCCGGACTTCGTGCAGGCCGGCGTGCAGGCCGGTTACCCGCACAACCGGGACTTCAACGGCGCCGAGCAGGAAGGCGTGGGCCTGTACCAGGTCACGCACAGGAACGGCGAGCGCCACAGCGCGGCCAAGGCCTACCTCACACCCCACCGCGCACGCGCCAACCTGCAGGTGATCACCGGCGCCCACGCGACGCGCATCCTGCTCGAAGGCAAACGCGCTGTCGGCGTGGAGTTTGTCCAGGACGGTCAGAAGCGCACACTGCGCGCCAGCCGCGAGGTGCTGCTGAGCGCCGGCGCCCTGCTCTCGCCGCAGCTGCTGATGCTTTCGGGCATCGGTGCGGCGGAGCAGCTGCGCGAGCACGGCATCACGCCCCTGCACGAGCTGCCCGGCGTGGGCCGCCATCTGCAGGACCATGCGGACGTGGTGCTGGTCTGCGACGCACCGCAGCTGACCGATCTCTTCGGCCTGTCCTTCAAGGGCGCGCTCAAGATGCTGCGCGGCATCTTCGAGTGGCGCCGCGCGCGCAGCGGCATGCTGACCACCAACTTTGCCGAGGCCGGCGGTTTCATCCGCAGTCAGGACAGCGAAACCATCCCCGACCTGCAACTGCACTTCGTGGTGGGCAAGCTGGTCAACCACGGCCGCACCACCACCTTCGGCCACGGTTATTCCTGCCACGTCTGCCTGCTGCGCCCCAAGAGCCGCGGCAGCGTGCGCCTGGCCAGCGCCGACCCGCTGGCAGCGCCGCTGATCGACCCCAACTTCCTGGCCGAGCGCGACGACGTGGACCGGCTGGTGCGCGGCTTCAAGCTGATGCGCAACATCCTCTCGCAGCCGGCGCTGGCGCGTTTCGGCGCGCGCGAGTTGCCGGCCTCGGCCGCGGCGCAGAGCGATGCACAGATCGAAGCTTTCATCCGCAACCACGCGGACACCATCTACCACCCGGCAGGCAGCTGCCGTATGGGGCCCGGGGCCATGGACGTGGTGGATGCGCAGCTGCGCGTGCACGGCCTGCAAGGCCTGCGGGTGGTGGATGCCTCGGTCATGCCCCGCCTGGTGGGCGGCAACACCAATGCGCCGGTGATCATGATGGCCGAGAAGGCCGCCGCCCTGATCCGCTCTGGCGGCTGAGCAACACGGCCGTCAGGCGCGACGACAGGGTTTGTCAGGTTTTTTCCGACACGAGAAACCGGCGGATGCCGATTCAAGTTGGCTGACACGGGGCCTAGAGTGATTGCACCACATCGGGAAATGGTGTGATGCAAGGAAAACCCGTGAGAACCAACCCTATTTCGCTCAACCCCTTCAGCCTCATGATGGAGCCCGAGATCGTGCTCCAGACCATGGAACACTCCAAGTCATTACGTGCGCTGCGCCGCCACCAGCTGCGCCCGCTGGACAAGCCCCTGATCCCCTACGCCGTTGACCCGCTCGATGACGGGCTGGACGAAGAAACCATCCCGGGTGAACTCGGCAGCCACTGAGTTTCGCGGGCTCCACCCTGCCACCGGTGCTAGCATCGGACGCATGCCTGCACCGCCCCTGTTCACACGTTTTTCCCTGGCACGCCTGACCCCTTCCGTCGGCTTGCGCGCAGCCTGCGCCGCGCAGCCATGAACTTCTGGCCCGCCTGCGGTTTTGACCGCCTGCAACGCAATGCCCAGGGCTGGCTGATCGTCACGCCGGACTATCTGCGGCTTTTCCTCGACCGGCCCGAACTGGCCCTGGCGCCCGAATCCTGCAAGGCCGAGCGCCGCCTGCACCTGGCGCTGCGCGACGATCCGCTGCAGTCCGTCCCGCCCGAGACCTTGACCCGTTTCAAGGACCCCGACGCGCGCGACAACTACCAGCTTTTCCTGAAATTCCGCGACGCACTGCAGGCCGCCGGCACGCTGGAGGCCTGTTACCTGCGGCTCATGCGCAGCGGCCGCATCACCCTCCCCCCGCTGTTCATCGACCTCATGGTGCAGGCCATGCTGCGCGGCCTGCTCGACAACTGCGAGGACTCCTTGCAGCTGCGCGCGGCCGAGCTGCTGTTCCGTCCGCAGCGCCTGACCGTGCAGGAGGGACAGGTGCTGGCCGCCGACCAGGCCGTGGTGGACCTGTACAGCGAGAACGCCGGCCTGGGCGAGATCGGCCGCCTGCTGATGGAAAACAAGTCCCGGCTGCGCGAAGCCGAACTGGCCGTGCTCGATGCATCCAACGCCGCGCGTTACTGGGAGCGCAGCGAGCGCTACCACTTCCTGCTGGACCTCACGCATGAAGTGCAGCAGGAGCTGAGCCACGGCCTCACCCTGCGCATGACCCGCGCGCGCAGCGGCCTGAAGGCGCTGGCCCGTGTGCTGGAGCTCTGGGTGCGGCACCTGCTGGGCGTGGCCGTGACGATCGAACCGCTGGCGCGCGTGGACGATGTGGCCTGGCGCTGGCACATCGGCCTGGACGCCGAGGCCACAGCCATCCTCAACGATCTGTACGAAGAGCATGAAGTGGCGCCCGAGCGCATGCAGCGCCTGGTCAGCCTGTTCCGCCTGAGCTTTGCCGACCCGACCGTGGTACAGGCCGAGCTCGCGGGCAAACCGGTCTGGCTGGGTCTGGCCATGAACGCGCAGGGCCTGCTGCGCCTGAAGCCGCAGAACCTGCTGCTCAACCTGCCGCTGGCCGCGTAGCAGCAGGCGCTACATATTGCGGCGGTACTGGCCGCCGACCTCGAACAGCGCGGTCGTGATCTGGCCCAGGGAGCAAACCCGCACCGCGTCCATCAGCACCTCGAACACATTCCTGTTTTCGATCACGGCCTGCTGCAGGCGCTGCAGCTGGGCCGGTGCCACAGCCGCGTGGCGCGTGTGGAAGTCCTGCAGACGCTGGAGCTGGCTCTGCTTTTCCTCTTCGGTCGATCGTGCCAGTTCCAGCTTTTCCATCACGGCGTCGCCATGCGGGTTGCGGAAGGTGTTGACGCCGATGATGGGCAGCTCGCCGGTGTGCTTGAGCATCTCGTAGGTCATGCTCTCGTCCTGGATCTTGCCGCGCTGGTAGCCGGTTTCCATGGCGCCGAGCACACCGCCGCGCTCGCTGATGCGCTCGAACTCGGCCAGCACGGCCTCTTCCACCAGCTCGGTCAGCTCCTCGATGATGAAAGCGCCCTGGCTGGGGTTCTCGTTCTTGGCCAGCCCCCACTCGCGGTTGATGATGAGCTGGATGGCCATGGCGCGGCGCACGCTGTCTTCGGTCGGTGTGGTGATGGCCTCGTCGAAGGCATTCGTGTGCAGGCTGTTGCAGTTGTCGTAGATGGCGATCAGGGCCTGCAGCGTCGTGCGGATGTCGTTGAACTGGATCTCCTGCGCATGCAGGCTGCGGCCGCTGGTCTGGATGTGGTACTTGAGCTTCTGGCTGCGTTCGTTCGCGCCGTACTTCTCCTTCATGGCCACGGCCCAGATGCGGCGCGCCACACGGCCCATCACGGTGTACTCGGGGTCCATGCCGTTGGAGAAGAAGAAGGAAAGATTGGGCGCGAAGTCGTCGATGTGCATGCCGCGCGCCAGATAGGCCTCCACCAGCGTCAGGCCGTTGGACAGGGTGAAGGCCAGCTGGCTGATGGGGTTGGCGCCGGCCTCGGCGATGTGGTAACCGCTGATGGACACGCTGTAGAAATTGCGCACGCGGTTGTGCACGAAGTACTCGGCGATGTCGCCCATGACCTTGAGCGAGAACTCGGTGGAGAAGATGCAGGTGTTCTGGCCCTGGTCTTCCTTGAGGATATCGGCCTGCACCGTGCCGCGCACGTTCTCCAGCACCCAGGCGCGGATCTTTTCCGCTTCGGTGTCCGTGGGTTGGCGCCCGTTATCGACCTGAAACTTGGCCAGGTACTGGGCTATGGCCGTGTTCATGAACATGGCCAGGAGGGTGGGCGCGGGGCCGTTGATGGTCATGCTGACCGAGGTGGCCGAGTCGCAGAGGTCGAAGCCTTCGTAGAGCACCTTCATGTCGTCCAGCGTGGCAATGGACACGCCCGAGTTGCCGACCTTGCCGTAGATGTCGGGGCGCGGGTCGGGGTCGTTGCCGTAGAGCGTGACCGAGTCGAAGGCGGTGGACAGGCGCTTGGCCGGCATATTGGCGCTCAGCAGCTTGAAGCGCTTGTTGGTGCGGAAGGGGTCACCCTCGCCGGCGAACATGCGCGTGGGGTCTTCGTTCTCGCGCTTGAAGGCGAAGGTGCCGGCCGTGTAGGGGTAGCTGCCGGGCACGTTGTCCAGCATCAGCCACTTGAGGATTTCGCCATGGTCCTCGTAGGGCGGCAGGGCCACCTTGCGGATCGTGGTGCCCGAGAGCGATTTGGTGGTCAGCGCGGTGCGGATTTCCTTGTCGCGGATCTTCACCACGTACTCGTCGCCCGCATAAGCTAGTCTCATGGCCGGCCACTGGGCCAGCAGGCGGCTGGCGTCGGCATCCATCTGCAGCTCGCGCGACTGCGCCAGGTCGATCGCCGCCTCGGCGGCCTTGGCGCGGTCCGGCTTTTCCTCCTTGAGCATGGTTGCCGCCGCCTTGAGCTGCTGGATCTCGCGCGCCAGGCGGGCCTGCGCCCGCGCGCGGCGCTTGTAGCCGCGCACGGTGTCGGAGATTTCGGCCAGGTAACGCGTGCGCGCGCCGGGAACGATGGGGCTCTGGTTGCTGCTGTGGCGCACGCTCACGGCCGGCAGGCGGCCGGCTTCGAGCTTGAGGCCCAGCGCGGCCAGGCGAACCTTCAGCGCCTGGTAGAGCGCGGTCACGCCGTCGTCGTTGAAACGCGCGGCCATGGTGCCGAAGACCGGCATCTGATCGGGTGGTGTGCTCCAGGCCTCGCGGTTGCGCTGCACCTGCTTGGCCACGTCACGCAGTGCGTCAGCCGCGCCCTTGCGGTCGAACTTGTTGATGGCCACGAACTCGGCGAAGTCCAGCATGTCGATCTTCTCGAGCTGGCTGGCGGCGCCGAACTCGGGGGTCATCACGTACAGCGGCACGTCCACATGCGGCACGATGGCCGCGTCGCCCTGGCCTATGCCCGAGGTCTCGACGACGATCAGGTCGAAGCCCGCGCATTTGCAGGCGGCCACCACGTCGGGCAGGGCCGCGCTGATCTCGCTGCCGGCATCGCGGGTGGCGAGTGAGCGCATGAAGACACGCTGCCCGCTATCCGTTCGCCCTGAGCTTGGCCTGTCCTGAGCCCGTCGAAGGGTCGAAGGGCTCGCGTGGGCTTCGACAGGCTCAGCCCGAACGGAGCTTGTTGCCCAGGGCGAGATGGCGTTCATGCGGATGCGGTCGCCCAGCAGAGCACCGCCGCTCTTGCGGCGCGAGGGATCGATGCTGATGACGGCCACGCGCAGCGCATCGCCCTGGTCCAGGCGCAGACGGCGGATCAGCTCGTCGGTGAGGCTGGACTTGCCGGCGCCGCCGGTGCCGGTGATGCCCAGCACGGGGACTTTCTTTGCTGCCGCCTGTTCGCGCAGGCGCGTGACGAGCGCCACATCGGCGCCCGCTGCGCGGGTGGGGCTGTCGCCCCCGCTGCCATTTTTGCCTTCGGCAGAAACCTCACGGTTTTCCAGCGCGGTGATGAGCCGGGCCAGGGCGCGCCAGGCTGCCTCGCCATGGCCCTGGAGGGCCTCGATCTTTTTCGGCGCCAGCGTGCCGAGGTCGCGGTCACAACGCATGACCATCTCGCCGATCATGCCGGCCAGGCCCATGCGCTGGCCATCCTCGGGGGTGTAGATGCGCGTGACGCCATAGGCCTGCAACTCGCGGATCTCGGTGGGCACGATCACGCCGCCGCCGCCGCCAAAGACCTGGATATGCTCGCCGCCGCGCGCCTTGAGCAGGTCCATCATGTACTTGAAGTACTCGACGTGGCCACCCTGGTAGGAACTGATGGCGATGCCCTGCACATCTTCCTGCAGGGCGGCGGTGACGACCTCGTCCACGCTGCGGTTATGGCCCAGGTGGATGACCTCGGCCCCCATGCCTTGCAGGATGCGCCGCATGATGTTGATGGCCGCGTCGTGCCCGTCGAACAGGCTGGCGGCCGTGACGAAACGCACCTTGTGCGTGGGGCGGTAGTTCGCGAGGGCCTGGTGGTCGGCGGACAGGTCGGTCATGGCGGGCCAATTGACGTTTACGTAAACGTCAATCTTACCGTTTTTGACCGGATTCCCCAAGAGAAAGGGGCGCCGCGGCGCCCCTTTTCAGATTGAAAACCTGTCGGTCATCCGCCGTAGAGATAGTTCGGCAGCCACAGGGTCAAGCCCGGCCAGATGTACATGAAGACCATGCAAAGGATCACGATCAGCATGTAGGGCATCATGCCGGCGAAGATCTGGTTGATCGTCACATGCGATGGGCTGACCCCCTTCAGGTAGAAGGCCGACATCGCCACCGGCGGGCTCAGGAAAGCCGCCTGCAGGTTGACGAAGACCAGCACACCCCAGAGCATGGGATCGATATGGAAATGCTGCAGCAAGGGCAGGAAGATGGGCACGAAGATCACGATGATCTCGGTCCATTCGAGCGGCCAGCCCAGCACGAAGATGATGGCCTGGGACAGCAGCATGAACTGGATCGGCGACAGGTTCATGCTCAGCACCCACTCCTCGACCAGGCGCTGGCCACCGAGGATGGCAAACACGGCCGAGAACAGGGCGGAGCCGACAAAGAGCCAGCACACCATGGAGGTGGTCTTGGCGGTCAGGAACACGGCCTCCTTGATGCGCTGGAAATCCAGCGTGCCGGCCTGCCAGGCCATGAGGAAAGCACCCGCCGCACCCACCGCCGCCGACTCCGTGGCCGTGGTGATGCCGAAAAGGATGACCCCCAGCACCACAAAGGTCAGGATGCCCAGGGGCATGACCGAGGTGATCAGCATGGTCAGGATCTCGTACTGCTCGGCATCAAACTTCCAGTAGTACCAGGCCAGCAAGCCGACAGCGATCAGGCAGGCCACCCAGAAGCCGGTGTAAAAGCCCCCGGGCACTGGTTCGGCCTTGGGCGCCTCGCTCCCCTCGCCGGCGCTCATGTCCTGCAGGGGTTCGTCCTTGTCTGCCTCGTCGGCCGCCGGTCCGTCGGAACCGGAAAGCTCCTGCAGGCCCGCAGCTTCGACCGGCTCCTGCGGGCTTGCCGCTGCGGGTGTGTCCGCCGACTTCTGCATCAGTTGCACCACCTTGACCGGCTCGGCTTCGCTGCCCTGCTGAGAGTAGATGGTGACGTACCACCAGGTCACACCCAGACAGACTACCGCGATGATCACGGGCACCAGGGTCCGCAGCAGTCCGCCCAGCAGCTTGAGCCAGCTGAGCTGCACACCTTCGATACCACTGCGCAGGGCCTTGGCCGGCATCAGCACAGCCATCAGCAGGGCGGGCAGCATGAAGCGCGAGTAGCTCGCGGCGATGTGCGCGACCGCAGGAGAGATCGGCGCCTTCATCTTTTCCGGCGGCAGCTTGGGCGCCACCTTGGGGTTGATCATGGCCCAGCCGATCACATAGACCAGGTAGAGGAAGGCCAGGAAGAAACCCGGAAACATGGCCGCGGCGTAGAGCTTGACCACCGACTGACCGGCCACGGCCGCGTAGACGATGATCATGACCGAAGGCGGGATCAGGATGCCCAGCGTGCCCCCGGCGGTGATGACACCGGCCGCCAGCCGGGTGTCGTAACCGGCATTGAGCATGGGGCGCATGGCGATCACACCCATGAGCACCACGACAGCGCCGACCAGGCCGCTGGCAATGCCCCAGAAGGTGCAGATGACCAGGGTGGTGACGGCCAGCGAACCCGGCAGGCGGCGGAAGGCCAGCTGCACGCTGTGGAACATCTTGTCCACCAGCGCGCCCCGTTCCATGATGTAACCCATCAGGACGAACAGCGGGATCGACAGAAGCGTGTCGTTGTTCATGGCCCCGAAGGCGCGTTGCACCATCAGGTCGAAAACCTTGTTGTCCAGCCAGTGTGCGGCCGGGTCGTACAGGGCGACGAAGCCGAACATCATGCCCAGGCCCATCAGCGTGAACGCCGTCGGAAAACCCATCATGATCACGACCACGATGAGCCCCAGCATGGTGAGACCAAGTGCTGCATCACTCATCATTCAACCTTTCAAACCTTTGGATTGCTCGATGGCCAGCTTGCGGGCCTCTTCATCGACATACTCGCTGCCCGCCAGCTGCTGCGCCACGACGTCGGCCTCCTCGGCGTCCTTGATGCGCGGTGTCCACTCACCGGTCTTGATGCAGACCGCGCAGCGGACAATCTCGGAGATGCCCTGCATCAGCACCAGCGCACCGGCCAGCGGGATCATGAACTTGAAGGGGTAGACCGGCAGCGGATCCGCGTTGAAGGTCTGCTCATGGATGGCCAGGGAATCCTGGAAGTAGGTCCAGCCCGACCAGGTCAGGGCGGCGATACCAGGCAGGAAGAACATCACATACAGCACCAGGTCGATGCTGGCCTGGGTGCGCGGCTTCATGCTGCCGTAGAGGAAATCGCCACGCACATGGCCGTCGTGGGCCAGGGTGTAGGCGCCACCCATCATGAACAGGGTGCCGTAGAGCATGTTGCTGGCGTCAAAGACCCAGGCGGTGGGGGCATTGAGCGCATAGCGCTTGAAGACTTCGATGACCACGAGCAGCATCAGCGCCACGATGAGCCAGGCAAACGCCTTGCCCACCCAGGTGCTGATGGCATCTGCCGTGTGCAGCAGGGATTGGACTTTCATGGGATTTCTATTGGTGCAAAAAACAAACCAGCCATCCGGGAGCCCAGATGGCTGGCATGGTCGTCAGGCTACCGACTTCGTATCAGGCCTTCTTGGCGCCCTTGCCGAAGTAATGGTTGGAGGCCATCTTGAAATCGACCATGTAGGAGTTCTGCCATTCGGTGGTTCGCGCGGCATAGGCCTTCTGCGATTCGATCACCTTCTTGAACAGCGGGTTCTCGCCGCCCTTCTTGGCGATGATCTTGTCCCACGAAGCCAGCTGGGTGCGCAGGATGGCGTCGGGCGTCTTGTAGAACTTGATGCCCTGCTTCTTCAGTTCGATGTAGTCTTGCGAGTTGCGGTCGATGGCCTTCCAGCTCATGTCGGCGCTGGCCGCCTGCACGGCGTAGTCGATGATGGAACGCAGCTCGGCCGGCAGGGCCGAGAGCTTGGTCTTGTTGAACAGGATCTCGAACTGTTCGCCGGACTGGTGGAAGCTCTGCAGCATGCAGTTCTTCGTCACATCGGGGAAGCCCAGGATGCGGTCGGAAGTGGCGTTGTTGAACTCGGCCCCGTCGATCAGGCCGCGGTCCAGCGCCGGCACGATTTCACCGCCGGGCAGCGGGTTCACGGCAGCGCCCATGTCGGTGTACATGTCCACGGCCAGGCCCACGGTGCGGAACTTCACACCCTTCATCTGCTCGACCTTGGAGATCGGCTTCTTGAACCAGCCGAAGGGCTGGGTGGGCATGGGGCCGTAGAGGTAGGAGACCACGTCCATGTTGATGGATTTGTAGATCTCGTCCAGCAGGGCCTTGCCGCCGCCGTAGTTGTGCCAGGCCAGGACCATGTTCGGGTCCATGCCGAAAGCCGGGCCGG
Source organism: Curvibacter fontanus (assembly GCF_054780335.1). NCBI lineage: Bacteria > Pseudomonadati > Pseudomonadota > Betaproteobacteria > Burkholderiales > Comamonadaceae > Curvibacter > Curvibacter fontanus. The sequence continues at coordinate 219,763 of NZ_BAAGWN010000011.1, forward strand.
AACCCCACAGGGCCAGCGCGGACTGTTTGCCGTAGTGGTAGGCCACCACGCCGTGGCCGCCGTCCAGCGTGCCCTTGTTCACGGCTTCGAGCAGCTGGAAGGGCGGCACAACGGAGCCGGCAGGCAGCACTTCGATCTTGAGCTTGCCGCTGGCCATGTCGTTGACCTTCTTGGCGAAGTCATTGGCGTACTCGTGGAAGATGTCCTTGGCAGGCCAGGTGCTCTGGAAGCGCAAGGAAGTGGCGGTCTGCGCGGTCGCGACCATCGGGGCGGCCATCGCGCCAGCGGCGACGGCAACGCCCTTGAGCAGGCTGCGGCGATTGGGGGTTTTGTTATCGGTCAAGGTAGTCTCCGGTAGTGGACAAGACAGTAGTGGTCAGGACGATGCGTTCGCTTACCATCGGGCTCAGATTCTGCGCCTCCGTGGGCATACGCACGTCTAGGGTTTTCACCAGTATCTATTGTCTCCGTGTGAAACAGTTTTCACGAATCAGCACCCACAAGTCGCTTACACGCTGGTACAACCTTGAATGCGTCTGCACACCATGAAACCAGCTGAGGAGACCTCCATGGACCGCCGTCATTTTTTCCAGAACACCGCGCTCGTCACCACCGGCGCACTGGCCGGCTGCGCCCTGCCCGGCGTGGCCCAGAACAAGCCCAAGAGCCCCTTCGATGTGGCCGACACCTACATTCCCATCATCGGTTCCGACGAGATGTTCCCGGTGCGTCGCATCTACTGCATCGGCCGCAACTACCGGGCTCATGCGATTGAAATGGGTTCCAATCCGGACCGCGAGCCGCCCTTCTTTTTCCAGAAACCGACCGATGCCATCCAGTACGTGGCCGCCGGCGCCGTGGCCGACCACCCCTACCCCACGCTGACCAGGAACTACCACTACGAGGCCGAGCTGGTGGCCTGTCTGGGCAAGGGCGGGCGCAATATCCCGATGGAAAAAGCACTCGATCTGGTCTACGGCTACACCCTGGGCCTGGACATGACACGGCGCGATCTGCAACGCGCCATGGGCGACCAGAAGAAGCCCTGGGAAATCGGCAAGAGCTTCGACAAGTCGGCGCCTATCGGCGCCGTGCACAAGCTCGGCCAGGTTCAGCATTTCTCCCAGGGCAACATCTGGCTCAAGGTCAACGGCCAGGTCAAGCAGAACGCCAACCTGAACCAGATGATCTGGTCGGTCGCCGAGCAGGTCAGCAAGCTGTCCGAAGCCAACGAGCTCTTCCCCGGTGACATCATCTACTCGGGCACGCCCGAGAACGTGGGCCCCGTGGTCAAGGGCGACCTGATCGAGATGCACATCGACGGCCTGCCCAATCTGAGCGTCAGGATCGTCTGATCCGACCCGCCGCGAGGCAGCGAGGGCCGCGTCATCCCGGTGGCGCGGCCTTCGCTTTTTTTGCGTATCCTTGGGGCTCTTCCTGCATCCACCCGGACGCCCCATGCCATGAACCCGATCCAGCTCTTCGATCCCGCCTCCAGCACTTACACCTACCTGCTCTTCGACGCCGACAGCCGCGAGGCGCTCATCATCGACCCGGTGGACGAACAGCTGGAACGCGACCTCGGCGTGCTGCGCGAGTACGGCCTCAAACTCACGCTGGTGGTGGAAACCCACGCCCATGCCGACCACGTCACCAGCGCCGGCCTGCTGGTGGAACACACCGGCGCCCGGACGGCCGCGCCCGAAGCCTGCGGCATCCGCACCGCGACCCTGCAGTTGCAGGACGGCGCCGAACTCGCCTTCGGCCGTGAACGCATCCGTGCCCTGCACACGCCGGGCCACACTGCGGGCAGCATGTGCTACCTCTGGGAAAACGGTGGCCAGCGCCACGTTTTCACCGGCGACACTCTGCTCATCAATGGCTGCGGGCGCACCGACTTCCAGTCCGGCAGCGCCGATGCGCTGTACAACAGCCTCACCCGCGTGCTCTTCACCCTGCCGGAAGACACAGTGGTCTGGCCGGGCCATGACTACCAGGGGCGCCAGCACAGCACCATCGGGGCTGAAAAACACGGCAACGCCCGTGTGGCGGGCAAGTCCCTGGCCGAATTCAAGGCCATCATGGAAGGCCTGAAGCTGCCCAAGCCGCGGCGCATCGACGAGGCGGTCCCCGCCAACCTGCAGTCCGGCCTGCGCCACGATGCCGATGGCGCCGCGCTGATGGCCGTGGCGCCGGCGCCGGGTTATGCCGGCAACGTGAGCCCCGAACTCGCCTGGGCGTGGGTGCAGACCGGCCAAGCCCTGCTGGTCGACGTGCGCAGCGACGCCGAGCGCGAATGGGTGGGTTTCGTGCCCGGGGCCCTCGGCCTGGCCTGGAAACAATGGCCCGGCATGCAGCCCAACGCCAACTTCGACGCCGGCCTGCTGGCCGCTGCCTCACCCGGCAAGAAAGTCGTGCTGCTGTGCCGCAGCGGGGTGCGCTCCATCGCCGCCGCGCGCCGCGCCACCGAACTCGGCCTGGAGGCCTACAACATCCTGGAGGGTTTCGAGGGTGATCCGGACGAGCAGGCCCAGCGCGGCCACCGCGGTGGCTGGCGTTTGCGCGGCCTGCCCTGGCGACAAGGCTGAGCATCATCCTCCTTTATGATGCCGGCTGTCGCCAACTGAATCCAAAACATGTCTTTTCTCGCCATTGACGTTGGCAACACCCGCCTCAAATGGGCCTTGTACGAAGCGCCCCAGCCCGGCGCCCGGGTGCTGGCCCAGGGCGCTGAATTCCTTGATCACATCGACCGCCTAGCCGAGACCGCCTGGGCCGGCTTGCCGGCGCCCAGCTGCATGCTGGGCTGTGTGGTCGCCAGCGACGCCGTCAAACACCGCATCGAAGCGCAGATGGAGCAGTGGGACGTCTCCCCACACTGGGTCATCGCAAGCAGCCAGGAAGCCGGACTGGGCAATGGCTACGACCATCCGGCCCGCCTGGGCCCGGACCGCTGGGTGGCCATGATCGGCGCCTGGCATCACATGCTGTCCATGGGTCCGAAGCGCCCCATCGTCGTGGCCATGGTGGGTACGGCGGTCACGGTGGAGGCCATCGATCCTGGTGGCAAGTTCCTGGGCGGCTACATTCTGCCGGGCCACGGCATCATGCTGCGCGCATTGGAGTCCGGCACGGCCGGACTGCACGTGCCCACGGGCGAAGTGCGCCCCTTCCCGACCAATACCAGCGACGCCCTGACCAGCGGCGGCACCTACGCCATTGCGGGCGCGATGGAGCGCATGGTGGAGCACGTGCGCCAACATTGCAACGCCGAGCCCTGGTGTGTCATGGCCGGCGGGGCCGGCTGGAAGATGGCCCCCAGCCTGGCCACGCGCTTCGAGCTGGTCGATACGCTGATTTTCGACGGCCTGCTGCAGATCGCCGCGCACCGCGGCCTGGGAGCGCCGCGCTGAAGAAGTCGCTTCAGCGGCCGGGCGCCAGCCAGGCCTCTGCCAGTTTGACCCAATAGCTGGCGCCCAGGGGGATGAGCTCGTCATTGAAGTCGTAGCTCGGGTTGTGCAGGGTGCAGGGGCCGCCGCCATGGCCCATTTCGCGGTGCACACCATCGCCGTTGCCGATGAAGGCATAAGCGCCGGGTTTGGCCAGCAGCATATAAGCAAAGTCTTCCGCGCCCATCGTGGGCTCCTGCTTGAGCACGTTGGCCTCGCCGACGATGCCGGCCATCACGCCGCGGGCGAAGGCCACTTCCTGCTCGGCATTGATGGTGGGCGGGTAGTTGCGATCGAACTCGAAGTCACAGCGGGCGCCAAAGGCCGCGCAGGTGTGTTGCGCCACCTCGCGCATGCGCGCCTCGATCTGGTCCAGCACCTCCAGCGTGAAAGTGCGCACCGTGCCCTGCAGTTCGCAGCTGTCGGCGATGACGTTGGTGGCGTAGCCCGCGTGGATCATCGTGACGGAGATGACACCGGCGTCGACGGGCTTGATGTTGCGGCTGACGATGGTCTGGAAGGCCTGCACCATCTGACTGGCCACCAGCACCGGATCCACCGCGTTGTGCGGCATGGCCGCGTGCCCGCCCTTGCCGTGGATGGTGATCTTGAATTCGTTGCTCGACGCCATCACCGGCCCCGGGCTCAGTGCAAAAGTACCAGCGCGCATGCCCGGCCAGTTGTGCATGCCGAACACGGCTTGCATGGGGAATTTTTCGAACAGTCCGTCCTTGATCATCTCGTTGGCGCCCGCGCCGCCTTCTTCGGCAGGCTGGAAGATCAGGTAGACGGTGCCGTCGAAGCTGCGCTGCCTGGCCAGGTGCTGTGCTGCCGCCAGCAGCATGGCGGTATGGCCGTCGTGCCCGCAGGCGTGCATCTTGCCGTCGTGGCGGCTGGCATGGGCAAAGGTGTTGCCCTCCTGCAGGGGCAGGGCGTCCATGTCGGCGCGCAGGCCGATGGCGCGTTTCGAGGCGCCCTGCTGGATGATGCCGACCACGCCGGTGCCCCCCAGACCGCGGTGCACGGGGATGCCCCATTCGGTCAGACGGGCCGCGACCAGATCGGCCGTGCGCCGTTCCTGGAAGCTCAGTTCGGGGTGGGCGTGGATGTCACGCCGGATGGCCGCCATGCCGGCGGCCTGGGCGACGATGGAATCGATGACCTTCATGGGTGAGAGTCTATTCCTTCAACCGCCCTTCTGTCAGCCGGGGATATCCCCGGCCCGCTTCAGGTGCGCACTCGCCCGTCGCCGGTCAGCATGGACAGCTCGACAAAACCCGAGCCCACGTGGTCAGAGGCCGAGAAGTTCACCTGGAAGCCGCCCAGGCTCTGGGTCCCGATGGCTTCGATGCCCTGGATCAGCCCTTCGCGGCTCAGCCGCGCGCCGGCACGCCTGAGGCCTTCGGTCACGATCTTGGCCGCCAGATAGCCTTCCATGCTGGAGAAGTTGGCCTGCGCATTGCCACCGGCCTTCCTGACGACTTCGGCCAGTTCGCGCGCGATCGGACGCGAGGCGCTGTAAGGAGAGGGCACCACCTGGGACACCACCACGCCCGCGCCATCCTTGCCGAGCTCATCGACCAGGGCCTGCGTGCCGACAAAGGACACGTTGTAGAAAGTCCCGCCGTAGCCGGCCTTGCGCGCCTCGCGGATGAAGGCCGCGCAGGACTTGTAGGCGCTGATCTGCACCACCGCGTCGGGAGCGGCGGCGGTCAGCGCCTTGGCAGCGGCGGCCACGTTGACGGAATTGCGCTCCACCGTGGCCTGTGCCACCGGCTTGAGTCCTTGCTGCCCCAGCGCCAGCGTCACGCCATCGAGCCCGGCCTTGCCGTAGGCGTCGTTCTGGTAGAAGACCGCGATCTTCCTGAGCCCCAGATTGGTGAGCTGCTTGACGATCAGCGCGGTCTCGTCGTTGTAGGAAGCGCGCAGGTGGAAGACCTGCTTGTTGAAGGGCTCGCGCAAGCCCATGGCGCCCGTGAAGGGCGCGATGAAAGGCACCTGCGCCTTGGTCAGCAGCGGCAGCGCGGCCAGGCTGGTCGGGGTGCCGATATAACCGAACAGCGCGAACACGTCCTCGCCGATCAGCTTCTGGGTATTGGCCGCGCAGCGGTCCGGCTCGTAGCCGTCATCCAGGGTCTTGATCTCGATGGTCTTGCCGGCGATGCCGCCCTGGGCATTGACCTGGTCTAACCAGAGCTTGGCGCCTTGATGGAACTGAATGCCCAGTTCGGCGGCCGGACCGGTGAAGGCGGCCGACTGACCCAGAATGATCTTGCTGCTGCCCTGGGCCTTGAGCAGGGCGGGGGCGGCCAGCAGCGATGCTGCGGCCAGGCCGAATTGGCGACGTGTCGTCATGGTGAACTCTCAAATGCGGACCACTGCGCATGACCATGGCCCAGCGACCATGGCACTGCCTGCTAGAGTGCCCGGAATTGGAAAAGCCCTCGTAAGAGGGCTTTTCTTGTTTGGTTGCGCGAGGAGGATTTGAACCTCCGACCTGGGTTATGAGCGCTCTACTATCACTGTGTAGACCTAGCGACTATATGCGCCATGCAACGATCTTAATTGGCGCAAGTCAATTAAATCAATCACTTAGACCACGCTAGAGATGACGCCGATCTAACCCACAAGATGACGAGTGTCACTGCCGCGTCATCCTGCCACTCCCAAAACTTTTTCAGATGGCATAGAGAATATACGCGAAAGTTGACCATTGGGTACTGACAGCGGCGTGGAATTTGCAAACTTTCGTTTGCCGATTTGCGTCACTTGCCGGATCGTTTGCATATGGCAATTTTTTGCGATAAGCTAAAACCGTTGGGTCGAACTTCTCGGCTCATCGCGCCGCCACATCGGCGCCTTATATATAGCGGATCTGGCCATCCTTAGAGATGGCGGGTACGCATGGCACCGCCAATCAACGCTGCTGCTGACTTTCTGCGTCAGCGATAGCCGCACTCAAAAGATGGCCGACGGAATTCTCCCGTCAGTCGTAATGAGCGCCATTTCCGTTGTTGTGACGAGGAGTCCTGGATCAGCCCGTTGGGCGTGATCCGGGCTCAACCATTCCCTTTTCCTCGCCGTTCTTGCCCGGTCATTCGGTCGGATCTCATCCGCCAAATCCAACCCGGTCATCGCTCTCTACGCTATTGGCGCACCTCATTCAAAGGAAGACCCATGAATCAAACGCGACTACTTACCGACATCACAGACAGTACTCATTTATTAAAAGAAGATCAATGCACCAACAACCAATTCATCGAAAGGATTTTGAAATTATTTGACGCACCACGCGGCGCCCCCGCTTTTCTAACCGTCGTCAGCGCAGCAACCAAGTCCGTCATGCGCCTACTTGAGTGTCTTCCTTCAGCTAATCATCACGCTGATGACGTCAAATACAAATTCAGTGATCTCCTAGACGGAGTCCTCAGCACTCAGCAAGATGATCAGCTAGATGCTCCAAGCGCGCTGAAAGGTCTCAAGCACAAGCACCCATTGTGGTGTCTTCTGGCCGACTCACGCTTACAGAAAAACAACCTCGCACAAATCTATGTGGGTCTTCAAACATTGTTGGCGCTGCAACGCATGAAGCCAGTTCCGTTGAGTGCATCAAGGCACTTAAGCACGATGCTCGGAGAAGATGATGTACCGTCAAGCAGTATCGAAATTCTTCTTGGAGGCATGGCACCCGATGAAACCGTGGATGCCCCCTGGTTGCACAGCCTGCACAAGGCCTGGCGCGATGTCGTACGTCATTTCTCCAGCGCCCCACCACCCCCGCCATCAATTCGAGGTCGCGTTGTCGGGGAGCTGATGAGCAATGTTTTTTCGGCTTCATCCGCCCATCGAGCAGGAGCGACAAAACACCGCAACCTCAGCAACGAACAGACGACACGCGCATATTCCGTGATTGCGCGCGAACTCGACGCCGATTCATTGAGTGGGGCGCTGGGTGTACTGGTGGCGATCACGGGGTTCTCCATAGGTGTAGCAGCTGAAATTGAGCTTCTCGATTCGCTGATCGACGGCGCATGGGTTGCAGGAGTTGCCATCAATGAAGGCACCATCAAAATCGACTTTGGAATGGTCATCAATGAACCGTCTCAAGCCCTGCCGGGCAGCATGCCCTCGTCGTACATGCTCGTCCGCCCTCTTCCCTTGAAGCTGGTCAGAAATTTGAAATCACGTTTTGATCGTTACCCAGCCGCGAAAAAACTGCAGGACCTCTATCCAGAACATGCCCCTCCTAATAGTTCCGCCCGGGTGTACCCATGTCCTGATGACATTGCACCATCATGGTCAAGGCTGCGTTACAGCACGGGGCGCGCACTGCGACAGTTGGGCGTAGATTGCTTGAGCAGCTTCATCACAAACTGCGACCTGAGTCACATCCCTCGCAGCAAGCTCCACTATGCCAGCCTGAGTGCCGCAGAAATCCACCAAGCCATGAGCCGCCTCTACGCCATGACCGAATGGAGTGAACCGGCATCAATCCCGATCGGCTCTATTGGCTTTGGATGCCGTGCAGTACCGACGCATGAAGCCTTGCAACGGCACGACCGGCACCTCGTCGATCTGACAAACCAATACAGCCCAGGAAACCATGCAGGACTTCATCGCCTTCTGACGTTTCACAACAGCTTTATCAGGCTGTCAGCATGGCGACTGTCGGTGCTACTCGCCTTGCGCGAAACAGCCACTGTCGATTTGCCGGCTGATATCGATGAAAACAACGACGCATGGCTGGCACTGCACGACAAGGTGACTCCCAATGATCAGGGTCTACAGCCGGTACCCCTGTGCAAATTCGCCACGCTAACGATCAGAGGGGTGCGCGCCCATTGCAGGATCATGCTCACGCGCCTGTCCCGACAACACACGCCATCGTCCGACTTTGCCCGCTGGTGCAACAGCGTCGCCAATAGTTCGAATATTCGTCTGCTTTGTCTTGCGACTGATACCTGCAAGGTCGTCCCCGTCGCCACGCATGACTTCATACGGTCATTTGACAGTGACTATGAACTGGCCCCGGACTGCGGCCGCAAAGTCATGGAAAACTTCCTCCGGCACGCAGGACTGCCATCCAGCCACATCGACGCGGTTCTGCGCCATTCCATTCGCGGCCAATATCGTCTCAGTGCATTCAGCAACTCCTGCCTCGACACCTGGAGCAGCCGGACCGCGAAAGCGATGGATGCAGTGGCAACTTCCGTTTTCGGCGACGTGGTGTTTGGCCTGTCGAAGGAGTGAGGAATGTCTTTTTCCCGATCGACTCCTGAGCTCACGCCCGGTGTTCTGTTTTCCAGATCCGACGATGGCGCGGTCACATGGTCAGTTTCTATAGACAGCCAAAAACGAGTCAGGCGATTTTTGCAACTTCAGGCGATCGCCATTACCCGCGATCACCATGCCCCAGGAACGTTGCCACTGCGGCTAATCTGCCTGGACGGCGTGCATCCCAAGGCGTTGAAGGAACTCGAAAGTTCACCCTTGGCTCACTATTCAATCGATGGGCGTGCCGCCCTGGAATGGGAAGCCGTTGATCCACCGCACCTCGAGCGACGTTACCTCAGCCCGCTCACCGTCATGGCCTGGTCAGGATCAGTCTCAAGTCTTGATGCTGCCACACGCAGATGGAGCAGTGATCTGATTCAAATCCTTCGTTCTAGCCACGTGTTTGCAGACAAGTCTGACCCCATCAAGGAGCTGACCCTTGACTTTGAATCCTGGTGTAACCAACATTTTCCTGCCAGCCTGGTCGCGCACGCCTGTCGTGTCTTCTGCCTGTCAGCCATTCCACGAGAGGCATGGGCACGCAAGCAAACAGGCATGACCATCAAGGATCAAGACCCGGACGATGGCGTGGACACGGTCTACGAGTGTGGTGCCACATCCAGTCTGCTAGATGTGGCGGAGGACGCCGCAGGTTCCACCATCAACATGGCGGTATTGAACATGACGCTCGACATAATGCGCGAGGAACGCCAAAACGAAATCGACGGCCTCACCAAGCGCCGTTGGGCCCACGGCTTCACCGGTCTTGGCGCCCGTCTGTTGTCCGCGGACCCCAGGACTGCCGTGCTGGTCGCCTGGGCGGCGCATATCTGCGAGAACGGGACCACTCAAACCCCCAACCCTGCCGCCAGTACCGTCAGCAGGTACATCGCTTGTGCTCTGCTCAAGCTAGGCCGAGCGATCAGTGATTTGCCGGACAGCCCGTTCAATTGGCGCACAGAGCAGCTACAGCCCCTCTATGCAACCCTTGTAGCTGAAGAGGCTCCCTCCAACCGTGCCGTCATGAGCGCCGCATTGGCCAGCTTCCATCAATTCCTTACCGAGTGGTTCGATCTGGAGCCATTGGCCCAATCCTTTCTTGGCAATGCCCGCACTGAGAGCCGTGTTCAGGCCAATGTGATCTGGCCACATGAGATTCAGTGGTGCATGAGCACCGCTTCCCAGTGCGCCGATGCACGCATGGGATTGTATTCACAGGCAATTCTGGCTATTGCCGGCAACACGCCGGTGCGCCGCATGGAGTTAATGAGGCTGCGCATCCGCAATGTCAAGTTTGTCACCGGCAACGATGGTCGAGGCGCCGAAATCGAAATCGCTCGCGATGCCCGCCGTGGCCGCCTCAAGTCCATCGACAGCCAAAGGCGTTTGAGCCTGCGTGAACCGGTGGCGTTGGCCGTTGTTCAGAAGCTGGTTGATTTCCGTCGCTCCGAGGGCGCACCGGACAGCGCCTTTCTGTTTGGGGACCCGGGTGATGATGCACAACGCTATCGCCCGTCCTCCTCCGAAAACTATGTGAACGCTCTTTTGAAGTGCGCGACCGGACAACGCTCTATTCGACTCCACACCCTGCGACATACAGCAATCAGCAATGCGGTGTACCTCAGCTGGTTATCCAGTCCCACGGCGGACGTCAGCCCGCTTGAGATGATTGCCGCGATGGCCGGGCATGCTTCCCCTGCAACCACCTTGCGTAGCTACAGTCACCTCTATGAGGAGCCCCTACGCAAGTGGCTTGATGACACCATCTGCGAAAAGTCACAACTGACAACCACGGAATGGGCGAACATTCTCGGCATCAGGCCCAACACGCTTGCTCAAAGGGTGCGACGCACCGGCCTTTCGGCCGCGCATTTGTGTTGGCGCACGCTTGAAGACACTCAGTTGCCGGCCACGTTGCCCACTTCATCCGATCCATTTCAATGGACCACCCCGACTGCACCCCGTGCAAGTCAGGCGGCCCAACAGGGTCTGGTGGTCGGGTCGGTAGTCTGGGCCATTGAGCAAATGCGCGACGGAGCGTCCGACGCGGCCATCGCCCAGCGCATGCTGCTACCGACGGATGTGCTCACTCGCTGGCGAGAGCGGCTCGAATCAGATTTCCGCCGTTGGCTGGGCCTGCAGTTCCCGCGCAAATTCAGTGGCAACAAAGCCGAGGCATTGCGCCTGCCAGCCTTGCTTGTCAGCCTCGGCGCCAGGCTCGAACGGATGTGGCAGCCCAAGTACCAAACCATTGCCTATTATTTGCAAGGCAGCGCGGATGACCGCATGCTCGAGCATGCGGTCGAAAGCTGGCGTCGATGTGCCGTCGGCATCTACCTCTCTCTCGCTGCAGCGGCACGTGCGCGTGATCTGCTGGAGCTGCTTCGCAAGGCGGGTGTCATGTCTTCCTCGCTACGCATTTGCCTGCAGAAGGGTGAGGGTTCTGCGCGGACCAGCGCCTTGGAATTCGACCTGCGTTCGGTGTTCACGCAGGTATTTGATGTCCCTCCGGTGATTCACCGTCGGGGCAATCGCGATGATCGCCCCGTCGCCTACCTGCTTTGGTCATCGGCCGAGACACACGCCACTTCCGGTTCCACCAAAGATGGCGCCGCCGATGAGATCGGGGGCTTGCAGGCCTGGATGGTTTGCATTCATGCGTACCTGATCTTGAAGGAGTCGATGACATGACGAAGACACGCACCCATTCTTTTGCATGGCGGGATTTTGCGGCCAATGGTGTTGCCCTCACGGAGGCCGTTCTTGAAGCAAGGACCCGCGAGTTCAAGGAGGAGTTGTGCACGGATCTGCCGTCCCTGCGCTCCCTGATGGCCAGTTCCCTGGGATTTGAATTCATGCCTGGCGACAACACAATGCAGGTGATCGCCCATCTACTCGAGACACCCCAGCGCGCACTGCGTCTGTCGGTTCGGAAAGACGGCTCCGATGACCTGTTCAATCAAGATATCGCGCGCATCCTAGAAGACCAAGCTCGGTTGCGCGAATCGTATGCCTGGGCGTTTTCCTGCGCGATCAACCCAGCCTCCGATGCCCGTATAGCTGAGTTGCGGAATCGGGCACGCCGTCATGCGCGCAATGGTCAACTCCATATTCACAGTGGACAAAACGGAGAACTTTTCGCCACCGGCCCACGGGTCAAGACCCTGCCACTATGCAAGCCTCAGACCGTCAAGGTCAGGGTACTGGCGATTTCCAGAACCTGGGCTGATGTGCAACTGCAAGAAGATTTGTTTGGCGATGATCAAATCTCTCCGGCATACCAGGCCTTCGAAAAAATTCGCGTTTACCGGGATAGGTATTCTGGCGACGCTGCCACAACGGAACCCATTGCAGAAGCCATGGACTCTCTGACAGACATTGACTTGCGGGTCGTGACGGAACATCGCTGGACTGACGGAATGCCATACCGAGTTACGTTGATCGATTCTCCATAAGGTTGAACCATCAGCCGCATGGGCCTGACTGATGCCCAGACGGTCATGGCTCAATTGCCGGCGGCATTCGAGCACTTCAATGAAGTGCATCCGCATTCGAGTTTGAAAATGAAATCACCCAGGGAGTTCAGGCAGCATCAAGCTGCAAAACGGCGTCAGGGACCAATAGAGCAACCCGCGCTATATTGCGAATAGACCGTGTCCGGGAACACGGGGGGCAGGATCAGTTGACGCTTCAACCGGCTATCGACTGGGTCACTGGACAGATTAAGCACATTGAACTTGTGAAATTCCGGGACGATAAGTCTCCCTGCGTGCCTCGAACACAAAAATTCAGATAGCCCCTGCATTTCACTCACCCAACCGGTTTAATCACAAAGTTGCACTTCAGACTTGAGCTCGCAAAGAAAAGAATATGAAAATATTTTCAATGAAACCGGGGCACGACGGATCAATCGCGCTGATCGACGGCACAGTTGGCAAACTCGAATGGTCGTTCGAGGCCGAAAAGGATAGTTTTCCGCGATTCGAAGTTTTGAATCCAACCCAGTTCGTTAGTGCGGCTGAACAACTTAGTGTTATGCCAGACGTGTTTGCGGTGAGCGGCTGGAGCAAAGGATCGTTGGCAGTCAATGCGCCGATCGGCGCTGGATACTATGGCCATAACCGATCAGCCGTTCAGTATCACGCAACGCGAATGTTTGGCGCTGAGGTTAAATACTTTACTAGCAGCCACGAACGCTCGCACATCTGGTGCAGCTATGGCCTTTCGCCCTTTGAGCAAGGCAAGCCGTGCTACGTGTTGGTATGGGAAGGTGCCCTGGGTGATTTTTATCTTGTAGATGAGAGCCTGCTTGTCACAAACCTCGGTCGTGTAATGGCAACGCCGGGAAACAAGTACTCATTCCTTTACGCGCTGGCCGATCCGACCTTCACCTTGCAAAAAGGCAAACTGCGAAACGAAGATCCAGGCAAACTTATGGCCTTGTGCGCCTACGGCGAATCTGGTGAGATGACCCACGAAGAACAAGAAGTCACCGACTTTCTATTAAAGCACGACAGCATTCTTGCCACACTTGCCAAGGACGACATGCATTGGTCTAAGTTTTACAACATCGGCCTAAAACACCCAGACTTCACGCGTTTGGCCAAACGTTACTCGGATGAGATATTTAACCGCTTCTACCAGTACGCCCAGAAAAACCTCACCGCTGGCTATCCATTGCTTATCTCGGGTGGCTGCGGCCTCAACTGCGACTGGAACACCATGTGGCGAAATAGCGGTTTATTTGAGGACGTGTTTGTACCCCCGTGTACTAACGATACTGGTTCCTCAATCGGTACTGGCATAGACGCTATGCGGGAGTTTACTGGCAAAGCAAAGGTCGAGTGGGACGTTTACAGCGACAAGGCATTTGAGGATGATTCACCCGACATGCCTGACGTCAACACCTTCCCGCTAGAAGCACATCGAGTAGCTCAGTTCCTAGCACAAGAAAAAATCGTTGCATGGACCCATGGTCGTTGCGAAATCGGCCCTCGTGCGCTGGGGAACCGTTCAATTTTGGCTGCACCGTTTACCGACGGAATGCGTAACCGTCTAAACCACATTAAGAAACGTGAAGAATTTCGTCCGGTTGCGCCGATTTGTATGGAGGAAGAGGTGAGCCGCCATTTTGATTGGCAGGGGCCATCTCCGCATATGCTGTACTTTCAGAAAGTCAAGAATACAAATTTGCGGGCCATCACGCACGTGGATGGCACTGCCCGTGCGCAAACAGTCAACGCCGCCCAAAATCCGGCGATTCACAAACTGCTCAGAGCGTTCCGAAGTTTGTCCGGAGTCGGGGTGCTTTGCAACACTTCTCTGAATTTCACCGGAGCAGGCTTTATCAACCGCACCAGCGATCTTTATCAGTACTGCAAAACGACCGGTATCGAAAGTTTTGTTTACAACAATAAATTCTGTGTTTTTAGGGATCGTTGAAAGGGACACCGCCCTACCCCCAACCCAATACCATAAGCTTTTAATCTTACTGCGTCGCAAATATAGACGCAGATTTATTGAGTTGCAATGCGGGCAGTGTCCCAGAACGCTTGCGAGGGCGACGCCCAGTTGGAGGCGCAATGTCATGATCGAGTTTGATACGTGACGCTGCGCGCGCTGAACTTCCCCGAGGGACGTAATTCTTGGGAACAGCAGGTACCTAGCGTTTGATGAGGTTTTTTTACCGCTGGCATCGCTGCCAGCCTTCAGTCGCGGTGCCATCAAGAAGCCGTACGCGGCAATGCTCAGACTGGCGTGGTGATTCATCCCCGCCAGCCCGTCCCTCGTGTCGTGGTGACCCAGCCCCAGATCCTGCTTCAAGTCCTGGTAATCGCGCTCAATGCGCCAGCGCATGTGCGCGGTGGTGTCAAGAAACTCCTCTACGTTACCAGTTAGACGATGAACCATGGACTGAACACACGCCTTGCAAAAGCAATCGGCAGCTGGAAGCTGATCTTCCATGAGTGCGAATACGGCCTGACAGACCTAACTTCCCGAGATTAATCTTTTCAATAAAAACAACTACTTAGAGATGCGAATAGGGGTATTCCCTTGAACCGTCCATGTTGGCGCGTGACTTGCAGTACATCGTAGGCCCGCCCTCAATGGGTTGGCACCTCCCTGAACGCCTTGGGCCGCGGGGGCCGACCAAGATCAAAAAGCAACTGGAGACATGCCACGATGGAAACTTTTTACGAGGTGATGCGCCGCCAAGGCATATCCCGCCGCAGTTTTTTGAAATATTGTTCCCTGACCGCTACGTCATTGGGTCTCGGGCCGGCTTTTGTGCCGCAAATTGCGCACGCTATGGAAAACAAGCCGCGCACGCCTGTTCTCTGGCTGCATGGGCTGGAGTGTACGTGCTGCTCTGAATCTTTCATTCGCTCGGCGCATCCACTGGCCAAGGATGTCGTGCTATCCATGATTTCTCTGGACTATGACGACACATTGATGGCTGCTGCCGGCCACCAGGCAGAAGCCATCCTTGAGGAGATCATGGTCAAGTACAAGGGCAACTATATCCTCGCAGTGGAGGGTAACCCGCCGCTGAACCAGGATGGCATGAGCTGCATCATTGGTGGCAAGCCCTTTATCGAGCAGTTGAAGCATGTGGCCAAAGACGCGAAGGCGATCATCTCCTGGGGCTCATGTGCCTCATGGGGGTGTGTGCAGGCGGCCAAGCCCAACCCGACACAGGCCACGCCAGTTCACAAGGTGATCTTTGACAAGCCCATCATCAAGGTGCCAGGTTGCCCGCCGATTGCCGAGGTGATGACGGGGGTCATCACCTACATGTTGACATTTGACCGAATTCCAGAACTGGACCGTCAAGGCCGTCCGAAGATGTTCTACAGCCAGCGCATTCACGACAAATGTTACCGTCGTTCGCATTTCGACGCAGGCCAGTTTGTCGAGGCCTGGGACGACGAGTCGGCGCGCAAGGGCTACTGTCTATATAAGATGGGATGCAAAGGTCCAACAACCTACAACGCTTGCTCTACGGTTCAATGGAATGAGGGAACCAGCTTCCCCATCAAGGCGGGCCACGGCTGTATCGGATGTTCGGAAGATGGCTTCTGGGACAAGGGCTCGTTCTACAACCGCCTGACTGACATCAACCAGTTTGGCATTGAGGCCAATGCCGACAAGGTCGGCGGTGCGGCAGCAGCAGTCGTAGGTGCGGCAGCGGTCGCCCACGCGGCAGTTTCGGCCATCAAGCGTGCCACCCAAAAACCAGACACCCGTCAAAGTGAGTCAGCTTCTGCTGATCGCTAAGGCACAACACAAGACAAAAAAGGAAGCAACATGGGTGCATACGAAACGCAAGGTTTCAAGATGGACAACACGGGTCGCCGCATCGTGGTCGATCCGGTTACACGCATCGAGGGCCATATGCGCTGCGAGGTCAATCTCGACAGCAATAACGTGATCCGCAACGCAGTCTCTACGGGGACGATGTGGCGTGGGCTGGAAGTGATTCTTAAGGGGCGTGACCCCCGCGACGCTTGGGCATTCGTGGAGCGGATCTGTGGCGTCTGCACGGGCTGTCATGCGCTGACTTCAGTGCGCGCCGTGGAGGACGCGCTGGGCATCGTGATTCCGAAAAATGCCTACTTGATCCGCGAGATCATGGCCAAGACGCTGCAGGTGCACGATCACGCTGTGCATTTCTATCATCTGCATGCTCTGGACTGGGTGGACGTGGTGTCGGCTCTGAAGGCTGACCCGAAGAAAACCTCTGAACTGCAGCAGACAGTTTCACCAAGCCATCCTCTGTCGTCGCCCGGTTACTTCCGTGACGTCCAGAATCGTCTCAAGAAGTTCGTGGAAAGTGGGCAACTCGGGCCCTTCATGAACGGCTACTGGGGCTCCAAAGCCTATGTTTTGCCGCCCGAAGCCAACTTGATGGCCGTGACGCACTACCTCGAAGCACTGGACTTGCAGAAGGAATGGGTCAAGATCCATACCATCTTCGGCGGCAAAAATCCGCACCCGAACTATCTCGTGGGCGGCATGCCCTGTGCGATCAACATCGACAAGGATGGCGCGGCCGGTGCTCCGGTCAACATGGAGCGCCTGAATTTTGTTGAAGCCCGCATCAAGGAAATGATCGAGTTCAATAATAATGTCTATATCCCCGACGTATTAGCCATTGGCACCCTCTACAAGCAAGCAGGGTGGCTCTACGGCGGCGGCTTGTCTGCCACCAATGTAATGGACTACGGCACCTATGAAAAGATCATGGGCGACCACAGCACGCAGAAACTTCCCGGCGGCGTGATTCTGGATGGCAACTGGGACAAGATTCACCCCATCGACCCCCGCGATCCAGAGCAGGTGCAAGAATTTGTGCCGCACAGCTGGTACAAATACGCCGATGAGTCCAAGGGTCTGCATCCTTGGGATGGCGTGACAGAACCCAACTACGTGTTGGGTGACAAGACCAAGGGAACACGGACTGACATCAAGGAAATTGACGAGAGCGCCAAGTACTCCTGGATCAAGTCCCCGCGTTGGCGCGGGCGTTCCGTGGAAGTGGGGCCCTTGGCGCGCTACATCCTGGGCTACGCCCATGCATCGCAGGGAAATAAGTACGCCCAGCGCGTCAAGGAGCAGGTGGACCAGTCTGCCATGATGATCAACTCAGGCATACCCAAGGCATTGGGCATACCCGAAACGCGATACACCGTCAAACAGCTGATGCCCAGCACCATTGGCCGCACGCTGGCGCGGGCGCTAGAGTCGCAGTACTGCGCTGAAATGATGTATGACGATTTCAAGGAGATGGTCGCGAACATCAAATCGGGGGATACCGCTACGGCCAACGTCGAAAAGTGGGATCCGGCCACTTGGCCGAAGGAAGCCAAGGGTGTGGGTACGGTCGCGGCCCCGCGTGGCGCCCTGGGTCACTGGATCAAGATCAAGGATGGCCGCATTGAGAACTATCAGTGCGTGGTACCTACCACCTGGAATGGCAGCCCGCGCGACAACAAGGGCCAGATCGGCGCGTTCGAAGCCAGCCTGATGAACACGCCCATGGTGAACCCCGAGCAACCGGTGGAAATTTTGCGAACGTTGCACTCGTTCGATCCCTGCCTGGCGTGCTCCACCCATGTCATGAGCCCCGAGGGTCAAGAACTCACCAGCGTGAAAGTGCGTTGAGCGCACCGCTTGCAATCCGTTCTGTTTTCATAGGAGACATTTCAAAGTGAAAAAAATCAACTTTTTGCGGTCTATAGCGACGGCGGCCATGATGGCGACGATAGCTTCAGCACAGGCGCATACCGGGCATGGCACCAGCAGCCTTTTTGAAGGCCTGGTCCATCCCTTTGGCCTGGATCATCTGCTGGCCATGGTTGCCGTTGGCGTGTGGTCGGTCAAGGCCCTTCCCGCCAATAAAGCTTGGTGGGGGCCATCGGCATTTATGCTGGCCTTGATGCTCGGAGCAGTGGCGGGCGCGATGGGTGTGACCGTGCCGTATCTTGAACACGCGGTATCTCTGAGTGTGATGCTGTTTGGGGTCATGCTGGTGTTCGCTCGCGTGCAAATGCCTATTGCCGCAGGACTGTGCCTGGTCGCTGTGGCCGCGTCACTGCACGGCTTAGCGCACGGCTCAGAAGCACCAGAGAGTGGCTTTGCGGGTTACGCCACTGGCTTTCTTCTTGCAACGGCCGCTCTGCACATTGGTGGCATGGCAATCGGTCTTGGCATTCGACGCTATCTCGCCAACAAGGCGGCCTGGGTTTTGGGCGGCCTGGGTGCTTGCTACGGCGGCGCAGGTGCCTACCTGCTGAGCCAACTTTGATTCGATCCTGATGCGCGCCGTGGGCTGCATCGAATGCAGACCACGCGTTGCCCCACAAACCTAGCCAGCAGGAGATTGATTAATGAGCAAGACAAGCACGTCGGCCAGTGCCGCCGACTTTCACAGGCCCACAGAAACAGACGAGGAAGCCGTCGCTCATGCCTTATCGATCAAGTCGGTTTACGTCTTCGAGGCCCCGGTGCGCATCTGGCACTGGATTAATGCCTTGGCGATTACTGTGCTTGCCGTTACCGGCTATTTCATCGGCTCGCCGCTGCCAACGCAGCCGGGTGAGGCCAGTGCCAACTATCTGATGGGCTACATCCGTTTCGCGCACTTTGCTGCTGGTTACATGCTGGCAGTGGGTCTGCTGGGGCGGATTTATTGGGCGGTGGCTGGGAACAGCCATGCCCGTGAATTGTTCTCGGTGCCCATCTTTCAACGTGTCTATTGGCGAGAAGTCTTGGGCATGATGAAGTGGTACGCGTTTCTTAGCCCGCGTCCCGGCCGTTATGTGGGACACAACCCCTTGGCCCGGTTTGCCATGTTCTTCATGTTCCTGCTGACGGCACTGTTCATGGTGGTGACAGGTTTTGCCCTCTATGGCGAAGGTGCGCAAGCTGGCTCCTGGGCCGACCGCGTCTTCGGCTGGGTGATTCCGCTGTTCGGTCAGTCGCAAGATGTGCATACATGGCATCACTTGGGCATGTGGAGCCTGATCGTTTTTATCATCGTGCATGTGTATGCAGCGATCCGCGAGGACATCATGGGCCGCTCCAGCGTGGTTAGCACGATGATTTCCGGCCACCGCACGTTCAAGGATTGATCATCGTGGAAGCCGCGTGGCGTCAATTACCGGTATCAAAGGGTGTCCCATCCGGTGTGCCGCCACGCGCACCTTGGCACCCAGGGCGCTTTTTGAGCCGTAATTACCTGGCGCCCTTGGGCCTGTCACAGACAGAGGCCGCCCGCCTTTTGGGTGTTTCCCGTCGCCGCCTGCATGAACTTGTGCAGGGCCAGCGCGATATGACCCCAGACACCGCCATCCGCTGCGCGTTGGTGTTTCGCTCAGACACCAATTTTTGGCTGGCTCTGCAAGCCGCCTGGGACAGTTTCCATGCCTGGAAACAACTGCGCTCCCAACTGGACGATCAGCCCAGCATTCGTCACCCCTTTTGAAGGAATGATTCAAGCATGAGCACCAGTTTGCCTCAAACGGCCTGTCACCACCCTGGTGACAGGCCCGAAACCATTTGCGTGCTGGGCATCGGCAACGTTCTGTGGGCCGATGAAGGGTTTGGTGTGCGATGCATCCAGGCACTGCAAAGCCGCTACGAATTTGCGCCCCACGTTCAACTGATTGATGGTGGTACACAGGGTCTGTATCTGATCCAACATGTGCAGGATGCGTCACGGTTGCTCATATTCGATGCCATTGACTATGGCTTGGAACCAGGCACCTTGAAAACGGTGGAAGACGATGAAGTTCCCCGCTTCATGGGGGCCAAAAAAATGAGCTTGCACCAGACTGGTTTTCAAGAGGTTCTGATGCTGGCGCAACTGACTGAAAAATTCCCGCACGCTGTTTTGTTGATCGGCTGCCAGCCGGAGGAACTTGACGACTATGGCGGCAGCCTGCGGCCCTGTGTGAAGCGCGCCATGGAAGATGCCTTGGCTTTGGGTGTGGATGCGTTGCGCCGCTGGGGTGCTCAGCCGATTCCGCGCACCCGACCGCTTACTGAGCGCGAGACGGTGTCATTCGCCCAACTTGACTTGGCACTTTATGAAGGCCAACGTCCCGACGAGGCGCTGGCTTGCCGGGTTGGCGACGAGCGCTTTTTTCCTCCCTCCGCGATTCCAGTCTGAAGGCCAAACACCATGTGTATCGGTATTCCCATGCAAGTTGTCGCCGTCGAACCAGGTCATGCCCGGTGCACCGGCCGTGGTGACCTGCGCCGCGTGAACACAGCTCTGGTGGGCGCGGTAGCGCTCGATGAATGGCTTCTCATTTTTATCGACAGCGCGCAAGAGCGCATCAGTATTGAGCGAGCACAGGAAATCAATGCCACGCTTGACCTTATGGAAGCTGCGCTTCATGGCGAGAGCCACGATATCAGTGTGGGCTTTGCATTGCCTTCGGCCATGAGCCTGGAACAGATTCTGGCGCTGTCCGGTACGCATCAACAACAACCTTTGGAGACGTCTCTTGAACACTGAAACCGTTGACGCTGTGGGCAGCGAAGCCCTTGTAAAACTGCCCGTTCAACCACCTCGATCGGCACCAGAAACCTCACCCTTGATTGAACGCCTGGTCACTGTTCACGGCGCAACCTGGGTTGATGAAACCAGCATTGATGCGTGGGCGGCCGAAGGCGGTGACCGCGTCGTGCTATTTGCCGGTGACCCGGTGCAGTTTCCGGAAGGTCTGGATGTCGCCGTGGTTTTGCCAGAATTGCAACGCTGTTTCCCCGGACGCTTCAAAGTGGCCGTGGTGCCGCGCCAGTTGGAGCAGGCTTTGGCGCTACGGTACGGATCGCAACGCTGGCCCACGCTTTTATTTCTGCGCGATGGCCAGTACGTCACTACACTGTGCGGCATGCACGACTGGGACGAGTATGTACAAGAGATGGCCAGGGCCTTGGCCATGCCCGTGTCTCGTGCGCCAACGATTGGCATTCCCGTGGTCAACGCCACCGCGTCTGGCACTTCCTGTCACTAATAAGGTGTGTGATGAAAGACTTTCCCATTCCTGTCGTCAGTATCGGTCCCGGCAGCCAAGTCGAGGATGAAATTCTGGATTACATGCCTATGCCGCAGGGCATGGAAACCTTCCGCCCCCCCGCGTTACCTGAGCCCGAAGAAATTGCGGCACGCGTAGGTGCGCATGTCGCTCTGCGCGAGGCATTAGCGCTGCTTGAGGAAGTTCGCCACGGCGGCCCCAATCGCAGCGTTGATTTGGGCCATTTGTCGCTGCCCGATCTGAAGCTAATCAATCAGGTGCTCGGTGAAGGCGAAGTCAGCGCAATAGTCAAAGGCACAGACACCGGCACGGGGCAGTCTCAGGTTGAGTTGAGCGTGCAGGAGTCGGTCTTTGCCGGTGTCTGGCGCGTCATACAGTCCGTCAACGGTGCTGTGGCAGCAGACACTCTGGAACTGGGCGCTGTACCTGAGGTACTCAAGACTGCCGCTCAGCAGGACGTCTGGCCCACCGTGCCACGCTGGCAGGGCGCATTGCCCCCCAATGTGCAGAATGCACCTTCACTACTGGCCGAGATTGAGGAGCAGTGGCGCACTTGGCGGCCGGGCCAGCCCCCGCACGTGGTGAACCTCACATTGCTGCCCATGTCCAATGAAGACATCGGTTTTCTCGACCATCATCTGGGCACAGGCCGGGTCTTGATTCTCTCGCGGGGGTATGGCAACTGTCGCATCACGAACACCTGCACACCCAATTGCTGGCGCGTGGTCTACTACAACTCGCAAGACTTGGTAATCCTCAACACCGTTGAGGTCACCGGGATACCGGAGGTGGCACTGGCCGCACCTGAAGATTTGCACGATTCCTATGAACGCCTCAAGGAAGTGCTTGAATGGGTGGAGCACGCATGATCTCCTCCAGCGGGCCCCGCTTTGAAGGCAGTTACCTTGGCAACAGTGCGCAGTTGCCTGCTGCCGCCCGGCTGGAGTGCAAGATTTGCTGGTGGGTCTATGACCCAGCGCAGGGCGATCCAGTGTGGCAGGTGAATCCGGGCACCGCGTTTAGCGACCTGCCTGCCCACTGGCGCTGCCCCGTGTGCGATGGGGACGCCGATCAGTTCATGGTGTTGGTGGACGCCACCTGAGCGTATTTGCACATGGGCGCCATCACACCCGCAACGCTAACGCCCCGCATCGACGCGTTGACGGCCTTGTTCGAGAACGTGGGCCGGACGCGCATGGCGGGTGTGCCAATTTTGAACCCGGCACTACGTGTTGAGGCTCTGGGCTTTGAACTGTGCGAGACTGTTGTAGCCCATTCAGCCCCTGTAGCGGCTCCAACGCCAGCCGGCGCCTTGGCCCAAGCCAGCGAAAAGGTGAGTGCAGTAGGCATCCTGATTACCCCATGGTTTATGAACCTGGTCTGGCTCCCTTTGGAGCGCATCGATCAGCCAGGTACGGCAGGGAGCAGTCGCTCCCACCGTGTTGGGGTCAAAAATTTTGATTTCATCGCGAGCTATGAACCCACTTTTGGCAGTTACGAAGCCTGTTCGCTCTTTTCACCCATGTTCGAATTCACTGACCATGCGGCGGCGTGTGCCACAGCCCAAGCGGTTTTGGCGGAGTTGCGCCAACCACCGGCTCCAGCTCCGGTCACGGCTGCCCCGGCCAAAGAGGCCGTAGCACAGGCCAAACCATCCGACCTGGCGGCGCGCCGGACCTTCCTTTTTGGTCGTCGACCGTCCTCCGGGAGTACGGTATGAGCTTGTTGCGATCGGATGACCTTGCTGGGGTGCTGCGTGTAACGCCAGGCCAGCCGCGCCCGCACAATTTGATTAGTACCCGACGCGACTGGGCTGCCCTGCTCACCCGTGGGGTGCCGGCAGCCTCATTACCGACCAGGCTTGGTAGCCTTTTTAGCCTGTGCGGTCATGCACACCGGCTATGCGCGGAGATGGCAGTGGCTGCGGCCCAAAGCCTAGCGCCCGCTGCTGGGACGACCGCTGCCAAAGACCTGCAACGGGAAACCCTGCGCGAACATGTGCGCCGCATTGGGCTGGATTGGCCGGCGCAACTGGCGTCCACGCTTGCATACGATCAAGTCAGGCTGCAAGCCCATACTGCATTGCAACTGTGCCCAGTATTTGGCGCAGAGGCACCACCGCCGTCGGGTGCATCGCACAATGAGCCGTGGCATGGCCTTCAGCATTGGTTGTCTGTGCATGTGCTTGGCTTGCCTGCGCAAGAATGGTTAACGCATTGGGAAAAAAGCCCGGCGGCATGGTTGCGTTCATGGAGCGAGGGCACCGAACTCTGGCTGCCACGGCTGTTGCGTCAGGCCCGAGCGCTGGTAGACAAAGTGACGCCCGCAGCATCATTTTTGCGCGTGCATGCCAGCGCGACTGATTTGAGGGTGCTGGCCGACTCCTTGCACCGGGAGCCCGGCTTTAGCCGCCAACCGTTGTGGCGCGCCGAGTGTGCTGAAACCGGGCCTTGGACGCGCTTGCACCAGACCCGACCTGAGTTGATCAACACCCCATGGCTACGCCTGGGTTCGCGCCTGGCAGAGTTGGTGCGCCTCGCGTTGGCCGACGAACCTGCACGCAGTGGCGCGCAATGGCTGGCGGTGGGCAGCATGACATCAGCCTCGCTGACCGGAATGGCTTGGGTCGAAATGGCTCGTGGCCTGCTGGTTCACCATGTTCAACTTGACGGTACGGGCCACGATGCACGGGTGGTGTCGTGTCAAGTGCTTGCCCCAACAGAATGGAATTTCCACCCCCACGGCGCAGTCGCGCAAGCCCTTGAAAACCTGCACCCTTCCACCAACCCAGATGTTTACCGCGAGGTCAATCTTCTCCTGAGCGCCTACGATCCCTGTGTGAAACATGAATTCTTTACTCAACCGAGCGGGCTCGCCAATCAATCACCGGAGGGTTTCCATGCATGAGGCCAGTCTGGCGGGGGGTATTCTCAAACTGGTGGAAGACGCCGCGGTTCGCGAAGGGTTTCACCGCGTCACCCTGCTTCGGCTCGAAGCGGGACAACTTGCTGGTGTCGAAGCACGTGCCCTGCGGTTCGCGCTCGAGGCATTGGCGCCAGGAACCTGCCTGCAGGATGCTCGCTTTGACATTGACGAGCCGCCCGGCCAAGCTTGGTGCATGCCCTGCAGTGAGTCGGTCATGATCGGGCAACGTGGCGACGCTTGCCCGGTTTGTGGCCGCTACCAGCTTCAACCCACGGGTGGCACTGAGCTGCGCGTGGTGGATATGCTGGTGGAAGATAACTGACATGACAAACAAGGAGATAACAAGATGTGTGTAATTTGCGGTTGCGCCACCTCAGGCACGGTAATTGCGCATGATGGCGCACATGGGCATTCTCATGGCCACGGGCATAACGGCGGCCATCCCCATGAGCACGGCCATGGCCACGCCCACGAGCATGGACAAGGCCGGCCACCTGAACAAGACCATGCCCATGTCCATGTTGACCCTCGTAACGGTGACTTGCATTTCGGTGCAGGTGCGGCTCGGGTTTCGGTGCCCGGCATGAGCCAGGCACGCGCCATCAAGCTGGAAACAGACATTCTGGGTGAGAACAACCGGATTGCCAGTCAAAACCGTCATCACTTCAAGGCACACGGAGTCACCGCCTTGAATTTGGTCTCCAGCCCCGGCTCAGGAAAAACCACCTTGCTTTGCGCGACCATCGAAGCGTTGAAAGTCCGGCAGCCGGGCTTGCGCGTGGCCGTGATCGAGGGCGACCAGCAAACCAGTCTTGATGCTGACCGCATCCGCGCCACTGGCGCACCGGCCGTACAAATCAACACCGGCAAGGGCTGCCACCTTGACGCATCCATGGTGTCACAAGCTTTTGCGCAATTGCATCAGCACCCTGATGCAGGCAACCATGACCACAACCACTCGCATGCAGACGCACACAGCATGCTGTTCATTGAGAACGTTGGCAACCTGGTGTGCCCCGCCATCTGGGACTTGGGTGAAGCTGCCAAGGTGGCTATTTTGTCGGTGACCGAAGGCGAAGACAAGCCGCTCAAATACCCCGACATGTTTGCCGCGTCGCAGTTGATGGTGCTCAACAAAATCGACCTGCTGCCGCATGTGCGTTTCGACGTGCAGCGTTGCATTGAACTCGCGCGTCGCGTCAATCCGACCATCGAGATACTGCAGTTGTCGGCGACCACCGGAGAAGGGATGGACGCATGGCTGAGCTGGCTGGGTGCTGCCATGATGCCGGCGGACGAAAACGACGTGTTGCGTCAACGCATGGCCTATCTGGAAGCCGAGCTGGCCCGGTTGCGCAGCGCCGGTGCCGAGCAACAAACCCACAACCCGACACCCGCGTGATGCATGGCAACTTGCCCACGGTGCTGGCCTGTGGTGCGTGGCTCAAAAATACCGCGTGCTTGCTCTCGCCAGGCAGGCTGCAGTGGTCGGCGCTGCACGGTGACTTGAGCCATCCCGACGCGTGCCGGGCGCTGGAGCTTTCCGCCCGTTCACTGCTGCGCCACGCGCAGCGTCCAGTGGCGGCGGTGGCCCATGATCTGCATCCCGATTTTTACAGCACCCGCTTGGGCCTTAGCCTGGCGCATGAACTAGGCGTGCCCGCCATCGGTGTGCAGCACCACCATGCGCATATCGCGGCAGTGATGGCTGAACATGCTCTGCAGGAACCCGTTATCGGTCTTGCGCTGGATGGTGTCGGCCTCGGTACAGACGGCAAAGCCTGGGGCGGAGAACTCTTGTGGGTGGCGCCAGGTGACTGGCGGCGCCTGGGCCATCTTTGGCCGCTGGCGCTGCCTGGGGGTGACGTAGCGGCGCGCGAACCCTGGCGCATGGCGGCCTCTGCGCTGCACGCGTTGGGCCACACCCAGGAAATAGGTCAACGGTTCGCGCCGGTGGTGGGCGATGTTGCCGCCCGCATGGTTCAGCGAATGCTGGAGCGCGGCATAAACTGCCCATCTACCAGCAGCACTGGTCGCTGGTTTGACGCTGCCGCCGGAGCCCTGGGCCTTAGCGTTCGCCAGACTCATGAGGCCGAGGCCGCGATCGCGCTGGAGCAAAAGGCTCAAGTCTGGCTGAGCCAAAACGATCCGCCAACCGTCCGGCACGGTGTGGACACACTCTGCCTGGAACGACTCGACATTCGTACGCTGCTGGAGCCACTTCTGGTCACGCCCGCTGATCTTCCAGATGTGCCAGCGGCTGCGGCCTGGTTCCATCTTGCACTGGCAGATGCGCTGGCCGACTGGGCCGCGCTGGCCGCAAAACAAACGGGCGCGCACACCGTGTGCTTGGGCGGGGGATGTTTTTTGAACGCCGTGCTCACGCGCCGCGTTACATCCAGCCTGCAGCAGCGCGGCATGAGTGTGCACATGCCGCGAACTCAATCATGTGGCGATGCCGGGCTCGCACTGGGTCAGGCCTGGGTCGCGGCGCATGGCGTTGCCGCCCCTGCGCACACGCCAACGAATGTTCGCCCTATTCAACAAGAAATCGAAAGTCTGTCATGTGTCTTGCCATTCCAGCCAAACTCGTCGAGCTGCTAGCCAACGACCAAGCCGTCGTTGACCTCGGAGGCATTCGCAAGGAAATCTCCATTGCGCTTGTGCCCGGCGTCGCCGTAGGCGACTACGTGATCGTTCACGTGGGCCACGCCATCGGGCGCATTGATCCGGAGGAAGCCGAACGCACACTCGCACTGTTTGGCGAGATGGCCGTGCACGCAAACCAGCCGCAGGAAGCAACCCCATGAAATACATCGACGAGTTCCGAGACGGCGATATTGCCCGCAAGATTGCAGAGCGCCTTGCTGCTGAAGTGAAGCCCGGCAAGTGCTACAGCTTCATGGAATTCTGCGGCGGCCACACCCATGCGATATCGCGATACGGTGTCGCCGAACTTCTTCCGCCAAACGTGCGCATGGTTCACGGACCAGGCTGCCCAGTATGTGTGTTACCGATTGGCCGCATTGACCTGGCCATAGAACTGGCGCTGGAGCGCAACGCTATCGTCTGTACCTATGGCGACACCATGCGTGTGCCGGCATCCAATGGCCTGTCACTGGTGAAGGCCAAGGCGCGTGGTGGCGACATCCGTATGGTGTATTCCGCCGCCGATGCATTGACCATCGCGCTCCAGAACCCTGAGCGTGAGGTGGTATTTTTTGCGATTGGGTTCGAGACCACCACGCCACCCACCGCACTGGTCATTCGTGACGCACAGCGCCAGGGCCTGGAAAATTTCACCGTATTGAGCTGCCATGTGCTCACGCCCTCGGCCATCACGCACATCCTGGAATCGCCTGAAGTGCGTCAATTTGGCACGGTACCGCTTGATGGTTTCATCGGTCCGGCGCATGTGAGCATCGTCATTGGTTCAGGACCCTATGAACATTTTGCGCAGGAGTACCGCAAGCCGGTTGTGATTGCGGGATTCGAGCCACTTGATGTGATGCAGGCGGTGTTGATGCTGGTGCGCCAGGTCAACGAGGGGCGTTACGAAGTCGAAAACGAGTTTACGCGCGCGGTTGACCGCGACGGCAACCGCAATGCCCAAGCACTGGTCTCGGAAGTGTTTGAGCTGCGCGCCAGCTTCGAATGGCGCGGCTTGGGCGAGGTACCTTACAGTGCCTTGAAGATCCGGCCAGCCTTCGCCCAGTTTGATGCCGAGCGACGGTTTGCGCTCAATTACAAGCCAGTGGCGGACAACAAAGCTTGCGAATGCGGCGCTATTTTGCGCGGCGTAAAAAAGCCCACCGACTGCAAGATTTTTGGCACGGTGTGCACGCCGGAAAACCCGGTGGGCTCGTGCATGGTTTCCAGCGAAGGCGCCTGTGCTGCGCACTATTCGTATGGACGTTTTCGCGACATCGCCATCGTGGCAGAGGCAGCGTGAGCAACATGGTCAAAAGAAACTACATCCGTCCGCTTGATATCAAAAATGGCCGCATTGACATGGGCCACGGCGCAGGCGGGCGTGCTGCAGCCCAGCTGATTGAAGAGCTGTTTGTGGCCACACTGGACAACCCTTATTTGCGCCAGGGTGACGATAGTGCCTCGTTCGCAATTCCCGTGGGTGGGCGCATGGTGATGGCCACGGATGGCCACGTGGTGTCGCCCCTGTTTTTCCCGGGGGGTGATGTCGGTTGCCTGAGCGTGCATGGCACCATCAACGACGTAGCCATGTCGGGTGCGCAGCCTTTGTACTTGGCGGCCAGCTTCATCATTGAAGAAGGTTTTCCACTGGCCGAACTCAAACGCATCGTGGATAGCATGGCGGCGGCCTCGCGGGAGGCGGGCGT
Source organism: Curvibacter fontanus (assembly GCF_054780335.1). Lineage (NCBI taxonomy): Bacteria > Pseudomonadati > Pseudomonadota > Betaproteobacteria > Burkholderiales > Comamonadaceae > Curvibacter > Curvibacter fontanus. The sequence continues at coordinate 248,317 of NZ_BAAGWN010000011.1, forward strand.
GCCGGTCATCACCGGCGACACCAAAGTGGTGGAGCGGGGCAAGGGCGATGGCGTGTTCATCAGCACCACGGGCGTTGGCGTGGTGGGGCCGGGGGTTGATATATCTGGGTCCAACGCGCGCTCAGGCGATGTCGTGCTGCTGTCGGGAACCATTGGTGACCACGGCGTGGCGGTGCTGTCGCAACGCGAGTCGCTTGAGTTCGCCACCACCATCACCTCAGACACTGCCGCTCTGCACACGCTTGTGGCGGCCATGCTGAGAGCGGCGCCAACAGCAGCGGGTTTGCGCGTGCTGCGCGACCCGACGCGCGGGGGTCTAGCCACCACGCTCAATGAAATCGCGGGGCAGTCCGGTGTGGGCATGGTGATCCAAGAGGCTGCTATACCGGTACTACCGCAGGTGGATGCAGCCTGTGAGCTGCTGGGCCTGGACCCTCTGTACATCGCCAACGAGGGAAAACTCGTCGCGATTTGCAGCCCGGACTGTGCCGATGCCATCTTGCTGGCCATGCGCGCCCATCCGTTGGGGGCGCAAGCGGTGCGCATTGGTGTCGTGACCGAGGACCCGCACCACTTTGTGCAAATGGACACCCGGTTTGGTGGACGTCGCGTAGTGGACTGGCTCAGCGGAGAGCAGTTGCCGCGCATCTGCTGACGCCATGCGCATTCTCTTGCTTTGCCACAGCTTCAACAGCCTTTCGCAACGGCTGTTTACGGCGTTGACGGCACTTGGGCACCAGTTGTCCGTGGAACTCGACATTTCGGACTCGGTGACCGAAGAGGCCTGCGCACTGTTCCAGCCTGAGTTACTGATCGCGCCGTTTCTTAAACGGCGCATTCCTGAAGCGGTCTGGCGTTCTGTGGTGTGCCTGGTGGTGCATCCCGGCCCACCTGGGGACCGTGGGCCCTCCGCGCTTGACTGGGCTGTGCTGGAGCAGGCGCCACAGTGGGGGGTCACCGTGTTGCAGGCCAACGCCGATTTCGATGCAGGCCCGGTTTGGGCTCACGCCAGTTTCGATATGCGTTCGGCCAGCAAGGGGAGCCTCTATCGGTCTGAAGTTACCCAGGCGGCTGTGGCGGCGGTCCTGCATGCTGTGGAGCGCTTTGGCGCTAGAGGCGGCCCGCTTGTGCCGTCGAAAGCCGTAGATGCCGCCAGCCAGGCGTCACTTTGCAACAACTGGCGCCCATCCATGCCGCAGGCGGCACGCCGCATCGATTGGGTGCGCCACGACACTTCCGAGATCCTGGCTCGGCTGCGCAGCGCCGACGGCCAACCGGGCGTCCAGGACGAGTTGTTTGGCCACCCGTGCCATTTATTTGATGCGCATCCTGCAACCGGAACTGCCCCGCAGGCGCTGGCGGGAGCCGCTGTGGGTGCCGTAGTGGCCCAGCGCGATGGTGCCCTGCTGCGGCGTACCGTGGATGGCGGCGTCTGGATTGGGCAGGTCCGCCTTGCACGGGGCTGCGGTGATGGGCCGGCTTTCAAGCTTCCGGCGACTCTGGCATTTGCGGCGGAGGCAGCCACGCTGCCGGTCTGGTCTGTACCGCTCGAACGCGCGGACGATGAATGGGCGGAGCTACGTTACCGTGAATTCGGGCCTGCGGGTGCTCGCGTGGGCTGTCTGTCGTTTGACTTTTACAACGGCGCCATGTCCACCGATCAGTGTTTACGCCTGCTTGCCGCTTTGCGGCAGGTGAAGCAGCGTGACACGCGCGTGCTGCTGTTACTCGGCGGGCGTGATTTTTTCAGCAATGGAATCCACCTGAACTGCATCGAGGCCGCGGCACATCGGCCCCAGAGCAGCGCAGCCGACGAGTCCTGGCGCAATATCAATGCGATGGATGATCTAGCCAAAGAACTCATTGAAACCACAGACCGGCTCACGGTGTCGGTGCTGCGCGGCAATGCCGGGGCGGGCGGCGTGTTTCTGGCATTGACGGCCGACGAGGTGTGGGCACACAACGGCGCGGTGCTGAACCCCCACTACCGCAACATGGGCAACCTCTACGGTTCAGAATACTGGACTTATTTGCTTCCCAAACGCGTCGGGCCTGAGCGCGCACACAAGATCATGACGTCGCGCATGCCCCTCTCGGCTGTTGATGCGCAGCGTTTGGGTCTTGTGGACCGCTGCACGGACACAGCCCCCGACGCCTTTGAACACGAGGTCATTCAACCCGCCCTGGCAATGGCGGGCGCCTGCAATTTGAAGAGTAGGATATTGCAAAAACAAAAGACCCGCGCTGATGCCGAGGCAACCCGGCCACTAGCTGACTACCGCAAAGAAGAATTGTCCCGCATGTACAGAAATTTCTACGGCTTCGACCCTAGCTTCCACGTGGCACGCTACCACTTTGTACACAAGCTGCCCCATGCTTGGACACCACGTCATCTGGCCGTTCACCGTCCATGAACCCAACTGATTCATTGCCGACGGTTCTGGTAGTCGATGACGAAGTGCGTTCGCAGGATGCGATGCGCCGCACGCTTGACGAAGACTTCGCTGTTTATACCGCGAGCGATGCCGACGAGGCCCTCGAGAGGCTGGAACGCACCGACATTAGCGTGATACTGTGTGATCAGCGCATGCCCGGATTGACCGGCGTTCTCTTCCTGAAGGAAGTGCGTGAGCGTTGGCCTGACACGGTGCGCATCGTGATCTCGGGCTACACCGACTCCGAAGACATCATTGCCGGTATCAACGAAGCGGGTATTTACCAATACATCCTCAAACCCTGGATACCCGACCACCTGTTGGCCACCGTGCGCAATGCCGTAGAGGCACAGACGCTGCAGCGCGACACCAACCGATTGCACCTCGAATTGCGCACAAGTACTCCGGTGCTGCGTCAGCGCGCTACAGCAAAACTGTCGCGCGCGCGCAGCATCTTCGATTTCGACCGCATTGAGCGTGCGCCCGGCAGCCCTCTTGACGCCGTCTGCGATGTGGCGGTACGCGTGGCGCGCCACGACCTAAGCTTGCTAATTCTGGGTGAATCCGGCACCGGAAAAGAGTTGCTGGCACGTGCCGTGCACTATGCCAGCCCACGCGCAGGCGGCGCCTTCGTGGTTGAAAACTGCGCCGCCATTCCCGACACACTGCTCGAGTCCGAGCTGTTCGGCCACAAGCGTGGAGCGTTTACGGGCGCCTATGAAGATCACCCTGGACTGTTCCAGCGGGCCAGCGGCGGCACCATTTTTCTTGATGAAATTGGAGAAACCTCGCCAGCGTTTCAGGTGCGGCTTCTGCGCGTGTTGCAAGAGCGTGAGGTTCGTCCCGTCGGCGCTGCGCATGCAGTGCCAGTGGATGTGCGCGTGGTCGCAGCCACCCACCGCGACCTGGAGCAACGTGTGCGTGAGGGCCTGTTTCGCGAAGACCTTTTCTACCGTATCGCGGGCGTCTCGATCACCGTGCCGCCGTTGCGTGAACGCGCGGGTGACATCACGCCAATTGCGCGCCGTCTTGTGCGTGAAGTGGGCGCCGAACTCGGCCGCCCGGAGGCGACACTCAGTGATGAGGCACTGGCCTGCTTGATGGGCTACCCCTGGCCGGGCAATATCCGTGAACTGCGCAACGAAATTGCGCGCGCCGTGGCGCTCAGTGATAACAATGTCGTAGCTGCCCCTGCTTTTTCATCGCGTGTGCTGCACGGCCAAGCGGGCCTAGCCACGGCCAACCAGGCAGGGGCTCAGGCCGTAGCCCTGCCGCACAGTGGCACCCTGAGCGAGCGGTTGGATGCCATCGAGGCCATGGTGCTGCGGGAGACCCTGCTGCGCCACCGCTGGAACAAAACACGCGCCGCCAAGGAGTTGGGTTTGTCGCGCGTGGGTTTGCGGGGCAAGATGGCCCGCTTCGGATTGGAGGGGTGATCATGGCGAATTCGACATTACCCCAAATAGCCCTCAATGTACTGTGGCTTCAGTCTGGCGGGTGCGGCGGCTGCAGCATGTCGCTGCTGTGTGCTGACACCACTGATTTTCATGGTCAATTGCGCGACGCGGGCATTCACCTGATGTGGCACCCCTCCCTCTCGCTGGAAAGCGGCCATGAACTGATCAACATACTCAACGAGATCGTGGCAGGACGCCTGCGGCTTGATGCCCTGTGTATTGAAGGTTCTTTACTGCGCGGACCCCATGGAACGGGTCGCTTTCATGTGTTGGCAGGCACGGACATTCCGATGATCCATTGGGTTGAGCGACTTGCCAAGCAAGCACGGTATGTCGTGGCGGTGGGCAGTTGCGCGGCCTGGGGCGGCGTGACCGCTGGCGGCGTCAATCCAACCGACGCTTGCGGCCTACAGTATGAAGATGCCCGCTTGGGCGGTCTGCTGGGGGCTGAGTTTCGCTCAACCAGTGGCCTGCCGGTAATCAACATCGCGGGCTGCCCCACCCACCCTAGCTGGGTGATCGACAGCCTGATGGCGTTAGCCGCCACAACCTTTGGCAAAGGTGATCTCGACACACTTGGCCGTCCGCGTTTTTACGCAGACCAACTAGTGCACCACGGTTGTACACGCAACGAGTATTACGAATACAAGGCCAGCGCTGAAAAGCCATCTGACCTGGGCTGCATGATGGAACACATGGGTTGCAAGGGCACGCAGGTGCACGCCGACTGCAACACCCGGCTGTGGAATGGTGACGGCTCCTGCACGCGCGGCGGCTATGCCTGCATCGCCTGCACCGAGCCGGGTTTCCAGGAGCCTGGCCATCCTTTCCACGAAACACCCAAGTTCGCCGGTATTCCGATTGGCCTGCCCACCGACATGCCCAAGGCCTGGTTCGTGGCGCTGGCCTCGCTGTCCAAATCCGCCACGCCCCGGCGCGTCAAGCTCAACGCCGTGGCCGACCATCTAGTGGTGGCGCCGGTGGCACGAAAAACTCGCCTGAAATGATCAATCTGCCATGACCCGCTTACTCGTTGGCCCGTTCAACCGCGTCGAGGGCGACCTCGAAGTCACTCTTGATATTGAAGAGGGCCGGGTCACATCAGCGCACGTGAATGCCCCCATGTACCGGGGCTTCGAGCAGATATTGCAGGGCAAAAACCCGCATGATGCGTTGGTCTATGTGCCCCGCATCTGTGGCATTTGTTCGGTGTCTCAGTCGGTGGCTTGCGCGCGGGCACTGGCCAGCCTGGGCGGCATCTCGATGCCGCCCAATGGCCAGCACGTCACCAACGTGATTCTGGCTACTGAGAACCTGGCCGACCATCTGACGCATTTTTATTTATTCTTCATGCCCGACTTCACACGCCCTGTGTATGCGCTCCAGCCTTGGCATGCCGAGGCAGTACGTCGCTTCGCCGCGAACACCGGGGAGCAAACGCGCGTGGCAATAGCCGCACGTCAGCGCTGGCTCACGCTACTGGGCACGCTGGCGGGCAAGTGGCCGCATACGCAAAGCATTGAGCCCGGCGGTTCAACCCGCCCCATCGAGGTGGCTGAGCGCATACGCCTGTTGGCCAAGGTGCGTGAGTTTCGGAGTTTTTTGGAACGCCAGTTATTTGGGGCGCAACTCGAACAAATCGCTGCATTGGAAAGCGAAGAAGCGCTGTGGGCCTGGCATGCACAAGACCCCTGGGGTGGCGATTTCCGCCTTTTCCTCAGCATGGTGAAAGACTGCGGTCTGGACAGCCTCGGGGCAGGGCCTGGCCGCTATTTGAGCTTTGGGGCTTATCCGCAACCGCAAGGTGGTTTTGAGTTGGCGGGTGGCGTGTGGCATGCGGACACCGGTGCATTGTCTGTCCTTGACGTGAGCAGCATCACTGAGGATGCTACCCACGCCTGGCTGTCGGACGCGGCAGGACCACGGCACCCGCTGGACGGCATCACCCTGCCTGACATCAACAAAGTGGAGGCCTACACCTGGAACAAAGCGCCGCGCCTGGGAGGCGACGTGATTGAGACGGGTGCCATTGCGAGGCAATTAGCCAGCGCGCACCCCCTGATACTCGACGCCGTGAGTCGCCACGGCGGCACCGTCTACTCAAGGGTGCTCTCGCGACTGCTGGAGCTGGCACGCGTAGTGCCCATGATGGAGCGCTGGCTGCATCAATTGCAAGCCAATGAAGCCTATTGCGCGCCTACGCCAACGTTCACCGAAGGTGCGGGCGTGGGCCTGAGCGAAGCCGCGCGCGGCAGCCTGGGCCACTGGGTGGTGGCCAGCCGGGGCCGCATCGCCAACTACCAGATCGTGGCACCCACCACCTGGAACTTTTCGCCACGCGATGCCACAGGCACCCCTGGGGCGCTGGAGCAGGCGCTGGTTGGTGCACCGGTGCAGGACGGGGAAATCACGCCGGTGGCGGTGCAGCACATCGTGCGCTCGTTTGACCCCTGCATGGTGTGTACCGTGCATTGATTTTCTGCATGTGCCATGGAGCGCTTCGTTATCTCTATCGACGACAAGCTCGCCCACGCCTTTGACAACTGGATTACCGAGCCCAACGACACTCAAAGGCTCTTTCATGTTTCGAGTTACTGCGCTGTGTTCGCCCGTGCGTCAAGGTCTTTCATTCCTTGGTCGTGCAATGCTCGCTGTGGGGTTGTTGGGGCTGGGTGCAAGTGCCATCTGTGCCGGCGTGAACGAACTGCCGCAGGTTGTCATCACCGGCACGTCTGCGCCGGACGAAAAACCGCCCTCTGCGACCGAGGGTATCGTGCTGCGCGAGCAAATCGAACGTCGCTCATGGTCGCGTCCGGCCGAGGTGCTGGAATCGGTGCCCGGCTTGGTGGTCACCCAGCACACTGGCGATGGCAAGGCCAACCAGTATTTTTTGCGTGGCTTCAACCTGGACCATGGCACCGACGTGAGCATTTCTGCGCTGGGCATGCCGGTGAACCAGCGCACCCATGCCCATGGCCAAGGGTACGCCGATCTCAACTTCCTGATCCCAGAACTGGTGGACAACTTGGTTTATCGCAAAGGGCCTTACCTGGCGCGTGACGGTGACTTCTCCACCGCGGGTGCGGTGGACATCGACTATGTGAATGAACTAGACCATTCGTTCGCAACCATCGGGGTCGGCTCCAAAGGTTACAAGCGCTTGCTGGTAGCGGGCTCATGGGGCCTGAAAAAGCCGGAAGACGATTCCGGGCATCTGCTGCTGGCAGCAGAGACAGCAGGGTATAACGGTCCCTGGTCAGTGCCTGAGGAACTCGCGAAACAAAATCTGTTCATGCTGCTACAGCAAGGGCACGGCCGAGCAAGGCTGGCGCCTGACCGGTATGCTCTACCGAGCCAGCTGGACCGGCACAGACCAGATCCCCGAGCGTGCCGTTACGCAAGGCTTGATGGGGGAGTTCGATTCACGGGACGCCACCACGGGGGGTAAGACCAACCTGTCCGCCCTGATGTGGAACGCGCACGGCAGCAATGCCTGGGGGCCGTGGCAAGTCAATGCCTATGTGGCCGACTATGGGCTGGACCTGTATTCCAACTTCACCTACGCAACCAATGCGGCACAAGGCGACCAGTTTCGCCAATATGACCAGCGGACCAAGCTCGGCGGCGACCTTTCACAAACTTGGCGTTACCAGGCCCTGGGTGCCACCCAGAGCACCACCACCGGACTACAGGTCCGCCAGGACCGCATCGACTTGGGCCTGCAGCTGACTCAAGACCGCCAGGTCTATGACTCCGTGCGGCAGGACCAGGTGACAGAGGCCAGCGCCGCTGTGTTCATCGACCAAGCATCGCAGTGGACGCCCTGGCTGCGCACCCGCGTGGGCGCGCGCGCTGACCAGTTCAGCTTCAAGGTCCGTTCCGACTTGTCCGCCAACAGCGGCAGCACCAGCGCTCAAATTGTCTCACCCAAAGTGGCACTGACCCTGACCCCTATTAAGGAAATAGCCATCTTCGCCAACTGGGGCCAAGGTTTTCACAGCAATGACGCGCGCGGCACAGTCATTCAGGTGAACCCGGACCCACGATCAGCCAGCTTTGGTCAGCCGATCGACCGCGTCACGCCGCTGGTCCGTGCTATCGGCACGGAATTGGGTGCGACGTGGACAACACCCAGGTTACAGTTGAGTGCCGCGCTATGGTCCCTGCAGCTGGATTCCGAACTGATTTACGTGGGCGACGCAGGTAGCACTGAAGCGGGTCGGCCCAGCCGGCGTTACGGCATTGAGCTGTCAGGTGTTTGGCAACCATCGAGCCGCTGGACGGTGGATGCCGATGCCACGTTCACCCAGTCTCGCTATGACGACGGTGACGTCAGCGCGTCCTATGTGAAAGGGGCTGTGCGGCATACCGCCAACGCTGGCGTGACGTTCCGTCCGGCCAGTGCCTGGAGCACGGCGCTGCGTGTGCGCCATATTGGTCCGCGCCAGCTCACAGAAGACGGCAGCCTGTTTGGAGCTTCGTCCACGGTGTTCAATGCCCAGGTCGGCTACAGGATCAAACACAACCTGAGCCTGGCACTGGAGGTGTTAAACCTTACCAACCAACGCTTTCCCGACATGGAATACATCTACGCCTCGCGGTTGCCTGGAGAAGCAGCCCCAGTGACTGATCTGCATTACCATCCTGGCGAGCCACGCAGTTTTCGGTTTATGGTGAAATACAGCTTCGACTGATATCCAGACCTCCCTTGGAAGCCTGCCGTACACCATGGTTCCGCTACCGCCATCTGCCAACGCTTCACCGATCCGGGCCAAAGGCCTGGAAGGACTGATGCCGAACGGCCCCATGGAAGGCGTGGATGAGGCCACCTGGTTGGATGTGATCCAAAAAATGGACGAGGTGTACTCTCAGCTGATCCATGATGAGGTCGAACTGGAGAAAAAAAACACCGAGCTAGAGCAATCACAGCAATTCATCTTCAGCGTGCTCTCGGCCATGTCGGATGTGCTGCTGGTATGCAATGAGTTGGGTGTGATTGAGGAGACCAATACCGCCCTGTGTGAGCTGGTGGGTCGCAGTGACGCCGTTTTGCGCGGCACCTCGGTGTATGAGCTGCTGGCCGATGCGCAAAGTGAGGAGCGGGTGCGCGCCGTGCTGGACAACACCAACCCACCGCGCCGAGGTGAAGGGCTGGAACTAAACTTGCTTGACACACAGCGCCAGAGCGTGTCGGTAGATGCGAACTGCACGCCTCGCATCGCCGCCAGCGGCCGACGCCTGGGCACTGTATTTGTGGCCCGGCCCACAGCAGAAATCAAACGGGCTTATCACGAACTGCGCGCTACGCATGAAGCTCTCAAACGTGCACAACAACAACTGATTCACTCCGAAAAAATGGTCTCTTTGGGCAGACTGGTAGCGGGAGTTGCGCACGAGCTCAATAATCCCATCAGTTTTGTGCTGGGCAATGTGCACGCGCTTACCAAATACTGTGACCGACTGCGCCGGTACTTGAAGGTCGTGCATGCTGGCGAAGCGGCAGAACAGCTGGAGGAAATGCGCAACAAGTTGCGCATTGATCACCTTCTGGGCGACCTGCCATCGCTGATCGAAGGCACGCTCGAAGGCGCGCAGCGCACGGCGGACATTGTCAATGGCCTCAAGCGTTTCTCCGCCATGGACCCCGAGGTGCGTGCCCCGGTCGACCTGAACAAAGTGATCGAGCGCGCCATCCATTGGGTACGCAAAGGTGCACCCCCCAGTTTCGAAGTGCACTGGCAGCCCGGGGTTCCGTGCATCGTGACGGGCAGCGCAGGCCAGCTGCAACAAGTGCTGATGAACTTGCTGCAAAATGCATTGGACGCAGCCAACAGCGTGGGCAGATCCCCCCCTGTGGTCTGGATCGACACTGCATTGATAAATGCCCGTGTGCAGCTGCACCTGCGTGACAACGGGCCAGGTATCGCGCCAGAACATCTGTCTCGCATATTTGACCCCTTTTTCACCACCAAACCTGTGGGCAAGGGTACGGGTCTGGGCCTGTCGATCAGCTACGGTATCGTGGAACAGCACGACGGTACCCTGATCGTAAGCAACCATCCGGACGGTGGGGCTGAGTTTGTGCTGGAACTTCCCCAGACTGGGGCGGCGGCCCCTGGCGCAACTGAAGCCGTAAAACGACCGGGCTGGGTCTAACCACGTTGTCGCTCTTGGGGCAATGGAGAAATCTGGGGGTTGGATTATTGGGCGCACTTTTGGGTAGTCAAGCAAACGTTCAACATGGGGGCTATTGATTTTCTGGTTCTTCGTTGATTTCACTGGGCGGCTCCCTCACCCCCCATATCCAACTTGCCGCAATGAAAATGCGAGATTCCGCAATTGACCTACGAGCTTTGAGATGAAAGACACAGCGCTGTAGGCCGGCACCTATAGTGATAACGCAACGCAACGCAACCGACTGTTTCATGGAATCCCTCCACCAGCATGGGTGCCGTACGCAACTCTGGTGATGGTGATTTGTCTACTAGACTGTGTGCATTGCCCAGTATCCCTCATCCATCGTCCAAAAACCAGTTTGGGCGCGACGAGTAATGGTTAGCGACTGGCAACTACGGGCACTGAGTTGCCAGTCATTCGTCGCTGGTGCACTTTCGCTTCCAGTCTATGGAGCAGACGTTCTTGAATTAGCCAGCAATAACCGGCACAGATGGTCGGTGGGATCGGAATACGCACGGATCCGGCTCCCACATGTATTCCTCCAATTGACGATTAGGAGGCGCCCCGCGCTCGCTCCAGGTAAGAGCGCACCATCGACAGACCTTCCGTTCCCTGCGCTTTGATCACCTCCAGCGGCGTGCGATTGTCAAAAGCCCTGTTCCCGGAGGTCATCCAGCGGCCAGCCAACTTCCCATTGCTGGCCAGAAGTATCTGCAGACTGTCATGAATCTCCAGTAGAAGCAGCGCGCGCTCGAACTGTTCGCTACTGGCACCGATTGGCTCGCCTTGGCGATGGCGATCCAGGACATCCCTGTTGCCAGGTGCAATGCCCAACAGCGCCGCCTGGTCCTCGCAACCCAGCATCCAGAGATCGAGCAACTTCATCACCACCTTGGCCAACACGCCCCTTTGCAGAGCATCGAGAGCCGGAGGATCGGCTCCCTCGTATGAGTTGGGGTTGCTCATGTCAGCTCCCCATCAGATGCCAACACTGATCCGTGCCCACCTTGCACACATCACTGTCCATCAGGTTCAGGCGTTCCTCCAGCCGTTCGCCCTTCTGCAGGTTCGCCACGCCGTTCAGCAGCAGGGTCCGGCTTTCGGTATCGATCTGGGTATTGGCACCGAATCCGCCGACATAGGTGATCTTCTGCACCGTGCCGATGTATTGGCGTTGTGCCGGCACGCCGATGCTGTTGATGGCCCGGTAAGTCCAGGGCCAGAAGATCAGTGACAGCATGATGAGAAACACCACACCGAAGAACAGGAGCATTCCCCAACCGGCATCGGTGCTGCCGGCGCTCTGCTGCGCTTGCGTCGGTGGCATCTGCGCATCGCTGTGCGCTTCGTCATCGCTGGGGTCTGCTTTGGTTTTGTCATTGTTCATGTTGAAGCTTCCTTGTGTTTCGGTTTGACGGGTAGTTGTTTGCAAGCGAGTGGGCACTCACCATGTATTTATCAGCCTGGTGCAACGGTGGGCCGGATCACACAGATAGCGATCCGCGTTGCCCCGGATTTCCAGCGTGAGCGGCTGGCCCTTGATCAGGCTCGCGCCATCGATCAGGGCATAAAAGCCGATGCTGGTTTCCACCAGGGCACGGGTGAACAGCCCGTCGCTCAGGGTGACGGCCATCACCTGGCCGGCCGCTTCGGTGGACTTGACGATCTTGACCTGATGCCGGTCCAAGAGATAGAAGGCCGTACCGCCCACGGCCACGATCAGCAGGGACAGCCCCATGCACAGCACCATGATGATGAGCACGACGCGCTGGATGCGCTCGCTAATGGTCGATGGCCTGGTTTGCTTGTTGGATGAAGTTTCCATGGTTTGAATTTCGGTTGCTGGTTTGATGAAAAGCCGCGCCCTGCGGCGCGGCGGTTTGGACCGGCTCTTGTCAGGCCGCCCGCTTGCCACGGCCTTTTTTCTCGGCCGCCGGCGTTTTGGGGGGGGCGTACATCTGTGCGATGCATTTCATGCCGATGTAGGTGACGGTGTCCTTCTCCCGGTGAATGGCCGTCATCTCGTGGTCTTCCAGGTCTGCCACACAGGCGTTGAACACCGCCTCGCCCAGGGTTTCCTTGAGAGACGATGGCAGCAGGAACAACACATGGCCCGCGAAGTCATGCACAACCGCGGGCTGGCCTGACGGGTTCTGCTCCGGCGTTGGCGCCCAGTCGGACGGTCTGCGGGTCATGCGCATGGCTACTGCGGTTTGAATGAATTCAGGGCTGATGCCCTGTGCCGCCTTCGGGCTGGATGTTTTGGTGCTGCTCTTTTTGGCAGTCGCTGCTGTGGATTTCTTGCTCATGGTTCTTTTCCTTTGAATGGATGGATTTCGGTTTCTTCGGGCAAAGCTCTCCCCTGACCCGCTGGGAGCGGGTTTTGAGGAACTGGCTGGTAGGTATTGACGCCCGCGCCGGCATGCCCGGTTGCGCCAGTGGCGCAGGGTCGGCAATGATTCGCCGCTACGGCGGGTGGACGTGCGGAGCCTGGGCTCGGGTCAGGGTGGTCATGGCATCAATTTCTCAAGAGGTCTTGATCCAAGTTCTCACAGAATTCGGTTTCGTCAAGAGCCGGCGTGAAACGTTTTGATTTCAAATTCGCAGCTACCGCGGCAAGGCCATGTGGATGCGGCTGTGGATGCGCAGCAGGTAGAAGCAGGCCTCGGTCTCGAAATGGGCCGACACCACCAGCGGGCTCTGGTTGGCCTTGCGGATGGTGGGAGCGCCCAGGATCCGGAGCAGCTCGTCGGGCACCCCCACGACCTGCAGGCCATGGGTGTGAAACACCTTGACGGGCTTGGACGGGATCGGCAACTGCGCGGCCGCTCGTTCGCGGTAATGGATATCGGTCACCGCATCGAGCGGCGTGCTGGCACTGCCGAAGTGAAACGCAAAAGGTTTGTGCATGCTGGCTCCTCCAGGACTCAGGACAGCCGCGGCTTGGTCAGCGTCGTGAGCGTGTGCTCACGTTGTCCGGCACGCTCCAACGCCTGCTGGACGATTTGCTGCAGCTGCGGGATGTAGCAGCCATCGATCTCGTCGGCATTGCCCCAGCCCAGGCACAGGCGCAGCAGACTGGCCTGCTGGGGTGCATGGTCGTCGAGCTGGTACAGGGCTGTGCGCACGATGGTGAACATCACGTCGTCCACGCTGGCGCCGCCGACGATGCACGGCGCCAGCAGTTGCCTGATGCCTTGCATCAGGGTGGCCACATACATGACTTCTCGGTGCGGCCAGCCCTGGGCCGACCAGAAGGAGGCGGCCGCTGCCGCTGCCCGCAGGTACTGGATGGCATAGCGCTGGTAGTAGCCCTGGGCGTTGTGCCGGGTGGTGAGGATCTGGTGGACTTCGGTCTCAGTGAAGACGGCCTCCAAGAATTCTCGCAGCTCGGTATGGCGCACGGCCTTGAGGGTGTCCTGCACGATCTGCTGCGGATCCACGGCCGGCTTCAAATGGGGATGGATGTCTTCTTGTTCTGGCTTGGGGGTGATCGCACTGGACTGGGGTTTGGGGTTCGCGCCGGGTTTCGCTTTGAGGTGTTGCAGGTCGATGCCTTGCTGCGCGAGGAAGGCTTGGACGCGGGGGCTGAGTTTTTTCATAGGAATCCTGATTGGTGAAGGGATGAATAGGGGCTACGGTTTTTGGGCAAAGCTCTCCCCGGCCCGGCTTCTGCGTTTCAGAAGACCGGGCGTGAAATGCTTTGCGGAATGGGATCTAGCTCAGGTGCTGCGCAGCGGGGATGCTTGACCACCGGGCAGACTGAGCCAGTTGTGCCCAGGGCGGCGGTTGTGGCTCCGCATCGCCGAAGTAATCGGTCGACGCATTGGTTTGCGTCGGACCTTTGCCTGTAGAGCGGCCACCCTGGATGCTGCGCAGCCTCGGCTTTGCTTGGGTGGGCTGGACGGTACCCAGGGGCTGACTCGTCCTTCCATGGGTTCCAGACTGAACGATCTGTTGCAACGCGGATGCGCTTTGCTGTTGCTGAATCGTTCCCGTCGACAAACGGCTGGCCAACAGGCGCTCCATGGCAGAACCATCCTGGCGGGTCAGGTTGGGCACATAGCGGCTGTAGACCCGGAACAGCATCTCGGTGCTGGTGTGACCCAGCTGGCGGGCAATCCATTCGGGTGCTTCACCTGATGCCAGCCACAGCGTGGCCGCAGTATGGCGCATCTGATAAGGACGCCGTTCCTTGAGCTCGAGATGGCGCAGCAGCGGATACCAGACCCTGTCAGAAAAGTTCTTGTTGTCCAGGGGTTGCCCCATCAGATTGCAGAACACGTATTCGGACACGCTGCCGGTGACCTCGAACTGCTTTTTAAGCGCGTCGAACACCGGCTGGCTCATCTGGATGTCGCGCTGGCTGCCGTCGGTCTTGGTGTATTCGTCCTCACCGAGGACGAAGGTTTCGCGCACGCGGATGATGCGCAGGTCGAAGTCGACATACTTCCATTTGAGCCCATGGACCTCGCCGGTGCGCATGCCGGTGAAGAAGCGGGTGACGAAGTAGTCCTTGTAGTCCGGCCGGACCGTAGCCAGGATGCGCTGGACATCGACCAGGCTGAACGGGTCGACGTCGGTTTTACGCAAGCGCAGGGTTTTGATGTTGAGCGCCGGTGACGTAAACTCAAATCGGTCGGCGGCTTCGTTCAGGATCTGGCGCAGCAGGCCAATGATTTCGTTGATCCGCTTGGGTGAGAGCCCCTCCTTGTCTCCGCGACCTTTAACTTTGGCGAGTGTGGCGCGGAAGACCAGGATGTCAGACTTGGTGATACTGCCGACCGCCTTGTTCCCGAAATGCGGGATCAGGCGGCTGTTGAGGGTCGAGACCAGCGACTTGATATGACTGCGGCGCCATTCGATGCTGTGTTCGTCGACCCATTGGTTGGCGAAGGTGCTGAATAGAGGCGTACTGATTTCATTGATTGATTCAGCAATGCTCGGCGCTGGTGTTGCTTGCGCAATCCCTGGATCAAACCGTGAGGCAAGCGCACTCTCAGGGAAAAAGTCCCTGTACTTAAACGTGCCGTCCTTTTGGGCCTTTGTGATTTTTTCGATCACCCCTTGCACACGCTTTCGGTTTTGTTGTGAATCAGGCAGGGCTGTTTGTTCACGGCAGCGTACCCCGCGATAGGTGAAGTCGATAACCAACTTCCCTGTTTCCTTTCGGACAGTGACTTTAGCCATGGAGGACGGCTCCATTCGCCATCGGGATGGCCCCCATACCGATGGGCTGCTGAATCGAGGCGACTTTCATGTCACGCTCAATCGCTTCCCATACGAACAATATCTTGCGCCCGCCGAACGGGCGCAGATAGTGCACGCCTTCAATCAAGACGCTGTCTTTGAGACGTTCGCGAATCGTTCTGACGTCATACTTGATCCTTGAAGACAGTTCGTCGGTAGTGAGATAAGTCTGCCCTATCATTGCTAGCTCCTTTACAATTCAGGTTGCAAGCGATAACAATATTTATCACTTGCTAGCAATAATACACATAAAAGCTCATTTTGCAAGTATTTTGATAAATTTATTTATCTTTCGACGTTTTTTATCACCATGATTCGATTCAAACTCGGCGAAATGATTGAGAAGAAGCAGTTCGCTGAAGGGCGACGCGTCACGATCAATGAGATTGCGACAGCCACCGGCCTGAACCGAATGACGCTGTCAAAAATCCTTAATCAGAAGGGATACGGCACGGGGACCGAAACCGTTGATCGGTTATGCCTGTACTTTGAATGCAAGGTTGAGGATTTGATGGAACACTTGCCAGAGGACGTGAGCTAGGCCGCTGATCAATCTGTGCGCCTCGCAAGTAGCAGTGGATCGTTTCAACGTCGAAAAAAGCTGCCTCCGATCCGTTACTACCGGGCTGTTTAGTGCCCTAAGCCGCCTGTTGATCTCTGAAAAAACCGCCATCCATTATGAAAATGGCCATCCCAGTATTACTTGAACGTGCGACCTGCCGTCCGGAATTTCGTTTTGGCGAAGCGGCGAGCCACAGGGACATCCGCAGGAGCGATTGACCTCAGAACTCAACGACCTTGCCGTCATATGCCGTTTCGTGTTCCAGGTGTTCAAGCCGGCCAAGCATGTCATCGCTCATATGCGTGAGTATTAGACGCTTGGGGTGAATGAGAGGTAGCTTTTCAAGAAGGGTTTTCAGATCGAGGTGAAATTTGATTTTCTTGTCGAAGAAATAGGCTTCGGCGACGAAGAGATCGGCATCCGCTGCGGCCTGTATCAGATGATCTGTCCACTCCGTGTCGCCGGTGTATGCGATCACGCAGCCTTCCGCTTCCAATCGATACGAAAAGAACGGGCCACCAGGGTTCCCGTGGCATGCCTGAAACGGTTTGACCGTGACGCCGGCAAACGTCACGGCTTGTTGGCCGGCCTCCATTTCGACAAGCGACAGCGTGAATTTGTGTTGCGTGCGCGACGACCCTGGAAACGAGGTCTCCATGAAGCGTTCGTACCAACTCCGCAAGCCAGGAGGACCCACTATGGTGAGGGGTTCCGTTCGCTTGGAAAAAAGCTGCGCGTCGATTATGAAAAACGGAATGCCACCGAAATGATCCGCATGAAAGTGCGTGACAAAGATGGCTTGAATTTCACGAAGCGCAACCTGCTTGGCCTTCAGGCCGATCAAGGATGATGCGCCACAGTCAATCAAGAAATTGACGCTATCGCCGGTGACGTGGAAGCATGTATTCAGACGGCCGCCACTGCCGAATGCATCCCCGCTGCCGATGAATGTTAACTGCATATGTCAAGCTCTCAAACGCAATGTAGACCGTAACACCTGCAATCCAAGTACCGTGAAACACGGTCCTATTCTAGGGGGGCTACGGCCGGTTGTGGCCGATCAGGGACGGACGCACTTGCCCATTGGATGATTCTGTGAAACCGAAAAATTAACCTTGGGATGAGATGCCGTGAGCCTCGTCATTCACCCAATGGTCACGGACTGAGGTTTCGAATTTTGTGACGACACAGACCTCGTCACAAACCTCGACACAAAAGCAAAACGCCCACATAAAGTGGGCGTTTGCTGTCAGCGGAGACCGCTTACTTGTTGGTTGCGCGAGTAGGATTTGAACCTACGACCTTTGGGTTATGAGCCCAACGAGCTACCAGGCTGCTCCATCGCGCGGTAATCCAGCATTATAGCTTAATCTGCTTTCGGTGCTTCGGTTTCCGCCGGACGGTCAACCAGTTCCACCAGGGCCATGGGGGCGTTGTCGCCCACGCGGAAGCCCATCTTCAGAATACGGGTGTAACCACCGGGGCGGGCCTTGAAGCGCGGGCCCAGATCGTTGAACAGCTTGGTGACGCTGTCGCGGTCACGCAGGCGGTCGAACGCCAGGCGGCGGTTGGCCAGCGTGGCTTCCTTGGCCAGGGTGATCATGGGCTCGACCACACGACGCAGTTCCTTGGCCTTGGGGACCGTGGTCTTGATGACTTCATGCTCGATGAGCGAATTCATCATATTGCGCAGCATGGCGAGGCGGTGCTCGCTGGTGCGGTTGAGTTTACGGAGTCCGTGTCCGTGACGCATGGTGTATTCCTTTCTTTATCTATCAACTGAAGCCGTATCAGGTACTTCAGGTTCACCACTAAAAAATCCCAAAGGGCGAGGCTGCTGCAGCCTCGTTATCACCTTGTTTATCGCTTTTCGAGCGCGGCCGGCGGCCAGTTCTCGAGTTTCATGCCCAGGGTCAGGCCGCGCGAAGCCAGCACTTCCTTGATCTCGTTGAGCGACTTGCGCCCCAGGTTGGGGGTCTTGAGCAGCTCGTTCTCGGAACGCTGGATCAGGTCGCCGATGTAATAGATGTTCTCGGCCTTCAGGCAGTTGGCCGAACGCACGGTCAGTTCGAGTTCGTCGACCGGACGCAGCAGGATCGGGTCGAACTGGCTGCCGCTGCGCGGCGCCGGTGCGTCGAAGGCGGCGAGTTCGCTGCCCTCGAGCTGGGCGAACACGGCCAGCTGCTCCACCAGGATCTTGGCCGAAGCGCGCACGGCATCTTCGGCGGTGATGGCGCCATTGGTCTCGATCTCGACGACCAGCTTGTCCAGGTCGGTGCGCTGCTCGACGCGGGCGCTCTCGACGGTGTAGCTCACGCGCTTGACCGGGGAGAAAGAGGCGTCCAGCACGATGCGGCCGATCGACTTGGTCGGCTCGTCGCCGTAACGGCGCATGGTGCCCGGCACATAACCACGGCCCTTCTCGACCTTGATCTGCATGTCGAGCTTGCCACCGGCAGACAGCGTGGCGATCACGTGCTCGGGGTTGATGATCTCGACATCGTGCGGGGTCTGAATGTCGCCCGCCGTGACCAGGCCTTCGCCGTCCTTGCGCAGGCTCAGCGTGACTTCGTCGCGGTTGTGCAGCTTGAACACCACACCCTTGAGATTGAGCAGGATGTTGACCACGTCTTCCTGCACGCCGTCGATCGACGAGTACTCGTGCAGCACGCCGGCGATGGTCACCTCCGTGGCAGCGTAACCCGGCATCGACGACAGCAGGACGCGGCGCAGCGCGTTGCCCAGGGTGTGGCCATAACCACGCTCAAACGGCTCCAGCGCCACCTTGGCGCGGTTCGGACCGAGTTGTTCGACGTTGATTGCTTTGGGTTTCAGCAGACTGGTTTGCATGCAGACTTCCTGTCAATACCCCCGGCTCGTTACACCGGTAAGGCTGGTGAAGCGCCTGACCGGAATGCTTCCTGGCCAGGTACGAAAAACTACAGGGGCGAGGTTGCGCGGCAACCTCGTTTCACCTTGCTTATCTCGAGTACAACTCGACGATCAGCGATTCGTTGATATCGGACCCGAATTCGTCGCGATCGGGCACCTTCTTGAACGTGCCTTCGGCCTTGTCGAGATTGACCTCGACCCAGGCCGGCATGCCGACTTGCTGGGCCAGCTGCAGGGCCTCGACCACGCGGTTCTGCTTCTTGGATTTTTCGCGCACGGCGATCATGTCGCCGGCCTTGACCGAGTACGAAGGAATGTTCACGGCGTTGCCGTTCACGGTGATCGCCTTGTGCGAGACCATCTGACGCGCCTCGGCACGGGTCGAACCGAAGCCCATGCGGTACACCACGTTGTCCAGGCGGCATTCCAGCAGGAACAGCAGGTTGGCGCCGGTGTTGCCCTTGCGGCGATCGGCTTCCTCGAAATAACGGCGGAACTGGCGCTCCAGCACGCCGTACATGCGCTTGACCTTCTGCTTTTCACGCAGCTGCAGACCGAAGTCGGAGGTGCGGGCGCCCGAAGTGCGGCCATGCTGGCCGGGCTTGGAGTCGAACTTGGCCTTGTCGCTGATCGAGCGGCGGGCACTCTTCAGGAACAGGTCGGTGCCTTCGCGGCGGGAGAGTTTGGCCTTGGGGCCGAGATTGCGTGCCACTTGAACTTCCTTCTATGTCAACTTCCGCAGTTGTCTGCGGGAGCCACCAGCGCAATGCCGGTGGCGGTGGGCTTGTTAAAAATGCGCGTGCCGCTCAGATGCGACGGCGCTTCTGGGGACGGCAGCCGTTGTGCGGCACCGGCGTCACGTCGGAGATCAGGTTGATGCGGATGCCCAGTGCGGCCAGAGCGCGCACCGAAGACTCGCGACCCGGGCCGGGGCCCTTGATCTCGACGTCGAGGTTCTTGATGCCCTGCTCCATGGCCGCGCGGCCAGCCACTTCGGACGCCACCTGGGCGGCGAACGGCGTGGACTTGCGCGAGCCCTTGAAGCCCTGGCCACCAGACGACGCCCAGGACAGGGCGTTGCCCTGGCGATCGGTGATCGTGATGATGGTGTTGTTGAAGGAGGCGTGCACGTGGGCGACACCGTCGGCCACGTTCTTGCGAACCTTCTTGCGCACACGCTGCGCGGCATTATTGGCGGGAGCTTTAGCCATGGTGATCTTTCAATGCCAGTTTATTTCTTCAGTGCTGCGGCGCCCTTGCGCGGACCCTTGCGGGTACGGGCATTGGTGCGCGTGCGCTGGCCGCGCATGGGCAGGCCACGGCGATGACGGAAGCCGCGGTAGCAGCCGATGTCCATCAAACGCTTGATGTTCATCGTGGTCTCACGACGCAGGTCACCTTCGATGGTGATGCCGGCGATCTGGTCGCGGATTTTTTCCAGATCAGAGTCGGTCAGATCCTTGATCTTCTTGGAATATGCAATGCCGCAGGCATCGCAAATCTTGCGAGCGCTCGTGCGACCGATGCCGAAGATGGCGGTCAAGCCAATTTCTGCATGCTTATGCGGCGGAATGTTGATGCCAGCGATACGTGCCATTTTCGTCCTCTATAACTCTTGCAATCAGCCTTGACGCTGCTTGTGGCGGGGATCCGTGCAGATCACACGCACCACACCCTTGCGGCGGATGATTTTGCAGTTGCGGCAAATTTTCTTGACCGAAGCCGAAACTCTCATTTCACTCTCCTAAAACTTCTACAGCCTGGTTCCGGAGGATCCGGAACCTGCAAATTCATTTGGCGCGGAAAACGATCCGCGCACGGGTCAGGTCATAAGGCGTCAACTCGACCGTCACCTTGTCACCCGGCAGGATACGGATGTAATGCATCCGCATCTTGCCGGAGATGTGTCCCAGAACGATGTGGCCGTTTTCCAGCTTCACGCGGAAGGTCGCGTTCGGCAGGTTTTCCACCACCTCACCCTGCATCTGAATGACATCGTCTTTCGCCATCTCTTTCAGGCGCCCAGCGTCGGCTTGAAATTGGCTTTCTTCAGCAACGACTCGTACTGCTGCGACATCATGTAATTCTGTACCTGTGCCATGAAATCCATGGTCACCACCACAATGATCAGAAGCGAGGTGCCGCCGAAATAGAAGGGCACGTTGTACTTCAGGATCAGGAACTCGGGCAGCAGACAGACAAAGGTGATGTAGATCGCACCAGCCAGGGTCAGTCGCAGCAGAATCTTGTCGATGTGGCGCGCCGTCTGCTCACCCGGACGAATGCCCGGAATGAAGGCGCCGCCCTTTTTAAGGTTGTCGGCCGTCTCACGGCTGTTGAACACCAGGGCCGTGTAGAAGAAGCAGAAGAACACGATGGCCGCGGCATACAGCATCACGTAGATGGGCTGACCCGGGGTCAGGCTGCTCGCGATGTCCTTGAGCCACACCATCGAATCGCCACTGCTGAACCAGCTCACCACGGTGGCGGGCAGCAGGATGATGCTTGATGCAAAGATGGGCGGAATCACACCGGCCATGTTCAGCTTGAGCGGCAGGTGCGAAGACTGGCCGCCATAAACCTTGTTGCCGACCTGACGACGCGCATAGTTCACCAGGATCTTGCGCTGACCGCGTTCGACGAACACCACGAACCAGGTCACCAGCACCACCAGGGCGACGATGAACAGAGCGGCGATGATGCTCATGGCGCCGGTGCGCACCAGCTCCAGCAGGCCGCCGATGGCGCCCGGCAGACCCGCGGCAATACCGCCGAAGATCAGGATCGAGATACCGTTGCCCAGGCCTCGCTCGGTGATCTGCTCACCCAGCCACATCAGGAACATGGTGCCGGCGGTCAGCGTCACGACGGCCGTGAAACGGAAGCCGAAACCGGGGGTGATCACCAGGCCTTGCGAGCTCTCCAGCGCCACGGCGATGCCCAGCGACTGGAACAGCGCCAGGCCCAGGGTCGCGTAACGCGTGTACTGCGTGATCTTGCGACGACCGGCTTCGCCTTCCTTCTTGATCTGCTCGAAAGCAGGCAGCACATAGGTCAGCAGCTGCATGATGATCGACGCGGAAATGTAGGGCATGATGCCCAGCGCGAACACCGTGAAGCGCGACAGCGCACCACCCGAGAACATGTTGAACAGGTTCAGGATGCCACCCTGCTGACCATCGAACAAGGCCTTGAGCTGGTCCGGATTGATGCCCGGCACCGGAATGTGCGCACCGATGCGGTACACCACCAGTGCAAGCAGCAAAAAGACCAGCCGACGACGCAGGTCGCCGAATTTGCCGGTTTTTGCAATCTGAGCCGCGTTCGTTGCCACTTCGTTCTACTCTCGGTCTGGTTTCTTCAGGCCACGCTGCCGCCGGCTGCCTCGATGGCAGCCTTGGCGCCCGCAGTGGCGCCGATGCCGTTCAGCTTGACGGCCTTCTTGAGCTCGCCCGACTTGATGACCTTGACCACCTTGGCCAGCTGGCCGATCAGGCCAGCCTGCTTGAGCGTCAGCATGTCGACGGTGTCGGCGCCCAGCAGCTCGAGCGTGTCGAGAGTGATCTCGGCGTTGTACTTGAGCAGCTGCGACTTGAAGCCGCGCTTGGGCAGACGACGATGCATGGGCATCTGGCCGCCTTCGAAGCCGACCTTGTGGTAGCCGCCCGAACGGGACTTCTGACCCTTGTGGCCGCGACCGGCGGTCTTGCCCAGGCCGGAGCCGATGCCGCGACCGACGCGACGCTTGGCGTGTTTGGCGCCCGCTGCGGGCTTGATGCTGTTGAGTTCCATCGTCAGCCTCTCAGAGAACCTTGACCAGGTAGTCGATCTTGTTGATCATGCCGCGCACGGCGGGAGTGTCCTGCAGTTCGCTGACGCTGTTCAGCTTGCGCAGGCCCAGGCCACGCACGGTGGCGCGGTGGGATTCCTTGCAGCCGATCGGGCTGCGAACCAGCTGGACCTTGACGGTTTGTTGCTTAGCCATGTCTGTAACTCCCGTTTAAGCGAAGAGTTCTTCAACGGTCTTGCCGCGCTTGGCTGCCACACCCGCAGGGGTGCTGCAGTTGTTCAGCGCGTCCAGCGTGGCACGGACCATGTTGTAAGGATTGGTCGAGCCGTGGCTCTTGGCCACGATGTCGGTGATGCCCATCACTTCGAAGACGGCGCGCATCGGGCCGCCGGCGATGATGCCGGTACCCTTGGGGGCCGGCGCCATCATGACGTTCGCGGCGCCGTGACGACCCGTCACCTGGTGGTGCAGCGTGCCGTTCTTCAGCGACACCTTGAGCATGTTGCGACGGGCTTCTTCCATGGCCTTCTGCACAGCAGCCGGCACTTCCTTGGATTTGCCCTTGCCCATGCCGACGCGGCCGTCGCCATCACCCACCACGGTCAGTGCGGCGAAACCCAGGATACGGCCACCCTTGACCACCTTGGTCACGCGGTTGACCGCGATCATTTTCTCGCGCAGGCCGTCCTCGGGACCCTCGGCCCCTTTGCCCTGCATCTTTGCTTGAACTTTAGCCATCTTTAATTCCGATCTGCTTAGAACTGCAAGCCAGCTTCACGTGCCGCATCGGCCAGCGCCTTGACGCGGCCGTGGTACGCGAAACCTGCGCGGTCAAACGCCACCTTCTCGACGCCGGCAGCCTTGGCCTTCTCGGCGATGCGCTTGCCGATCAGCTGGGCGGCGGTGGCGTTGCCACCCTTGCCCGAGGCGCCGATCGACTTGCGCACTTCGGCTTCCGCGGTGGAGGCACTGGCCAGCACCGTGGCGCCGTCGCCGGAAATGACGCTGGCGTAGATGTGCAAATTGGTGCGGTTCACGGTCAGACGCGCCACGCCTTGCGTTGCAATGCGGATGCGGGTCTGACGGGCCCGGCGAAGACGCTGCTCTTTCTTGGTCATCATGGTGCAGCTCCTTATTTCTTCTTGGTCTCTTTGATCGTGACCTTCTCATCCGCATAGCGGATGCCCTTGCCCTTGTAAGGCTCGGGAGGACGGACGGCGCGGATCTCGGCGGCGATCTGGCCGACGCGTTGACGATCTGCACCCTTGATCACGATTTCCGTGGGGGCGGGGGTGGCCACCGTGATGCCGGCAGGCATCTCGATGTTCACCGGGTGGGAGTAACCCACAGCCAGGTTCAGCTTGGCGCCCTGGGCCTGGGCCTTGTAACCCACGCCGATCAGCGTCAGCTTCTTCTCGAAGCCCTTGCTCACGCCGTTGACCATGTTGTTCACCAGCTGACGCATGGTGCCGCTCATGGCATTGGCTTCACGGGTTTCGTTCGCGGGGGCGAAGCTCAGCTTGCCACCCTCGTTGCTCACCTTGACCAGGGCCGACTGGGTCAGCGACAGCGTGCCACCGGCACCCTTGACGTTGATCTGATCAGCCTTGATCGACACATCCACCCCGGTCGGGATGGCTACAGGCATTTTTCCTACGCGCGACATTTCAGTTTCTCCTCAATGCCTTAGGCCACGTAGCAAAGCACTTCGCCGCCGACACCGGTGGCGCGAGCCTTACGATCGGTCATGACACCCTTGGGGGTGGTCACGATGGCCACGCCCAGACCGTTCTGGACCTGGGGGATGGCGTCACGGCCCTTGTACACGCGCAGGCCGGGACGGCTCACGCGCTCGATGCGCTCGATCACCGGGCGACCGGCGTAGTACTTCAGGGCAATTTCCAGTTCAGACTTGCCACCTTCGGACTTCACCTGGAAGCCGTCGATGTAGCCCTCGTCCTTCAGCACCTGGGCGATAGCGATCTTCACTTTGGAAGAAGGCACCGACACCGAGGTCTTGGCCACCATCTGCGCGTTACGGATACGCGTCAGCAGGTCGGCGATGGGATCACTCATGCTCATCTTTAATCTCCTGCTTACCAGCTGGCCTTGGTGACACCAGGGATGTCACCGGCAAAAGCCATTTCACGGATCTTGGCGCGGGCCAGACCGAACTGGCGGAAGGTGCCACGCGGACGGCCGGTGATGGCACAACGGTTGCGCTGGCGCGTCGGGTTCGCGTTACGCGGGAGCTTCTGCAGGCCCAGACGGGCTGCCGCACGCTCTTCGTCGCTGCGCTTCATGTCGCTGGCGATGGCCTTGAGTTCCGCGTGTTTCTTCGCGTACTTGGCGACCAGTTTGTCTCGCTTGAGCTCGCGCTCGATCAAAGCTACTTTAGCCACAGGTCACCTCAGTTCTTGAAGGGGAATTTGAAACCGGCGAGCAGTGCCTTGCACTCTTCATCGGTCTGGGCCGTCGTGGTGATGCTGATGTTCAGACCACGCAGGGCGTCCACCTTGTCGTATTCGATTTCGGGGAAGATGATTTGCTCTTTCACGCCGATGTTGTAGTTGCCACGGCCATCAAAGGCGCGGCCCGAGATACCACGGAAGTCGCGCACACGGGGCAGGGCCACGGTGACGAAACGGTCCAGGAACTCGTACATCTGCACGCCGCGCAGAGTCACCATGCAGCCAATGGCCTGCTGCTCGCGGATCTTGAAACCGGCGATAGCCTTCTTGGCCTTGGTCACCACCGGCTTCTGGCCGGCGATCTTGGTCAGGTCGCCCACGGCGTTGTCCATGACCTTCTTGTCGGCGACGGCTTCGCTCACACCCATGTTCAGGGTGATCTTGGTCAGACGCGGCACTTGCATGGGCGACTTGTAGCCGAACTTGGCGGTCAACTCAGGGACCACCTTCTCGCGATAGTGTTGTTGCAGACGCGCCATGTTTATGCCACCTTGATTTCTTCGCCGCTGGACTTGTAAACGCGAACGCGCTTGCCGTCGGCCAGCAGCTTGATGCCGACGCGGTCGGCCTTGCCGGTGGCCGCATTGAAAATGGCCACGTTGGACTGGTGGATCGGCATGGTTTTTTCCACGATGCCGCCGGTCGTGCCCTTCATGGGGTTGGGCTTGGCGTGCTTCTTCACCGTGTTCACGCCCTCGACCACCACATGGGTCTCATCCTTGCGCAGCGCGACCTTGCCGCGCTTGCCCTTGTCACGTCCGGCGAGGACGATGACTTCGTCGCCTTTGCGAATCTTGTTCATGGCCTGTCCTTAGAGAACTTCAGGAGCCAGGGACACGATCTTCATGAACTTCTCGGTGCGCAGTTCGCGCGTGACCGGGCCGAAGATGCGGGTGCCGATGGGCTCCAGCTTGTTGTTGAGCAGCACGGCGGCATTGCCGTCGAACTTGACCAGGGAGCCATCGCCACGGCGGATGCCCTTGGCGGTGCGAACCACCACAGCGCTGTAGACCTCGCCTTTTTTGACGCGGCCACGCGGAGCGGCTTCCTTGATGCTCACCTTGATGACATCGCCGACACTGGCGTAGCGACGCTTGGAACCGCCGAGCACCTTGATGCACAAAACGGACTTCGCGCCGGTGTTGTCGGCGACTTCTAACCGAGATTCAGTCTGGATCATTTCAATATTCCCAACTTGCACCAGTAAGCACAAGGCAAACCGGTCAGTCTTGGGCCCGTCGTCCCCGGCATGAACCACTCACGCCGCTTCCGCTGGGCAGAAACTTCAGCTTTTTCAAGCGAAGCCCGCAATTGTGCCAAAGAATTGGCAGAGCGTCAAGCGTCTTGTTCGGACGGCCAGCTTAAATAGTCCCGGGCCAGGCCCAGAAAGTCGGCCAGGGCCGGGTCCCGCCCGGTTTCCTCGGCCAGGATGGCCGCCACCCGTGGCGCCAGCGATGCCGCCAAAGCCGCGTCAAGGAAGAGCAGACGTGAACGCCGAGCAAGAACATCCTCGACAGTTAGCGCATACTCATATCTGGCTGCGAAACGCACCATGGCCTCGTCCAGGCCAGGCGCCAGCAACAGTCCGGCCCCCGGCAGGGACTGGAGCAGAGCCTGCTCGCTGCCATATGTATGAAGGCCAGCAGCGGCGGCCACCGCCGGTCTCGAAGCATCAAGCGTCGACTCCGCCCCCACCAGCTTGAGCCGGTCGCTCACCCCAGCCGGTTTTTCGGGCAGCAGCCCGGCCCGGAAACAGCGCGCCAGCACATCCTCGGCCATGGCACGGTAGGTGGTCCATTTGCCGCCGGTCACCGTGACCAGGCCCGTGGCGCTGACCAGCACCGTGTGCTCGCGGCTCAGGCGACCGGTGTCGGCGTCATCGTCACCGGCCGGCCGGACCAGCGGGCGCAGGCCGACCCAGATGCTCTTCACATCCGCGCGGGTCGGGGGCCGTGCCAGGTAGCGCGCGGCCTCGCCCAGGATGAAGTCGAGTTCGGCGCGCAGGGGGCGCGGCTCGCGCGGCAGGTCGCTGCGCGGCGTGTCCGTGGTGCCCAGCACCAGCTTGCCCAGCCAGGGCACGGCGAACAGCACCCGGCCGTCGGCCGTGCGCGGCACCAGCAGGGCGTGCTCGCCGGGCAGGAAATCCCGGTCCACCACCACGTGCACACCCTGGCTGGGCGCCACCACCGGGCCGACGCTGCGGCCCTGGGCAGCGCCGTCGAGCTGGCGCAGCGCATCGACCCAGACCCCCGTGGCGTTGACGACACAACGCGCGCGCACTGTGTAAGCCTGTTTGCTGAGACGGTCTTCGCAGCGCAGGCCCGTCACGCGCCCGCCCTGGTGCTGCAGCTGCGTCACCGCGCAGTAGTTCAACAGCAGGGCACCCTCACGAGCGGCCGTGCGTGCCAGCGCCAGCGCCAGGCGCGCATCGTCGAACTGGCCGTCCCAGTACGACACGCCGCCGCACAGGCCGGCGGGCTGCAGGTTGGGCAGGGCGGCCAGGGTCTGCGCACGCCCCAGGAAACTCGTCGCGCCCAGGCCGGCACGGCCCGCCAGCAGGTCATACAGCTTGAGGCCCACGCCATAAAAGGGCGTCTGCCACCAGGCATAGGAGGGCATGATGAAAGACAGCCTGGAAGCCAGGTGCGGCGCATTGCGCAGCACGGTGCTGCGCTCGTGCAGCGCCTCGCGCACCAGGGAAAGATTGCCCTGCGCCAGATAGCGCACGCCCCCGTGCAAGAGCTTGGTTGAGCGCGAGGAAGTTCCGCTGGCGAAATCGTGCGACTCCAGCAGCACGACCGACAGGCCGCGCGCCGCCGCGTCCAGCGCCACGCCCAGGCCGGTGGCGCCGCCTCCGACCACGGCCAGGTCCCAAGCGCGAGGTTCGGCCAGACGGGCGAAAAGCTGTGCGCGATTCATAAATCAAACTAACTGACAGACAAATTCTTGGGAAGGGACGGCCGAGCGCATGCAAGTTTCACACCGCCATCGGCCGCCCCGGATTTCCCGGCTTTACCGCACCCGGCCCGCCTTCCAGGCGTTCAGCAGGGTTTCGTAGGCGATGGTCTCGCCCTTGGGCTTCTCATTGGCCAGCTTCTTCCACGGCGCACCCTTGTCGGAGAGCCACTTGTTCGGGTCCTCCTTCTTGTTGAGCTTGGGCGCGCAGCGGGCCATGCCGGCACGCTCAAGACGGGCCATCACCTGGTCCATCTCTTCGGCCAAGTTGTCCATCGCGGCCTGCGGCGTTTTCTCGCCCGTCACGGCCACGGCCACGTTCTTCCACCAGAGCTGGGCGAGCTTGGGGTAGTCGGGGACGTTGGTGCCGGTCGGCGTCCAGGCCACGCGGGCAGGGCTGCGGTAGAACTCGACCAGGCCACCGAGCTTGGGCGCGAGGTCGGTCATGGCCCTGCTCTGGATGTCCGATTCGCGGATCGGCGTCAGGCCCACGATCGTCTTCTTGAGCGAGGTGGTCTTGGCCGTCACGAACTGGGCATACAGCCAGGCCGCGGCCGTCTTGTTGGCATCGTGCGCCTCGAAGAAGGTCCACGAGCCCACGTCCTGGTAGCCGTTCTGCATGCCCTTCTTCCAGTACGGGCCGTTGGGGCCGGGGGCCATGCGCCACTTGGGCGTGCCGTCGGCATTGACCACCGGCAGGCCGGGCTTGGTCATGTCGGCGGTGAAGGCCGTGTACCAGAAGATCTGCTGCGCGATCTGACCCTGGGCGGGCACCGGGCCAGCTTCGCCAAAGGTCATGCCGGTGGCCTCTTTCGGTGCGTACTTCTTCATCCAGTCGACGTACTTGGTCAGCGCGTAGACGGCGGCCGGTGAGTTGGTGGCACCGCCGCGCGAGACGCTTGCACCCAGCGGGTTGCAACCGTCGGCCGAGGCACGGATGCCCCATTCGTCGACCGGGCGGCCGTTGGGGATGCCGATGTCGGCGGTGCCGGCCATGGACAGCCAAGCGTCGGTGAAGCGCCAGCCCAGCGACGGGTCCTTCTTGCCGTAGTCCATGTGGCCGTAGATGGGCTTGCCGTCGATGGTCTTCACGTCGTTGGAGAAGAACTCGGCGATGTCTTCGTAGGCGCTCCAGTTCAGCGGCACGCCCAGGTCATAACCGAACTTGGCCTTGAACTTGTCCTTCAGGTCCTGGCGTGCGAACAGGTCGGCGCGGAACCAGTACAGGTTGGCGAACTGCTGGTCGGGCAGCTGGTAGAGCTTCTTGTCGGGCGCGGTGGTGAAGCTGGTGCCGATGAAGTCCTTGATGTCCAGCCCCGGGTTGGTCCACTCCTTGCCCTTGCCGGCCATGTAGTCGGTCAGATTCATGATCTTGCCGTAGCGGTAATGCGTACCGATCAGGTCCGAATCCGAAATCCACCCGTCGTAGATCGACTTGCCAGACTGCATCGATGTCTGCAGCTTCTCGACCACGTCGCCTTCCTGGATCAGGTCGTGCTTGACCCTGATGCCCGTGATCTCCTCGAAGGCCTTGGCCAGGGTCTTGGATTCGTATTCGTGCGTGGTGATCGTCTCCGACACCACCGCGATCTCCTTCACTCCCTTGGCCTGCAGTTTTTTGGCCGCCTCGATGAACCATTTCATCTCGGCCATCTGCTGGTCCTTGTTCAGCGTGGACGGCTGGAACTCGCTGTCTATCCACTTCTTCGCTTCAGGCTCGCCGGCCCAGGCCGCCTGGCCCGTCACCAGCGCCGCCGCCGCGAACGCTATCAAACCGTATTTGACTTTCATCGGGATCTCCTCAATATCGGCTCCCCTGAACGAGGAACCCGGCCTGGGGAGCTTGCGGCCGTATTCCCTTGCGTCTTAGAGCTGACGCGGTCTTGCCGGTGGGACACGTGGGGGTGCCCTCACCCTTTCCTCATGATCAGCGCCAGCACCAGCATGGAGGCGCCGAAAGAAGTCCAAACCGAAGGTTCCTGCTCCAGTTCCAGCCAGAGCATCAGCTTCTCGCTCACGCCGACAAAGGCGAGGTTGAGATAGGCCGCGCACAGAAGGCCGATGAAGAGACGGTCACCGCGCGTCGTGCGCAGCGGCAGCCAGCCCTTGCGTTCCACGGTGGGGGATTTGATCTCCCACACCGTCATCACCACCAGCGTCAGCGCCACGGCGGCGAAGAAGCCCGCCACGGGCGCCGTCCAGGCCATCCAGTCAAACATGGTGCCCCCCTGTAGCGCCTGCGGCGCTGCTCCCCCTGGGGGGGACGCACCCTGCGGCCCGGCGGAGCCGGTTCCGCGGGTGCCCTGGTTTTTCCACTCCGGGTGAATGCTGGCTTGGGTTCATGGTCTTGTTCCTCTTCGGGTCAGACCCGCCCCATGGCGAAGCCCTTGGCGATGTAGTTGCGCACGAACCAGATCACGATGGCGCCGGGCACGATGGTCAGCGTGCCGGCCGCGGCCAGCACGGCCCAGTCCATGCCGGCCGCGGACACAGTGCGTGTCATGGTGGCCACGATGGGCTTGGCATCGACGCTGGTCAGGGTGCGCGCCATCAGCAGCTCTACCCAGCTGAACATGAAGCAGAAGAAGGCCGCCACACCGACGCCGGACTTGATCAGCGGCATGAAGATGGTCAGGAAAAAGCGCGGGAAAGAGTAGCCGTCGATGTAGGCGGTCTCGTCGATCTCGCGAGGAATGCCGCTCATGAAGCCTTCGAGGATCCAGACCGCCAGCGGCACGTTGAACACCAGATGCGCCAGCGCCACGGCGATGTGCGTGTCCATCAGGCCCAAGGTCGTGTAGAGCTGGAAGAAGGGCAGCAGGAACACCGCGGGCGGCGTCATGCGGTTGGTGAGCAGCCAGAAGAACACGTGCTTGTCGCCGAGGAATCGGTAGCGCGAAAAGGCATAGGCGGCCGGCAGCGCCACAGCGATGGAGATGATCGTGTTCAGCGCCACATAGATCATCGAGTTCACGTAGCCCATGTACCAGGCCGGATCGGTGAAGATGACCTTGTAGTTGTCCCAGGTGAACGGCTGAGGCCACAGCGCGAAGGTCGAGAGGATCTCCTCGTTGGTGCGGAAGGACATGTTGACCATCCAGTAGATCGGCAGGATGGCGAACAGCAGATAGGCCAGCAGGAACAGCACCCTCAGGCGCGGCAAGCGCAGGAACGGCTTAGTCATGGCTGGCCTCCTTGTCCGACGTGCCCACGCGCTGCATCCAGTTGTAGAGCACGAAGCACAGCAGCAGGATGATGAGGAAATAGATCAGCGAGAACGCCGCGGCCGGCCCCAGGTCGAACTGGCCCACGGCCTTCTGCGTCAGGTACTGGCTCAGGAAGGTCGTCGCATTGCCCGGCCCGCCGCCGGTGAGCACAAAGGGTTCGGTGTAGATCATGAAACTGTCCATGAAACGCAGCAGCACGGCGATCATGAGCACACCGCGCAGCTTGGGCAGCTGGATGTAGCGGAACACCGCCAGGCGGCTGGCGCCGTCGATGCGCGCCGCCTGGTAGTAGGCATCGGGGATGCTGCGCAGGCCGGCGTAGCAGAGCAGCGCCACCAGCGGCGTCCAGTGCCAGATGTCCATCACCAGCACCGTGACCCAGGCGTCGCGCGCGCTGCCTGTATAGCTGTAGTCGATGCCCAGCCGGGCCAGCGCGGCACCGAGCAGGCCGATGTCGGTGCGGCCGTAGATCTGCCAGATCGTGCCCACCACGTTCCACGGGATCAGCAGCGAAATCGCCACCAGCACCAGCACGACCGAGGCGCGCCGCCCCTGCGCCGGCATGGACAGGGCCAGGGCGATGCCCAGCGGAATCTCGATCAGCAGCACCGAGCAGGAATAGACCATCTGCCGCCACAGCGCGGCGTGCAGCTCCTCGTCGCGCATCACGGCCTTGAACCATTCCGTGCCGACAAAGACACGGCGCTCGGGGCTGATGATGTCCTGCACCGAGTAGTTCACCACCGTCATCAGCGGCAGGATGGCCGAGAAGGCCACGCAGACCACCACGGGCAGGATCAGCCACCAGGCTTTCTGATTGACGGGTTTCATGCGCCCGACTCCTTGCCTCGCGACCCCAGCAACTGGCCGTCGCGGTAATAACAACTGCGTGGACCCACCAGCCTGAGCCCCACGCGGGCCCCGGCCACGGGCAGCGCCTCGTTCAGCCCCAGGCGCGCGCGCACCAGTGTGTCGCCGAGGCGTGCCGTCAGCAGGCCATAGGTGCCCACATCCTGGCAGCTCAGCACCTGCGCGCCCAGCACACCGGGCGCGCCTTCCGGCGCCAGCGTCACGTATTCCGGCCGCACGCCCAGCGTGAATTCGCCCGCCGTGGCCAGCAGCTGCGCATCGACACCACCCTCCATCGCCACCGGCCAGCCCGCCACCTCCAACGCGCCGCCGCGCCAGGCCGCGGGCAGGAAGTTCATGCCCGGCGAGCCGATGAAGTGCCCGACGAAGGTGTGCTCGGGCCGCTCGAACAGCGCGTCGGCCGTGCCGACCTGTACCACCCGGCCCTCGGTCATCACCACCACCTGGTCGGCGAAGGTCAGCGCCTCCACCTGGTCGTGCGTGACATAGATCAGCGTGAGCTTGAGTTCGTGGTGGATCTGCTTGAGCTTGCGGCGCAGCTTCCACTTCAGGTGCGGGTCGATCACGGTCAGCGGCTCGTCGAAGAGCACGGCGGACACGTCTTCACGCACCAGGCCGCGGCCGAGCGAGATCTTCTGCTTGGCATCGGCCGCCAGCCCCGCCGCCCGCTGGTCCAGCTGGCCGCTGAGTTCGAGCATCTCGGCGATCGCGCCCACGCGCTGGCGGATGCGCTCGGGCGCGACCTTGCGGTTGCGCAGCGGGAAGGCCAGATTCTCCCCGACGGTCATGGTGTCGTAGATCACGGGGAACTGGAACACCTGGGCGATGTTGCGTTCCTGCGGCGTGCGTGGCGTCACGTCCTGCCCGCCGAACCTCACCTGACCGTGCGAGGGTCGCACCAGCCCCGAGATGATGTTGAGCATGGTGGTCTTGCCGCAGCCCGAGGGGCCCAGCAAGGCATAGGCGCCGCCGTCCTCGAAGGCCATGCGCAGGGGACGCAGGGCGTAGTCAGCGTCCTCCTTCGGGTCCGGCTTGTAGGCGTGCGCGAGGTCGAGCTCGATGCGTGCCATCTCAACGCCCTCCCGCGCGGCCAGCGCGCCGCGGCGCCAGCAGCAGCGCTCCCGACGCGTCAAAGACATAAACCTGCGCCGGGTCCAGGCCCAGGTCCAGGTGCGCGCCCAGTTCGAAGCGGTGCACGCCGGTGAATTGCGCCACGAGCTCGCCCACCGGCGTGGCCACGTGCACAAAGGTGTCGGAGCCCGAGATCTCGGCCAGCTCCACGCTGCCGTGCAGCACCAGGCCGCCGGCCTGGGGGGCGAGATGCAGATCGCTGGAACGTACGCCCAGGGTCAGTTGGCCCCTTGCGCCCGGCGGCAATGCCAGCGGCAGGGGCGCGGGCGCCATCTGGCCTGCGCGCGGTTGCAGCACCACACCCTGCGCACCGGCTTCGGCCGCCAGCAGGTTCATGGGCGGGTCGCTGAAGGCGCGTGCCACGCGCAGGTTGCGCGGCGCGTGGAAGACCTCGGCCGTCGGCCCGTACTGCAGCAGCTCGCCGGCGTCGAGCACGGCCGTGTAACCGCCCAGCAGCAAGGCCTCGCCGGGCTCGGTGGTGGCATAGACCACGGTGGCGTCGGAAGCCGCGAAGAGCTGGGCCAGTTCCTCGCGCAACTCCTCGCGCAGCTTGTAGTCCAGATTCACCAGCGGTTCGTCCAGCAGCATCAGAGGCGCGGCCTTGGCCATGGCGCGGGCCAGCGCCACGCGCTGCTGCTGGCCGCCGGACAGCTCGGCCGGCAGGCGCTTCAGATAAGGCCCGATGTGCAGCCTGGCCGCCAGTTCGCGCACGCGCGCCTCGATACCGGCCTCGCGCCGCAGCTTGAGCGGCGAGGCAATGTTGTCGTAGACCGTCATCGACGGGTAGTTGATGAACTGCTGGTAGACCATGGCCACATTGCGTTCGCGCACCGGCACGCCGGTGACGTCGCGCCCGTCCACGCGCACCGCGCCCTGGGTCGGCCGGTCCAGGCCCGCCATCAGGCGCATCAGGCTGGTCTTGCCGGCCTGGGTAGCGCCCAGCAGCACGGTCACGGCACCGGGCTGCAGGTCCAGGTCCAGGGGGTAGAGGTGGGTGCCCGCCCCGACCACCTGACCCACGCGCTCCAGGCTCAGGCGCATGGCAGCCCCCGGGCGCAGGGCCATGCAGCAAGACGGCTGAGAATCAGGAATAAAGGGCGCATGACGTGGGTTATGTGTTTATTTTTTCGAATTTATTGTTTTTATGTTCGTTTTATTTCGGTATTTTCCCTAATCTAGCGTCGCATTTGTTTGTTTATGGTCTACTCCCATCGGAACAAGAGGCCCGACGTACGATGACCCCGAACCCACGCCAGACCCGCCTGCTCGAAGAAGTGCGCACCCACGGCTCCGCCTCCATCGAGGCCCTGGCCGAACAATTCCAGGTCACCTTGCAGACCGTGCGGCGCGATGTGCAACGCCTGGCCGAGGCCGGCCTGCTGGCCCGCTTCCATGGCGGTGTGCGCCTGCCCAGCTCCACCACCGAGAACATCGCCTACCGCCAGCGCCAGGCCCTGCAGGCCGAAGGCAAGGCGCGCATCGCGCGCGCCATCGCGCAGCGCGTGCCCAACGGCTGCTCGCTGATCATGAACATCGGCACCACCATCGAGGCCGTGGCGCGCGAACTGGTGCGCCACCGGGGCCTGCGTGTCATCACCAACAACCTGCATGTGGCCTCCATCCTGATCGACAACCCGGGCTGCGAGGTCATCATCGCCGGCGGCGTGGTGCGCGCGCTGGACCGCGGCATCGTGGGCGAAGCGACGGTGGACTTCATCAAGCAGTTCAAGGTGGACATCGGCCTGATCGGCATCAGCGGTATCGAGGCCGATGGAACACTACGCGACTACGATTACCGTGAGGTGAAAGTCGCCCGCACCATCATCGACCACTCGCGCGAGGTCTGGCTGGCCGCGGACCACAGCAAGTTCCACCGGCCGGCCATGGTGCAGCTGGCACCGCTGGGGGACATCGACCGCCTCTTCACCGACGCCGAGCCGCCCGAGCTCTTCACGCCCCTCATGGCCCAGGCCGGTGTGGAATGCGTGATCGCCAACTGAACAGGCCCCAAAGGAGATACCGCCGTGGATTACCTGCTGGCCCTGGACCAGGGCACTTCCAGCTCGCGCAGCATCGTCTTCCGCCGCGACGGCAGCATCGCGGCCATGGCGCAGCGCGAATTCCGCCAGATCTACCCGCAGCCCGGCTGGGTGGAGCACGACCCGATGGAGATCTGGCAGACCCAGCTGGAGACCGCGCGCGAGGTGCTGCGCCAGGCCGGGCTCGAAGCACGGCAGATCAAGGCCATAGGCATCACCAACCAGCGCGAGACCACCGTGGTGTGGAACCGCCGCACCGGCCGGCCCATCTACAACGCCATCGTCTGGCAGGACCGGCGCGCCGAGCCCAGCTGCGCCGAGCTGCGCGCGCGCGGCTTGGAAGATACGATCCGCGCCAAGACCGGCTTGCGCATCGACGCCTATTTCTCCGGCACCAAGCTCCAGTGGATTCTGGACCACGTGCCCGAGGCGCGCCAGCACGCCGAACGCGGCGAGCTGGCCTTCGGCACCGTGGACGCCTGGCTGATCTGGCAGCTCACCGAAGGCCAGGTGCATGTGACGGACGTCAGCAACGCCTCGCGCACCATGCTCTTCAACGTGCACGAGAACCGCTGGGACGCCGAACTCCTGGCCGTGCTGAACATCCCGCCCCAGCTCATGCCCGAGGTGCATCCCTCCAGCGCGGATTTCGGCCGCACCGCGCCCGCGCTGCTGGGCGCGTCCATTCCCATCGGCGGCGTGGCCGGTGACCAGCAGAGCGCCCTGTTCGGCCAGGCCTGCTTCGCCGCCGGCCAGGCCAAGAACACCTACGGCACGGGCTGCTTCATGCTCATGCACACGGGTCAGCGCTTTCACACCAGCCTCAACGGGCTGATCACCACAAGTTCGGCACAACCACGTGCCACACCCGAGTTCGCGCTCGAAGGCAGCGTCTTCATCGGCGGCGCCGTGGTGCAGTGGCTGCGCGACGGCCTGCACGCCATCCACAGCAGCGGCGAGGTGCAGAGCCTGGCGCAGAGCGTGCCCGACGCCGGCGGCGTGATGTTTGTGCCGGCCTTCACCGGCCTGGGCGCGCCCTACTGGCAGCCCGATGCGCGTGGTGCCATCGTCGGCCTCACACGCGGCACCACCCTCGCCCACATCGCGCGCGCCGCGCTCGAGAGCATCGCCTTCCAGAGCGCGGCCCTGCTGCAGGCCATGAGCCGCGACGCGGTGGAGAACGGCGGCGTGCCCGTCAGCGAGCTGCGCGTGGACGGCGGCGCCTGCGTCAACGACTTCCTCATGCAGTTCCAGGCCGACCTGCTCGGCATCCCGGTGCTGCGGCCGGCCGTGGTTGAAACCACGGCCCTGGGCGCCGCCTACCTGGCCGGCCTGAGCAGCGGCCTGTACGACAACCTGGAAGAACTCTCGCGCCAGTGGCGCGTGGACCGCACCTTCGTGCCCACGCTGCCGCGCGCGCGCGCTGCGGAGCTGATGGAGCGCTGGGAGCACGCGGTACGCCAGACCGTCGCCCTCTGAACCCCGCGGGTAGCCGCAGCACAAGCTGCGACAATGCCCCAGGAATATTCCCTTGCGCACCCGGCGGCCGAGCGGCCACCCTGAAGACCCATGAACGAACGCATTGCAATCATCGGCGGCGGCAATATGGCCAGCGCCATCATCGGCGGCCTGATCAAGAAGGGCCTGCCGGTCGCCCGCATCGAGGTGGTGGACACCAACCCCGAAGCACAGCAGCGGCTCAAGGACAACTTCGGCCTGGTGGCCCATGCCGAACCCGGCCCTTTCCTGAAGAACTTCCCCATCGTGATCTGGGCCGTCAAGCCGCAGACCTTCAAGGACGCCGCACTACCCGCCGCACCCCATGTGCGCGACGCCCTGCACATGAGCGTGGCCGCCGGCATCCCCAGCGGCAGCATCGCGCGATGGCTGGGCTGCGAGCGCATCGTGCGCAGCATGCCCAACACACCGGCGCTGATCGGCCGGGGCATCACCGGCCTGTACGCGCGCGCCGGCGTGGGTGTGCAAGACCGTGAGCACATCGAACACATTGCCTCGGTCATGGGCGAGTTCGTCTGGGTCGAGCGCGAAGAACTGCTCGACGCCGTGACCGCGCTCTCGGGCTCGGGCCCGGCCTATGTGTTTTATTTCCTCGAAGCCATGGCCGCTGCCGGGGTGGAGATGGGCCTGAGCCATGAGCAGGCTTATCACCTGGCCGTGGACACCTTCCGCGGCGCGGGCGAACTGGCCAAGTTCTCCGACGAGCCGCCCGAGGTGCTGCGCCAGCGCGTCACGTCCAAGGGCGGCACCACTTACGCGGCCATCACCCTGATGGAGAGCCAGAAGCTCAAGGCGCTTTTCGGCCAGGCCCTGCATGCGGCCGAACGACGCTCACGCGAGTTAGGCGCCGAGTACGGCAAAGACTGAGTCTTATTTCAACGCGTAGCCGGCCACGATGCCGGCGAACAACGTGAAGCCGAACCAGTGGTTGACGCGGAAGGCCTTGAAACAGCCCTCGCGCGTGCGGGCACGGATCAGGCGGTAATGCCAGACCACCTGGGCCACGGCCGCCACCAGCGCGAGGAACCAGGGCCAGGGCGCCATGCGCTCCACCAGCAGCACGGTCCACAGCAGCAGCTGAACCACGTAAAAGCTGGTCACAGCCATCACATCCCAGCGCCCCAGCGTGATGGCGGAGGTCTTCATGCCGATGCGCAGATCGTCGTCGCGGTCCACCATGGCGTACGCGGTGTCGTAGGCCAGCACCCAGAACAGGTTGCCCACCAGCAGCCCCCAGGCCAGGCCAGGCACCTCGCCGCGCACCGCCGCGAAAGCCATGGGGATGCCGAAGCTGAAGGCGACACCCAGCACCGCCTGCGGCATGGCGAAGAAGCGCTTGGCATAGGGATAGGCCACGGCCACGGCCAGCGCGGCGAAGGACCAGGCCACCGCCACCGGATTGGTCGTCAGCACCAGGCCGAAGGCCAGCAAAGCCAGCACCGCGCCCAGCCACAGCGCCTCGCGTACCGAGACCTTGCCCGCCGTCACCGGCCGCTGCGCGGTGCGCTTCACATGCCTGTCGAAGTCGCGGTCGGCCACGTCGTTGAGGCAGCAGCCCGCGCTGCGCATGAGGATGGTGCCCAGCACGAACACCGTCACCAGATGCCAGCCGGGGAAACCACCGGCCGCCACCCACAACGCGCTCAGGCTGGGCCAAAGCAGCAGCAACCAGCCCGCCGGACGGTCCCAGCGGATCAGGTCGAGATACAAACGGAATTTTTCAGCCACGGCGATGGCTCACTGCGCCATCGCGCTCACTCTTCAAGCAGCGAACGCAGCATCCAGGCCGTCTGCTCATGCACCGTGAGGCGCTGGGTCAGCAGGTCGGCGGTGGGTTCGTCACCGGCCTTGTCGGCCAGCGGAAAAAGGCTGCGCGCCGTGCGCGCCACGGCCTCGTGGCCCGTGACGAGGATGCGCACCATCTCCATGGCCTTGGGCGGCTTGGCCGGCGCGTCGGGCACCGAGGCCAGCTTGCCGAACTGGGCGTAGGAGCCGGGGGCCGGATGGCCCAGGGAGCGGATGCGTTCGGCGATCGGGTCGACCGCGCCCCAGAGCTCGGTGTACTGCGCCATGAACATGGTGTGCAGGGTGTTGAACATGGGGCCCGTCACGTTCCAGTGGAAGTTGTGCGTGGTCAGGTACAGCGTGTAGGTGTCGGCCAGCAGGTGGCTCAGGCCCTTGGCGATGGCGGCGCGGTCTTTCTCGCTGATGCCGATGTTGATGGCGGGGGCGGCGGTCTTGGTCATGGTCTCTCACTCCGGGATAAAAAATTCATTCAGACAGGCGCTTCACGCCGGGCAGCTCGCAGGCATAGACGGCGTTGCGCAGCGAGGCGATGGCTTCATAGCGCGTGAAGCTGCGCCGCCACACCAGCACCACACGGCGCGTGGGCGCCTCGCCGCTGAAGGGCAGGTAGCGCACAAAGCCTTCGTCGGTGCTTGTCGAGACCTTGGCCTTGCCCTTGGGCAGCAGCGCGGACTTGGGCACGCTCAGGCGCGGCACCAGGGTCACGCCCATGCCGGCGGCCACCATGTGCTTGATGGTCTCCAGCGAAGAACCCTCGAAGCTCTTGCGTATGCCCTCGGCATGGCTGGAGAAGCGCGCGAACTCGGGGCAGACTTCCAGCACGTGGTCGCGGAAGCAGTGGCCCGTGCCCAGCAGCAGCATGGTCTCGGCCTTGATCTCGTCGGTGCTGATGCTGTCGTTCGTGGCCAGCGGGTGGGTGTGTGGCACGGCGGCATAAAAGGGCTCGTCGTACAGCGGCGCCACCGCCAGGCCGGTGTCGGGAAAGGGTTCGGCCAGGATGGCGCAGTCGATCTCGCCGGTACGCAGCATCTCCAGCAGCTTGACGGTGAAATTCTCCTGCAGCATCAGCGGCATCTGCGGCGTGTGCTCGATCATCTGGCGCACCAGGTCGGGCAGCAGGTAGGGGCCGATGGTGTAGATCACGCCCAGCTTGAGCGGGCCCGACAGCGGATCCTTGCCGCGCTTGGCGATTTCCTTGATGCTGGCCGCCTGCTCCAGCACGGCCTGCGCCTGGCGCACGATCTCCTCGCCCAGGGGCGTGACCGTCACCTCGTTGGCGCTGCGCTCGAAGAGCTTGACGTCCAGCTCCTCCTCGATCTTCTTCACCGCCACCGACAGCGTGGGCTGCGACACGAAGCAGGCCTCGGCCGCGCGGCCGAAATGCTTCTCACGGGCGACGGCAACGATGTATTTGAGTTCGGTGAGCGTCATGATTGAATTGTGCCATCCAGGCGCGGAAAGCGATAGCACCAGGGGTCCTCTGCATCACTCCCGCGGTGCGCGGCGGGAGTGATGCAGAGACCCCTAGGGAACGGTCACCCGCAACTGCAGCAGGCGCGGCCGCTGCGGGGCTGCGTCGCTGCGGTAGGTGCCGGGCGGCGCGCTGTTGCCGCTGCGCGCCAGCGTGACCCACTGCCCCAGCGGGGCCTGCACCGTGGTGGCCAACTCGCTGCGCTCCTGCGTGGGCAGGTCCCGTCCAGGCTGCTGCTGCACGCTTTGGGTCTGCACTTCGACCTCCACCGCGGCGGGCTTCTGGCCACCGGGCCAGCGCGGCCGCAGTTGCAGGCTCTGCCCGGCCCGCAGCCAGATCAGGCCCTGCTTCACGCCCGCGCCCGTCATCTGCCCCTGCGCCTGCACGGACTGCACCCACTGCAGCGGCGTGGCCTGCGCAAAACTCAGCCGCGCCTGGCTGCCGTTGCGCACCTGCAGTTGCTGCGGTGCCATCAGCGGCGTCTGGGGCCGTGTGCCCACGACATGGCCTGCGCTCCCCTCCTCGATCTCACGCAGCTCGAGCAGCAGGTCGCGCTGGGGTCCTTGCGCGACCGCCGGCCAGGCCAGCCAGAGCGACAGGAGCAGGAATGGCATGCGCATGGCTGAATCTCCTCCAGAAGGAACGGACTTCATTGTGCCAAAGCGCCCTGCCGGCAGGCCCATGCCAGAATTTGCAGCCCTGCCGATCCCTGCTGCTTGACGTACATCAACACCCCATCCGCCCATGAGCCTGCTGTTCACGCCTTTTGATCTGCCCGCGCCGCGCGGCGCCCTGCCCCTCACCAACCGCATCGTCATCGCGCCCATGTGCCAGTACTCGGCAATGAACGGCGAAGCGACCGACTGGCACCTCGCGCACTGGACCAGCCTGCTCAACAGCGGCGCCGGCCTGATGACCATCGAGGCCACCGCGGTCACCGCGGACGGTCGCATCACGCCCGCCTGCCTGGGCCTGTGGGACGAACGCACCGAACAGGCCCTGGCCAGCACCCTGCAGCGCGCGCGCCAGCTGGCGCCGCCCATGCCGGTCTGCATCCAGCTCGCGCACGCCGGCCGCAAGGCCTCCAGCGCCGCGCCCTGGCATGGCGGGCAGCAGCTCGCCCCCGCACAGGGGGGTTGGCAGGCACTGGCGCCCTCGACCCTGGCGCAACTGCCCACAGAGACACCGCCCACGGCGATGACGCTGGCACAGATGCAGCAAGTGCGCGAAGCCTTCGTGGCCGCTGCGCAGCGGGCAGGACGCATCGGCATCGACGCCATCGAACTGCACGGGGCGCACGGCTACCTGCTGCACCAGTTCCTCTCGCCCCTGGCCAACCAGCGCACCGACGACTACGGCGGCAGCCTGGAGAACCGCATGCGTTTCCCGCTGGAAGTGTTTGCCGCCGTGCGCGCCGTGTTCGACGGCCCGCTGGGCGTGCGCGTCTCGGC
This sequence comes from Curvibacter fontanus, assembly GCF_054780335.1. Taxonomy (NCBI): domain Bacteria; kingdom Pseudomonadati; phylum Pseudomonadota; class Betaproteobacteria; order Burkholderiales; family Comamonadaceae; genus Curvibacter; species Curvibacter fontanus. The sequence continues at coordinate 289,819 of NZ_BAAGWN010000011.1, forward strand.
CACGGACTGGGTCGAGGGCGGCTGGGACCTGCCGCAGACCACCGAGTTCTCGCGCCGCCTCAAAACCCTGGGCTGCAGCTTCATGCACGTCTCCACGGCCGGCGTCTCGCCGCTGCAGAAGATCAGCACAGGCCCGGCTTACCAGGTGCCCTACGCGAGTGCCGTGCGCAAGGCCTGCGGATTGCCGACCACGGCGGTCGGCCTGATCACGGACCCCAGGCAGGCGGAAGACATCCTGCAGGCCGGTGACGCCGACCTGATCGCGATCGCGCGTGCCCTGCTCTACAAACCGCGCTGGCCCTGGGAAGCCGCCGCTGCCCTGAGCGGCCAGGTGCAGGCCAGCGAACAGTATTGGCGCTGCATGCCGCGCGAGGCGCAGGGCATCTTCGGCCAGGTGCGCATCGGCCAGCGCTGAACAGGAAAACTAGGGCCGCTGGCGTATCACCAGGGTCGGCAGGTTCAGCGTCTTGATGCGCAGCGCGGCCTGCTCGGCCTCGGCCTGGCGCGTGAAGGGGCCCACACGCACGCGCATCAGCTTGCCCTTGGGGCTCTCGAAGGATTCCGCCCCTGCCTCCAGGCCCAGCGCCTGCACCTCGGCCAGGGCCTTCTGCGCGTTTGCTTCCTGGGCGTAGGCGCCCACCTGGATCACCCAGACATAACGCAACTGCGGTGCACTGGCGGCAGGACGCGGTGCGGCCGGCGGGGCCACCGCCACAGGGGTCGCAGCCGCCGGGCGCGCGGGCGCAGGCGTCGTAACAGGCTCCGGCCTGGCCGGCGCCGCGCTGCGATCGGAGGCGTTGACCATGGCCGGCTTGCCTTCAGCAGCCGGTCGGGCCGCCGCGGGGGCCGCGGGCAGGCTCGCGGCTTGGGCCACCTGGGGTGTCTCGGGGGCTGCAGTCGCCACGGCGGGCGTTGCAGCTGCGGCCGTGACCGGCGCGCTGGCCGGCGATACAGGCACACTGGCCATCACGGCCGGCGCAGGTGCGGCCGCCAAAGCGCGAACCTGGCCGGACTGGCCGCCAGCCAGCGAGTGCTCTTCACGCGAGGCCAGCTGGGGCAGGCCACTTTCGGCGCCCTGGAACCAGTTCAGCAAGGACAGCACCAGCGCCAACAACACCGCATTGCCCAGGCCCAGCAGCAGCAGGCGGCGGCTGTCCGGCGCCCGGCTGGCCAGCACCGTGGCCGCGTCCTTCACCTCGGGGGCCGTGCGCAGCGCGTCTGAAATCTTCTCGTTGCAATGGGTGTAGAACCAGGCGTTGGCATACATGCCCGGCACGACAAAGGCCATCGTCAGCAGCAGCAGGGACAGCAGCACGGCGCTGGTGTCGGAATAGTTGAGCACCAGCTTGCCCACGCCGAAGACCAGCAGCGCCAGACCCAGCAGGGCCGCCACATAGGCCAGGGCCCAACCCCACATCCTGCGGTAGACCAGCCAGTTGAGGGTGGTCCAGTAGGCGGCCCAGTTCCAGCTGCTGCCGGCCTTGCCCTCGCCGTCGAAGCGGGCGAAATGGCGCAGGTAATAGTCCTGCGCGCGCGGGCCGATGGCGGCGCGGTAAAGGTAGGCGGTGTCGCCGGAAGCAAGCTTGAGGGAGGGGTCCTTGGCCATCGCTGATGTTCCAGGTTTGCCCGGAGTCTAATTCACATTGACCGCTGTGCCACATCCGGCGTGCCGTGGATGCTACACATTTGCAACTGATCGGCGCCTTAGGCTTTCAAATAGTTGGTGCGACTCCCCAGCCAGCGCAGCACATGGCGTTCGGCCAGGGCCGGGTGGCGGTCCAGCATCACGGGGGCCGCCTCGCGCGCCCAGGCCAGCAACTGGCTGTCTTCCGTCAGGTCGGCAAAACGCAGCAGGGCCGCACCCGACTGGCGCGCGCCCAGGAACTCGCCCGGCCCGCGGATGTCCAGGTCGCGCCGCGCGATCTCGAAACCGTCGTTGGTCTCGGCCATGGCCTTGAGGCGCTCGCGCGCCGTCTCGCCCAGGCGCGGCGCATCGCCCGTGGAAAACAGCAGCACGCAAGCCGAAGCCGCCGCCCCGCGCCCCACGCGCCCGCGCAGCTGGTGCAGCTGCGAGAGGCCGAAGCGCTCGGCATGCTCGATCACCATGAGCGTGGCATTGGGCACGTCCACCCCCACCTCGATCACCGTGGTGCTGACCAGCACCCCCATCTGCCCGCCCGTGAACAGCGACATCACCGCCTTCTTCTCGGCCACGGGCATGCGCGAGTGCAGCAGGCCCACCATGACGCCGGCGCCCCTGCCGCCGGGCCGCCCCAAGGCCGGGGCCGCCCCCTCGGGGGACAGCGCCCCGCGCAGCGGCGGAGCGTGGGGGTCGTTCAATGCCGCGCTGAGTTCAGCGTACGTTTCGGTGGCGTTGGTGAGGTCGAGCATCTCGCTCTCCTCGATCAGCGGACAGACCCAGTAGACCTGCCGGCCCTGCTCCAGCTGGCCGCGGATGCGCTGGATCACCTCGTCACGCCGCTGCTCCGACACCACCTTGGTCACGATGGGGCTGCGCCCCGGCGGCAGCTCGTCGATGGTCGATACATCCAGGTCGGCGTAATAGCTCATGGCCAGGGTGCGCGGGATCGGCGTCGCCGTCATCATGAGGAGGTGAGGTTCGACTTCATCCGTTCGGGCTGAGCCTGTCGAAGCCTGCGCGGACCCTTCGACAAGCTCAGGGTGAACGGTTGATGAGTTTGTTTTTCCTCGCAAAGCCAATCTCTGAGCAACACCGAAGCGGTGCTGCTCGTCGATGATGGCCAGCGCCAGGTTCTTGAACTGCACCTGCTCCTGGATCACCGCGTGCGTGCCCACCACCAGACCGGCCTCGCCGCGTTCGATCAGGCCCAGCATCTCAGCACGCTCTTTTTTCTTCTGGCTGCCGGTGAGCCAGGCCACGCGCACGCCCAGCGGCTCCAGCCAGCCCACCAGCTTGCGGAAGTGCTGGTCGGCCAGGATCTCGGTGGGGGCCATCAGCGCGCACTGCCAGCCCGCGTCCATGCAGATCGTCGCGGCCAGCGCGGCCACCACGGTCTTGCCGGAACCCACGTCGCCCTGCAAGAGGCGGTACATGGGCTGGTGCTGCGCGAGGTCGCGGGCGAGCTCTTCGCTGACGCGCCGCTGCGCCCCGGTGAGCTGGAAAGGCAGCGCGGCCAGCAGTTGCTCGTGCAGCGGCAACATCCGTTCAGGCTGAGCCCTGTCGAAGGGCCCTTCGACAAGTTCAGGGCGAACGGGGACGAGCACCGGCGCGCGCAGATGCTCACGCTCGCGGCGTGACTGCAGTTGCGACAGCTGCTGGGCCAGCAGCTCCTCGGCCTTCAGGCGCTGCCAGGCCGGGTGCGTGCGGTCTTCCAGCTGGGCCAGCATCACATCGGGCGTGGGGTGGTGCAGAAACTCCAGCGCCTGCTTGAGTGTCCACAATGGCCGCAGCTTGAGCCGGGCCGCCACCTCGGTCGGCAGCGTGTCGGAGAGTTCGGCCCGCGTCAGGCCGCTGAGCACGGCCTTGCGCAGATAAGGCTGGGGCAGGCCCGCCACCGTGGGGTAGACAGGGGTGAGCGCCGTGGGCAGCGCGCCGCTGGCCGCCTTGCACTGCGGGTGCACCATGGTCCAGCCCAGGAAGCCGCCGCTGAGCTCGCCACGGGCGCGGATTTTCGTGCCCACGGCCAGGGCCTTCTGCTGCGAGGGATAAAAATTGAAGAAACGCAGCACGCAGCTGTCGCTGCCGTCGTTCACGGTCACCAGCAGCTGGCGACGCGGGCGGTAGGCCACCTCGCAGGCCGTGACCTCGCCCTCGATCTGCGCCGTGTCGCCCTCGCGTGCCTCGGCCAATTTCGTGATGCGGGTCTCGTCCTCGTAGCGCAGCGGCAGGTGCAGGGCCAGGTCGATGTCGCGCCGCAGGTTGAGCTTTTCCAGGGCTTTCTGCGGCGCGCCTTTGGATCCGCCCGACCCTGACGCAGACGCGGACTTTGACACCGGCGCTGCGCCTTCATGGGCGGTCGGCTTCTTCGTGACTTTTTTCTCGCTTCCGGTCAAGGAACGTGAAGGCATGGTCCGATTGTGGCCCAAACCGGCCGATGCACCGCGGGCGGGCACGCCTCTTGCTCTGGTCTCTTCATTATTAGACGTCGTTGGATCCCCTGTTCATGCCTGCATCTGCTTCCGCCCCCTCATCCTCCCCCCGCCTCCAGACCGATACCTACCTTCCTTATATGCGCGACGTGAGCCGCTGCGAGCAATCGCTGCGCGAGCTCAACCAGATGTGGCGCATGATCGAATCCTCGGCCAAGATGAACTGCCCGCAGGAGGCGCAGACCATCCTACCCATCATGGCCGCCACGCGCGCCGGTTTCAGCCGGCTCGAACACGAATTGGTCGACAGCCTGGTCGGAGAAAAAGTGGCCAATGTGCTGGCCGCCATCGGCACCAAAGCGCAGTACGTGATCGACATCGTGGTGCGCAATCTCTACGAACGCACCGCCGACGTGGGTTTCCTCGCCACCGACCGCGAACTCTGCACCTTTGTGGCCGGCCAGAGCGAAGACCTTGACGCCATCCGCTCGCGCCTGCTGGCCTACCGTCACAAGTACACGGTCTACAACGAGATCATGCTGCTCGACACACAAGGCAACGTCCTGGTGCAACTCGACCCGGATTCGCCCGTCGAGGGCAGCACCGACCCGCTGATCGCCCAGACCCTGGCCAGCGACAGCTTCGTCGAGACCTTCCGCGCCACCGACCTGCGCCCCGGCCGCACGCAAGCGCTGATCTATTCGCGCCGCATGCACCATCCCGAGACCGGCGCCGTCGTAGGCCTGCTCTGCCTGTGCTTCGACTTCGAGGCCGAGATGGCCGGCATCTTCCGCTCGCACCGCGACCCCGAGGGCCGCGCCAACATGCTGCTGCTGGACGCCGGGCACCGGGTGATCGCCAGCGCCGACGAATGCTGGATCGTCCCCGGCACCACGGTCCCGGTCAACCCCGACGGGCAGCCGCGGCTGCTCATCCACGAGGGCCGCGAATACCTGGTGCGGACCTTCCAGGCCGAGGGCTACCAGGGCTATGCGGGCCCGCAAGGCTGGTTCGGCCAAGTCATGCTGCCGGTGGACCTGGCGTTCTCCGGCGGCACACGCGACACACTGGGCAGCCTGGACCCCGCCATTGCCAGCGGCTTGCTGTCCCACGCACGCACCTTCAGCCCGCCGCTGTACGAGGTCATGACCGCCACCGAGACGATCCGCCGTGTGGTTTGGAATGGCCAGGTCATCACCGCCGACCGGCGCAGCGAGCTGCAAAAGCTCAAGACCATCCTGGAGCAGATCAGCGAAACCGGCTCGCGCAGCAACGATCTGTTCTCGCAGTCGATCCGCGATCTGTACGAGACCGTGCTGGAATCAAAACTGCGCAACATCGAATCCGTGGCCCAGCTGCTGGTCGACCTGCTGGACCGCAATCTCTACGAGCGCGCCAACGACTGCCGCTGGTGGGCCTTGACCCCGGAACTGCGCGCCACGCTCGCACAGGCCGCGCCTGACGCCGCGCAGCTCAAGCGCATTGCGGACATCCTGCACTACATCAACAGCCTGTACACGGTCTATGCGCGTATCGTGGTCTACGACCGTTCGGGCCGTATCCTCGCCGGTTCGACGCACGGTGCCATCGGTGCGCTGCCGCCGGAAGCGGCCATCGACCCAGCCACGCTGGCCCGCGTGCTGGCGCTGGAAGGCGAACAGGCCTACCATGCCAGCACCTTCGAATCCAGCCCCCTGTATGGAAGACGGCCAACCTACATCTATCACGCCGCCGTGCGTCATCCGCAGGACGAGAACCGCGTGGTGGGCGGAATCGGCATCGTCTTCAACGCCACAGCCGAGTTCGAGGCCATGCTGAGCGGCTGCCTCGACGACAAAGGCGGCGCCACGGCCATCTTCATCGACCGCAGCGGGCGCATCCTCTCCAGCACCGATGCGGCGCGCCCGGTCGGCACGACGCTGGATACCGACGCCGCCGCGCGCGCTCTGACCAATGGCGACAGCCTGTCGCGCATCGTCGAGTTCGACGGACAATACGCCGTCATGGGCGTCGCGGTCTGCGCCGGCTACCGGGAGTTCAAGACCAGCGACGGCTACCGCGACGATGTACTGGCCGTGGTCTTCCACAAGCTGGGGCGGGTGCAGGACGGCGCACGCCTTTCGCGCCAGACCATGATGGCAGCGGGCGGAGAAGCGCCGCCAGCGGGCGGCGGCGCGGTCATCAACACCTACGCCACCTTCTACTGCGGTGGCAATCTGCTGGCGCTGCCAGGCGTCCATGTGCTGGAGGCGGTGCCGGCCGGCGCGCTGTCCGCGCGCGCAAGCAGCAACGACCGCGGGCGCATCGGCATGCTCTCGCCCCAGGGCAGCGGACAGATGCGGCATTTCGTGTGGGTGTTCGACCTGGGCTGGCTGCTTACGGGCCGGGCCAACCCCGTGGATAACAGCGGCCAGATCGTGATCGTGCACCACGGCATCCACACTCTGGGCTTGCTGGTGGACGCGCTGCATGGCGTGCCCGAGTTCAGCGACGGCCAGCTGGCTGCTTCGCCCTTCGGCGCAGGCGGCGACGCGTGCCTCGTGAGCCACTTCATCAAGGCCCGGGACGGGAAGCAGCTGATCCAGTTGCTGGACACGCAGCAACTGTTCCGGCAGCTCGTGGGCGAAACCGCGCTGGCCGCCTGAACGGCCGGCCGCCTTACTGCGGCTCGATCTTCGCGTCGCGGATGGCCTTGGCCCACTTGGCGCTTTCGCGCTGGCTGCGCTGGGCCAGGGCTTCGGGCGTGCCGGGCTCGGTGGCAAAGCCGATGGCGGCGAAGCGCTCCTGGATGTCCGGGCTCTGCGCCGCGTGGTTGATGGCCTGGTTCAGCCGGGCCACGACCTCGGGCGGCGTGCCGGCCGGCGCGAAGACCGCGAAGTAGGCGATCAGTTCGTAGTCCTTCAGGCCCAGGGCCTCGTTCACGGTGGGCAGCTCGGGGATGGCGGCCGAGCGCTTCGTCGAGGTGACGGCCAGGCCGCGGATCTTGCCGGCCTTGACCTGGGGCAGGGTCACGGCGAAGTCGGCGCTGAACATCATCACCTGGCCGCCGATCAGGTCGGTCATGGCGGCCGGGCCGCTTTTGTAGGGCACGTTGGTCATCTGCACACCGGCCATGCTGGCCAGCATCTCGGACGACACCAGCTGCGAGGTGCTGGCGCTGGCGAAGGTCACGTGGCCGGGTTTGGCCTTGGCCAGGTCGACGAACTCGCGCAGGGTCCTGGCCGGCACATCGTTGTTGACGGCCACGATCAGGGGCACCGAGCCCTGGTAGCCGACCGGCACGAAGGCGGTGTCCTGGTCATAGGGCAGCTTCTTCATCAGACTCTTGAGCGCGGCGTTGGTGCTGTTGGTGCCGAACAGGATGGTGTAGCCGTCCGGCGCGGCCTTGGCCACGGCATCGGCGCCCAGCATGCCGTTCACGCCGGCCTTGTTCTCGATCACGATGGGCTGGCCCAGGGTCTCGGACATCTTGGCCGCGAAGGCGCGGCCGATCTGGTCCGTGGCGCTGCCCGCCGCAAAGGGCACGATGCCCTTGATGGGCTTGTTCGGATAGGGCTGGGCCAGCGCCGCGCTGACGCCCAGCAGGGTGGCGCCGCACAGGGCCAGGATACGGGGGATGGTGGGCATAGGAAGTCTCCTCTTGTGGTGGGTGATCGAATTCAGGCAGGGTCCGGCGCCAGCGGCAGGTCCAGAATGGCGCCGCTGAGGCTCTTGCCGTGCGCGTCCAGGGCCAGCGAGCGCGTCACGCCGCCGCCCAGCGCATCATGCATGACGAAATGCACCGCCCCGAGCTGCGGCAGGAGGTAGCGGTCCACCGCGCCGTGCACGCTGTCGCGGTAGCAGGCGCGCACGCGCTCGGCGCTCAGGGCATGCTCCAGCACCGGGTAGTCCGCCGGATCCAGCGCGATGACACTCAGCGTGGCGCGGTTGCCCTTGTCACCGGAGCGGGCGTAAGCGATGTCGCCGATCTTTCTCATGTCCGTCACCTCAATGCGCTTCGTGTTGCCGGCAAATTGTGCAAATACAAATCCAAGCGGGGAACGCCGTGGAACCGGCTTTGCCGGGCCACTGGCGTTGCCCCCTTGAGGGGGGTGGCGCAGCGACACGCAGTGCGCGTAGCCTGGGGTGTTTCATTTCAAAGCTCCAGCACCTGGCAAGAGGTGCCCACCGCGCGGCGCGGGATCAAGGCCGAGGCCGCGGCCACCACCTCGCGCACCGTCTGCGTCACGCCGCCGCCGCCGGCCGGACCGTTGAGATAGAGCGCCTCCACCTCCTGGCCCACGCGCTCGGCCTGCGCGCGCGTGGTCGTACGCGCGGCCAGGCGCACGCGCACCTCGTAGGGCTCGCGATCCCTGCCCAGGCTCGCGCCATGCATGGCGTTGACGCCGATCAGCTCGGCCCGCTGCTCCAGCCCGCCCAGGCCGGTGCGCTGCAGGCGATGCTTCAGCACCGACAGGGCCAGCTCGCCGCGCGCCCGTGCGCCGGGGCCGGCGTAGGAAATCTGCCCTTCGCCGATGTAGCCCTCGCGGTAGCCCAGCGTCACTTTCAGTTGCTCGGGCCGGGCGCTGCCGCTGGCGCCCTGCACCCGCACGCGGTCGGCGCCCGCTTCCTGCAGCTGCACGCGCGAGAAATCGGCCACCACATCGGGCTGCAGATAACGCTGCGGATCTTCCAGCTCATAGAGCAGCTGCGCGGTGCAGGTCAGGCGGTCCACACGCCCACCCGTACCGGCCAGCTTGGTGATGACGGCACGGCCGTCGGCCTGCACCTCGGCCAGCGGAAAGCCCACGTCCTCGAGGCGCGGGATGTCGATGCGGCCCGGTTCGGCGATATAACCGCCGCTGACCTGGGCCGCGCACTCCAGCAGATGGCCGATGACGATACCTTGCCCGAGCAAGGGCCAGTCATCGGCGCGCCAGCCGTAGTGCTGCATGAGCGGTGCGAGGAACAGGGCCGGGTCGGCCACGCGGCCGGTGATCACCACTTCGGCGCCGGACTGCAGGGCCGGCAGCAGGGCATCGGCGCCCAGGTAGGCATTGGCCGAAATCAGCCGGCCGTCCAGGCTGCGCACGGTCTGGTCCGAATCAAGCAGGGGCACATCGTTTGCCTGCATCCAGGGCAGCACGTCGTCGCCCAGCACCACGGCCACGCGCAGGCGCGGCAGGCCCAGTTCGCGCGCCACCTGCAGCACGGCCTCGCCCGCGGCCAGCGGGTTGGCCGCGCCCATATTGGTGACGATGCGCGTGCCCTGGCGCAGGCAGGCCGGCAGCACCGCGCGCATGCGCTCCTCCAGCAGGGGGTCGTAGCCGCGCTGCGGGTCCTGGCTGCGCCGCAGCTGGGCCAGCGCGATCGTGCGTTCGGCCAGGCATTCGAAGGCGAGCACGTCCAACTCGCCGCGCTCGGCCAGATCGCGGGCGGGATCGATGCGGTCGCCGGAATAACCGGCCCCCGATCCGATGCGGAAGGCTTTCATGCGGGCTATTATTTCATCGGCTGTTGCGTCGCCAGCGCGGGATTACCCCAGCCGTGGGAAAATCCGGTTCCCTCACTTGGAACGGGTCTCTCCACCTTGCGGCAAGACCCGCGGGGTATTTCAGGAAATGCATCGCGACCGCGAAGCATGCCAGCCCTCCAGCACATGACTATCTCTAATGGCGCTCCGCGCGTCCACACCCTCAGCGATTTCGACTTCCAGCTCCCGCCCGAGCTCATCGCCCAGCACCCCGCCGCTGAGCGCAGCGCCTCGCGCCTGCTCGACGGCCGCGATAGCTCACCCGATTCACAGCCCGTGGACCGCATCTTCCGCGAGCTGCCCGGCCTGTTGCTGCCCGGCGACCTGCTGGTTCTCAACGACACCAAGGTGGTCAGGGCCCGGCTGTTCGGGGAAAAGCCCACGGGCGGCAAACTGGAAATGCTGGTAGAACGGGTGTTGCCCGGCCACGAGGTCGTGGCCCACATGAAGGTCAGCAAGAAGCCCGCCGTGGGCATGGTGCTGCAGATGACGGGCGGCTACACCGCCGAATTGCTGGGCCGCTGGCCCGATGAAGAAGGCCAACTCTTGCGCCTGCGCTTCAGCGACGAACCGCACGCCCTGATGGAGCAGCACGGCCACGTGCCCCTGCCCCCTTACATCGAACATGGCGACAACGCGGAAGACGTGGCGCGCTACCAGACCGTCTTCGCCGCCAAACCCGGCGCCGCCGCCGCGCCCACCGCCGCCCTGCACTTCGACGAAGGCGTGCTGGCTGCGCTGGCTGCGCGCGGCGTGCAGCGCGCCAACGTCACCCTGCACGTGGGCGCCGGCACCTTCTCACCCGTGAAAACCGAGAACCTTGCCGAACACCGCATGCACCGCGAATGGTACGAAGTGCCCACCGCCACGCAGCAGGCCATCGCCGAGACCAAGGCTCGTGGCGGCCGCATCGTCGCCGTGGGCACCACCACCATCCGCACCCTCGAATCCTGGGCCAAGACAGGCCAGACCAGCGGCGACACCGAGATCTTCATCACGCCGGGCTTCGAGTTCAAAGTGGCCGACCTGCTGATCACCAACTTCCATTTGCCCAAGTCCACCCTCATGATGCTCGTCAGCGCCTTCGCGGGCTACGAGCACATCATGGCGCTGTACCGGCATGCGATTGAACAGCGGTATCGCTTCTTCAGTTATGGGGATGCGATGATTCTGAGGCGATAGATGCAATCCCTCAGCACTCAAGACCAGCCTCGAACAAAACGGCCAGAGGAAATTTACCAGGGCGTCAAAATAATGACATGCCGGACTGATGATTGAGAAGCGCCAACAGGCGCTCCTTTTCGCCACGATGCACTTGGCCGACAGTCATTGTTGATGTTTCTTTATGCATGACACCTTGTCGTTCAGGCTGAGCCTGTCGAAGCCCTTCGACGGGCTCAGGGCGAACGGATGCGAGGCGCTTGTCATGATTTATGGGAACCTCGATAAGTAGCGTTCACAACAACTGAAGGCTGTTTGACGCATGAACTTGACTGTCCATCGTTTCGCGTCGATTTCCCAGTTCTTGCTTTTATGCACACCGGGGAACCCGCTTCAGTTCGGCGACTGAAAGCGCTTGGTTCATTGAGTTGCGCACTGCCCAGAACGAAGGCCACCCGAAGGTGGCCTTTTTCATTCAAGCAAGCGCTCTTGCTTGCTTGCGTGCCGCTGAAATCACGCCAGGTCGAAGCGATCCAGGTTCATCACCTTGGTCCAGGCCGCCACGAAGTCCTGCACGAATTTCTGCTTGCCGTCGGCGCTGGCATAAACCTCGGCATAGGCGCGCAGCACCGAGTTGGAGCCGAAGATCAGGTCGTTGCGGGTGCCGGTGTACTTGACCTTGCCGCTCTTGCGGTCCCGGCCTTCGAACACTTCCGCCGTTGCATCGGTGGCCTTCCACTCCGTGCCCATGTCGAGCAGGTTGACGTAGAAGTCGGTCGTGAGCGCACCCACCTTGTCGGTGAACACGCCGTGCTTGCTGCCGTCGGCATTGGCGCCGAGCACGCGCAGGCCGCCGACCAGCGCGGTCAGCTCGGGGGCGGTCAGGCCCAGCAGCTGGGCCTTGTCCACCAGCAGGGCTTCGGTCGGCGCGCCGATCGGGCCTGATCTGTAGTTGCGGAAGCCGTCGGCCAGGGGTTCGAGCACGGCAAAGGACTCGACATCGGTCTGCGCCTGCGTCGCGTCCACACGGCCCGGCGCGAAGGGCACCTCCACCGCCACACCGGCCGCCTTGGCCGCCTGCTCCACACCCACGCTGCCGGCCAGCACGATCACGTCAGCCAGCGAGAGCTTGCCGGCGATGCCTTGCAGCTTGGCCACAGCCTTGGCCACGCCCTTGTTGACCGCCCAGTCCTTCTGTGGGGCCAGGGCCAGGCGCGCGCCGTTGGCGCCGCCGCGCTTGTCACCGCTGCGGAAGGTGGAGGCCGAGGCCCAGGCCACGGACACCAGTTCGCCCACCGTGAGGCCAGAGGCCGCGATCCTGGCCTTGGCGTCGGCAATGTCGGCGGCCGTGGGCTTGAGCGTGGCCGCAGGCAGCGGGTCTTGCCAGATCAGCTCTTCCTTCGGCACTTCGGGGCCGAGGTAGCGGGCCTTGGGGCCCATGTCGCGGTGGGTCAGCTTGAACCAGGCGCGGGCGAAGGCTTCGGCGAAGGCCTGCGGATCGTCATGGAAGCGCTTGGAGATCTTGCCGAAGGCCGGGTCGAAGCGCAACGTCAGGTCGGTGGTCAGCATGGTGGGCTTGTGGAACTTGCCCTTCACATGGGCGTCAGGAATGATGTCCTCGGCGTTCTTGGCGATCCACTGCTTGGCGCCGGCGGGCGACTTGGTCAGTTCCCACTCGTACTTGAACAGGTTCTCGAAGAAGTTGTTGCTCCACAGCGCGGGCGTCTTGGTCCAGGTGACTTCGATGCCGCTGGAGATGGTGTCCTTGCCGTGGCCGCTGCCGAAGTTGCTGTTCCAGCCCAGGCCCTGGGCTTCAATGCCCGCGCCTTCGGGTTCCGGGCCCTTATGCGCTTCGGGCGCGGCGCCGTGGGCCTTGCCGAAGGTGTGGCCGCCCGCGATCAGGGCCACGATCTCCTCGTCGTCCATGGCCATGCGGTAGAAGGTGGTGCGGATGTCCTTGGCCGCGGCCATGTAGTCGCCGCTGGCGTTAGGGCCTTCGGGGTTCACATAGATCAGGCCCATGTGGGTGGCGGCCAGGTTCTGGTTCAGCTCGCCCTCGCCCTTGTTGCGGTCACCCCCGCCGCTGAAGCGCTTGTCTGCCGCCAGCCACTTGGTCTCGGCGCCCCAGTTGATGTCCTGGTCCGGTTCCCACACGTCTTCGCGGCCACCCGCGAAACCGAAGGTGCGAAAGCCCATGGACTCCAGCGCCACGTTTCCGGCGAGGATGAAGAGGTCGGCCCAGGAGATCTTCTGGCCGTACTTCTGCTTGATGGGCCAGAGCAGGCGGCGCGACTTGTCGATGTTGACGTTGTCTGGCCAGGAGTTGAGCGGCGCAAAACGCTGCTGGCCCCGGCCGCCGCCGCCGCGCCCGTCGAGCGTGCGGTAGGTGCCGGCCGCGTGCCAGGCCATGCGGACCATCTGGGGGCCGTAGTGGCCGAAGTCGGCCGGCCACCAGTCCTGGCTGTCGGTCATGAGCTTGACGAGATCGGCCTTGAGCGCCTTGTAGTCGAGCTTCTTGAATTCTTCGGCGTAGTTGAACTTCGCGCCCAGCGGGTCAGACTTGTTGCCGTGCTGGTTCAGCAGATCGACGCGCAGCTGGTTCGGCCACCAGTCTTTGTTGGTGGTGCCGCCGGCGGCGGCATGGTGGAAGGGACACTTGGCTTCGGTTGACATCAATTCTCTCCTTCGGTCGTTGGTGCTCAGTGGGATGCTGGAAACGTTCAGGCGGGAATCTCAGCTGGACTGCGCCAGCGCGGCCAGGCATTCGAGCCAGCCTGTCGGGCTGGACTCGCGAATGGATGTGGTAGCGAGGGTGCAGGTCATGGTGCGCTTCCTGGGTTTGAACGAGGCTTCAGTTTATGTAATCACTATTGTTTTCTCAATTCGATTGTTTAAATTAATCAAATAGCCGACACCTATAGACCCCCGGCCTTCGGCGCCAGCGCTGGGCGAAGCGGATTTTTAGCCCTGCGAACGCCAGGGGGTCAGCGGGGCTGGACGCCCGCCGTGTCGAGCAGCCATTCCCGGAACACACGCACCTTGTGCAGTTGGCGCTCGCTGGCGCGGTAGGCCAGGAAGTGCAAGGGCTGCTCCAGCGGCAGGAATCGGCCCAGACCCAGTGCCACGAGTTCGCCGCGCTCGAGCTCGCGTTCGGCCAGCCGACTGCTCTCGAGCGCCACGCCCACGCCGTCCACCGCCGCCAGGATGGACAGCGCCGCGCGGTCAAAGGAGGGGCGGGGCCGCGCGGGCAGGACCAGGCCGTTGCGCGCGAACCACTGCGGCCAGGTGATCTCGCTGAGCTGCGAGTCGATCAGCACCAGCTCGGCGATCTGCTGTTCCGGTGGCACGTCCTCGCGCAGCAGGCGCGGCGCGCACAGCGGCACGATGCGTTCTGCGCCCAGGGGCAGGCAGACCACGCCGGCGCGCTCGGCCGGCGCGGCATAGCTGATGGCCACGTCCACCTCCTGCGCCCGGGTCAGGTCGATCGGTTCGGCGCCGCTGGTCAGGCGGATGTTGATCTCGGGATGGGCCTGCATGAAGCCCGGCAGGCGTGGCCCCAGCCATTTGGCCGCGAAGCTGGGCGGGCTGTGCAGCGCCAGCACCTGCGACTGCGGCGCCAGCGACACCTCGCCGCAGGCCGCCTCGATCACGTCGAACACCCGCGCCAGACTGTCGAGCAGGCGCCGTGCCTCGGGCGTGGGTTCGACGCGCCGGTTGCGCCGCACGAAGAGCGCGCGGCCGAAGTAGTCCTCGAGCTCGCGCACCTGGTGGCTGATGGCCGAGGGCGTGAGGTGCAGCTCGGCCGCGGCCAGCGTGAAGCTCTCGAGCCGGGCGGCCGCCTCGAAGGAGCGCAGCAGGACGAAACTTGGAATTCTCCTCATGCTTTCGTTTTATTCATGAATTTGTTTCATCTTTGTATGAACAGTCTTCGTTTGTCAAGACACGCGCAGACGGCCAATATCCCACCAACGTGTAACCGCAGCCCACATCCCGCCGTGGACTGCACAAACCCCAGGAGACCCGCATGAACGCAGTGAACAAGGCCGAAATCGATTCGATCCAACTGAGCGATGGCCGCGTGTCGATCTACCAGCCCGAGCAGGCCGGCCTGATCTTCCCCTACGAAAAGAAGAAGTTCGCCAGCGTGGCCGAGGAACGCCGCCACCTCAAGGAGCGTCTGGTGGCCGCCTGCCGCGCCTTCGCGCTGCAGGGCTTCGACTACGGCTTCGCCGGCCACCTGACCGTCCGCGACCCGGAGCACCCGAACCTGTACTGGACCAACCCGATGGCGGTGCACTTCTCCCAGGTCAAGGTCTCCAACCTGATCCTGGCCGACCACGAGGGCAAGGTGGTCGAGGGCCGGCACGCGATCAACCGCGCCGGCTTCGTGCTGCACGCCGCCGTGCACGAGGCGCATCCCGAGATCGTGGCCATGTGCCACGCCCACACGGTCTACGGCACGGCCTTCGCCTCGCTGGGCAAGAAGCTCGACCCGATCACGCAGGACGCCGCCGCCTTCTTCGAGGACCATGTGGTGATCGGCGCCGAGGGCGGCAAGGTCGCGGTCGAAATCAAGGCCGGCCACAGCGTGGCCGACGCCTTCAAGGGCGTCAAGGCCGCCATCCACCAGAACCACGGCCTGCTGACCGCCAGCCGCCACAGCATCGAGTCGGCCGCCTTCTGGTTCATCGCGC
This sequence comes from Curvibacter fontanus, assembly GCF_054780335.1. Taxonomy (NCBI): domain Bacteria; kingdom Pseudomonadati; phylum Pseudomonadota; class Betaproteobacteria; order Burkholderiales; family Comamonadaceae; genus Curvibacter; species Curvibacter fontanus. The sequence goes on from NZ_BAAGWN010000011.1 coordinate 305,257, forward strand.
TGGAGCGCTGCTGCCAGCAGCAGCTCATGATCGAGGCCTCGGGCTGCAAACCCATCCTGCTGCCCGATGACAAGGCGCGCTACAGCCGCGAGCACGTGGGCAGCGACTACATCGGCTGGCTGCACTTCCAGCCGATCTGGGAGCAGCTGGTGGCCACCCAGCCCGACATGTTCAGCTGAAATCGATCAGAGACCGGGACGTCCGAGGCAAGCGCGGCTCAGCCGCGCAGCAGCACGACCGCGCCCGAGAAGCTGAGGAAGGCGGCGGCGGTGGAGACCAGGATGATGCGCGCGATGCGCCCGCTGTCGGCGCCGAAGCGCTCGGCCAGCAGGGCCACGTTGCTCGCGCTGGGCAGCGCCGCCACCAGCACCAGCACCTCCAGCTCGGCGCGCTGCAGCGGCAGACCGTAGTGGATCGCGCTGGCGCCGACCAATAGCACCAGCAGCGGATGCAGCAGCAGCTTGAAGATGGCCGCCGGCAGGTAGTCGCGCAGCGGAATGGGCGGGTGCCCCTCCTGTAGCGTCTTCATCTGCGAGCGTGCCAGCACCGCGCCGATGGTGAACAGCGCCGCCGGCGAGGCGGCGTCGGCCAGCAGCCAGATGGTCTTGCTCATCGGCTCCGGCAGTTGCCACTGCGCGTAGGACATCAGGCCGCCGAGCACGATGGCCCAGGGCAGGGGATTGAGCAGCACGCCCTTGAGCGCCTGCCGGCCGGCCACGGCCATGCCGTGCGTGTCGGCGCCGTCCAGGCGCGACAGCGCGATGCACAGGGAACTGGTCACCAGCATGTCGACCACGATGGTCACGATCATCGGCCCCGCCGCCTGCCCGCCCAGCAACGCCACCAGCAGCGGCACACCCATGTAGCCGGTATTGGGGAAGGCCGCCACCAGCGCGCCGAAAGAGGCGTCGTTCCAGCCCACGCGCCGGTTCATGGTGACGGCGATCGTGAAAGCCACCATGGTGAGCGCGCACATCAGCCAGGTGATCAGGACACTGGCATCGAGCAGCTGGGCGATCGGCGTGGTGGCGCCGAATCGGTACAGCAGACAGGGCAGCGAGAAATAGAGGCTGAAGGTGTTGAGCCCGCCGATGGCGTCGGCCGGCAGCCAGGCGCGGCGCGTGGCGACGTAGCCGCAGAGCACCAGCGCGAAGAAGGGGAAGGTAACGGACAGGATGTTCAGCACGCGCGCATTGTCTCAGCTTGCGCCGGCTCAGGCCGCCTCCACGCCCGCCGGCGCCTCGCCCCGGGCCTGCAGCGCCTCGCTGAGGCGGCGGCGCCAGTACTGGCCGGCGCGCGAAACATGCTGCTCGGTCAAGGCAGCGGCGCGCGGCGCGTCGCCACGCGCGATGGCATCGGCGATCGCGGCGTGCTCGTCCCAGATGGCCTCGCGCTGGCCGCTGGCCTGCAGCACCGACCCCATGACGCGGCGCAGATGGGCCCAGTGCAGCTGCGCGGTCTCCACCAGCAGCGGGTTGTCCGAGGCCTGGTCCACCGCGCAGTGGAAGGCCATGTCGGCGTCGATCATGGCCTTCACGTCGCTGCCGCGCGCGGCCGCGCGGCCGGCCATGATCAGGGCCGGGTCGATCACGGCGCGGCGCTCGGCCGCCAGCCGCGCCGCCAGCGAATGCAGCGCGCCGCGCACCTCGTAGATCTTGCCGATCCAGTTGGCGTCCAGCGGCGCGACCTGCACGCCGCGCCCCGGCGCGTCCTGCAGCAGGCCGTCCTTCTTGAGCAGGCGGATGGCCTGCAGCACCGGCGAGCGCGAGACCTGCAGTTGCTCGGCGATCTCCTCCTGGGTGATGCGCTCGCCCGGCGCCAGCGTGCCGGCGCTGATGGCGTCGAGCAGCACCTCGTAGACCTCCTGGACGAAGTCGGGCCGCTTTCGATTGATTTCCTGGAATTTCAAGGTCGCCATATCTGCTTGCATTGTAGGAAGCGGTTCGAGACCGCCCCAGAACCCCTTCCGGGGAGCCGGGCCCGCCTTCGGACCTCGCTCGCCCTCAAATCCTAGGGTTTACCCTCTGTCTGCGATTTTTTCATGATTCTACACTCTGTATACAGAGTACAGAGTACTCCCGTCTCTCGCAACAAGGACGCACACCATGCAGAAAATGGAACAACTGGACAAGGCCCGCAGCGCCGGCACCGAGGCTCCGCGCCAGGCCAAGCGCCTGATCCCCTACGGCGGCTACTACGCCAACCGGATTCCCGCGCACGACCCTGAGCTGACCGAAACCGGCCCCGGCACGCCCATGGGCGAATACATGCGCGGCTTCTGGCATCCGGTGTGCATGTCCATGGAGCTGACCGACACGCCGCGCTTCCTCAAGATCCTGGGCGAGGAGCTGGTGGCCTTCCGTGACAAGAGCGGGCGCGTGGGCGTGCTGCACGCCCACTGCGTGCACCGCGGCGCCTCGCTCGAATACGGCGCCATCCAGGAGCGCGGCATCATGTGCTGCTACCACGGCATGGTGTTCGACGTGGACGGCACCTGCCTGCACGTGCCCTATCCCAAAGGCGAGGAGAAGGAGGCCGAGCGCTTCGCCTGCAGCATCCAGCAGGGCGCCTACAAGGCGGTCGAGAAGCACGGCCTGGTGTTCGCCTACATGGGCCCGCCCGAAAAGGAGCCGCCCTTCCCCCTCTGGGAGGGCGACTTCACCGTGCTGCCCGGCGACGAGCTCGTGCCCTACAGCAACTTCCAGCACTGCAACTGGCTGCAGGTGCAGGACAACGCGGCCGACAACTACCATACGGCCGCGCTGCACGCGGCCTCCAGCGTGACCGGCGGCAACTTCCAGGGCACCACCTTCAACGAGGTCGGCGCGGCCTCCATGGAAGTGGCGCCCGACATGCTGTTCGTGCCCATCCACGAGGGCCGGGGCCTGGCCTGCGCGGGCGCACGCCGCTCGGATGACGCGCACATGTTCGTGCGCGTGCAGCATCAGGTGCTGCCCAACCTGAGCCTGCACGCCTACACCTCGGAGGACGGCCACCAGAAGAAGCTCTTCAGCCGCTTCAACATCATCCGCTGGACCGTGCCGGTGGACGACCAGAACAGCAAGATGGTCGGCTGGCGCGTGCTCGGCCCGGGCATCGACACGCGCGGCGTCGGCGACAAGAACATGGTGGGCTACGAGGCCATCGACTTCCTCGAGGGCCAGGTCGCCATGCGCCGCCCCGAGCGCTTCGGCCAGTACAAGCTGGAGGACATGCCGCCGATCCCGCCGAACCACCGCGAGCGCGCCCACTACAAGGACTGCCAGTACGCGCCCGGCGACTACGAGGCCATCATCAGCCAGCGCCCGATCGCGGTGCACGCGCTGGAAAACCCGACCAAGTTCGACGCCGGCCTCTACATGTTCCGCAAGATGCTGCGCGACGCGGTGCGCGGCACCAACCCGGCGGCCAGCGCGGAGAGCATCGCCGAGTGGATGCGCGCCTCGGGGGGCATGCCCAACAGCTACTGCTCGGGCAATGTGTTCCACCTGCCGCTGGCCCAGAAGGTGGAGGACGAGGTGGCCCAGCGCCGCATGCTCTCCAAGCAGGTGATCGCCATCCTGACGGAGAGCGACAAGCTTTCGGGTCAGGCGCGCCGCGACTTCGTGCGCGACAAGTTCGAAGCGCTCGAGCAGGCCGTCAAGCAGGCCTACCCGCAGTCCTGAAGCCGGGCCGCCCCTCATGAGTTCCGCCGAACTGCAACTGCTGGTGCGCCAGATCCGCCGCGAGGCGGTGGGCATCCATTCCTACGAGCTGGTGCATCCGCAGGGCCAGGCCCTGCCGGCCTTCACCGCCGGCGCGCACATCGACGTCCACCTGGGCGCCGGGCTGGTGCGCCAGTACTCCCTGAGCAACGCGCCCTCGGAGCGGCACCGCTACGTGATCGCCGTGCTGCGCGAGGAGCAGGGCCGCGGCGGCTCCCGCGCCCTGCACGACGAGGTGGCCGTCGGCCAGCTCGTGGGCGTGAGCGCGCCGCGCAACCATTTCGAGCTGCGCCCCGGCCTGCGCCGCGCCATCCTGCTGGCCGGCGGCATCGGCATCACGCCGCTCAAGGCCATGGCGCACGCGCTGGCCGAGCAGGGCGTCGCGCACACGCTGCACTACTGCGTACGCGACGCCGACCGCGTCGCCTTCGCCGACGAGCTGCACGCGCTGCGGAGCGAGGGGCGCGCGCAGCTGCACCTGGACGGCGGCAAGCCGGCCGACGGCCTGGACATCCCAGCCCTGCTGCGCGAGCCCGAAGCGGGCACGCACGTCTACTACTGCGGCCCGGCCGGCTTCATGGCGGCCTGCCGCCAGGCTACGGCGCACTGGCCCGAGGGCAGCGTGCACTGCGAGCATTTCAAGGCCCCCGAGCCCGACGCGGCGGCCGGCGCGGTGCCGGCGGGGAGCTTTCGCGCGCAGATCGCCAGCAGCGGCCTGATTCTGCTCGTGCCGGCGCACCAGAGCCTGGCCGACGCGCTGATCGAGGCCGGCGCGGCGCTCGACACCTCCTGCGTCTCGGGCCTGTGCGGCACCTGCAAGGTGGGCTATCGGTCGGGCGAGGTGGAGCACCAGGACCACATCCTGAGCGAGACCGAGCAGCGCAGTTGCCTGACGCCCTGCGTCTCGCGCGGCAAGGCGGGCGATCTGCTGGTGCTCGATCTCTGAGCGCGCCGGGCGGCCGGGCCCCGTATCATCGGGGCTTTGCCTGTCGCCCGCTTCGTCCGCTCCATGTCTTCCTCTCCGAACCACGGCCTGAACCTCGCGCAGCAGGACGCCGTCAACTACTTGCACGGCCCCTGCCTGGTGCTGGCCGGCGCCGGCTCCGGCAAGACGCGGGTCATCACGCACAAGATCGGCCGCCTGATCCAGGCCGGGCTGGAGCCCAAGCGCATCGCGGCCATCACCTTCACCAACAAGGCCGCGGCCGAGATGCGCGAGCGCGCCAAGAGCCTGATCGGCAAGGCCGCGAAAGAGGTGCGCATCTGCACCTTCCACGCCCTGGGGGTGCACCTGCTGCGTGAAGACGGCGAGGCCGTGGGCCTGAAACCGAAGTTCTCCATCATGGACAGCGACGACGTCACCGGCATCCTCAAGGACGCCGGCGGCAGCACCGACGCGGCCACCGCGCGCCAGTGGCAGTGGACCATCAGCCTGTGGAAAAACATGGGGCTCGACGCGGCGCAGGCCGAAGCCCAGGCCCGGGACGACAACGAGCGCATCACCGCGCGCATCATGGCGCGCTACGAAGAGCGCCTGACGGCCTACCAGAGCGTGGACTTCGACGACCTGATCGGCCTGCCGCTCAAGCTGCTGCGCGACCACGCCGAGGTGCGGACCAAGTGGCAGAAGATCATGGGCCACATCCTGGTGGACGAATACCAGGACACCAACGCCACGCAGTACGAGCTGCTCAAGCTGCTGGTGCCGCCGGACCCGAGGGACGCGCGTTTCACCGCCGTGGGTGACGACGACCAGTCCATCTACGGCTGGCGCGGCGCCACGCTGGACAACCTCAAGAAGCTGCCGGTGGACTTTCCCACCCTCAAGGTCATCAAGCTGGAGCAGAACTACCGCTCCACCGGCGCCATCCTGCAGGCCGCCAACAATGTGATCGGCCCCAACCCCAAGCTCTTTCCCAAACGCCTGTGGAGCGATCTGGGCGAAGGCGAGCCGGTGCGCGTGGTGGACGCCGACAACGAGGAGCACGAGGCCGAGCGCATGGTGGCGCGCATCCAGAGCCTGCGCGCGGAGTCGCAGCACAAGGAGCTCAAGGACTTCGCCGTGCTCTACCGCGCCAACCACCAGGCCAAGGTCTTCGAGCAGGCCCTGCGCAAGGCCCAGATCCCCTACAAGGTTTCGGGCGGCACCAGCTTCTTCGACCGGGCCGAGATCCGCGATCTCTGTTCCTGGTTCCGGCTCTGGGTCAACAACGACGACGACCCGGCCTTCCTGCGCGCCGTGACCACGCCCAAACGCGGCATCGGCCACCAGACCCTGCAACAGCTGGGCACCTTTGCCGGCCAGTACAAGCTGAGCCTGTTCGAGGCGCTGTTCTCCAGCTCCCTGCCCTCGGTGCTCAATGCGCGCGCGGTCGGCAGCCTGCACGAGTTCGGACGTTACGTGAACGACCTCGAATACCGCGCCCGCCACACCACCGGCGCCGAAGACGCACGCGCCTTCATGGCCGAATGGCTCAAGGACATCGGCTACGAAAAGCACCTCTACGACAGCGAGGACAACGAGAGGCTGGCCGCCTCGCGCTGGATCAACGTCATGGAGTTCTGCGACTGGATGGCCAAACGCTGCGGCGGCGAGATCGACGACACGGCCGGTGTGACCCTGGCCAGCGAAAAGAAATCGCTGCTTGAAGTCGCGCAGACCGTCTCCCTGCTATCGACCATCAGCGAACGCGAGAAGGACCAGAACGTGGTGACCCTCTCCACCCTGCACGCCGCCAAGGGCCTGGAGTGGCCACACGTGATGATGGTGGGCGTTAGCGAGGGCATGCTGCCCTTCAAGCTCGACGAGGGGGGCGACTCCCTGGGCGGCTCCACGCGCGAGCACGAGGCCGTGAACGAGAGCGTGGCGCTGCGCCTGCAGGAAGAACGCCGCCTGATGTACGTGGGCATCACACGCGCGCAGCGTTCGCTGGCCGTGAGCTGGCCCAAGCGGCGCAAGAAGGGCCGCGAGATGGTCAGCGTGCAGCCCAGCCGCTTCATCGCCGAGATGGCGCTGAACCAGGCGACCACCAAAGAAGACCCGCGCGAGAAACTGCGCGCCCTGCGCGCCGAGTTCGCCAAGAAGGCACAGGACACGGCGGCCGCGCAGGCCCTGGCGGGAGGCGCCGCATGAAAGCACAGCGCATCCTCGGGCTGCTGGCCGGTCTGGCCGGCGGCGGCGTCTGGGCCCAGGCCCCGGCCGTGAACGCGGATGCCACGGCCACCAGCGGCTGGCAGCTCTGCGCGCAGCAGACGCAGGACGCCAGCGCGCGCCTGGCCTGCTACGACCGCTGGGTGCAAGAGGGCGTCACGGCCAGCCCGACCCCCGCCCAGGTCGCCGGGACACCGTCGGCACCGCTCGAACCAGGGCCCGATTGCCACAGCCCCCGGTATTCGGTGCTCTCGCGCTACTGGGAACTCGAGGACGGTACGGACTGCGGGCGCTTCAACATCCGCGGCTACCGGCCCATCAGCCTGTCCTACATCCACTCGGACACGGTCAACCGAGCGCCGAGTTCACCCACAGCCGGTCACAGCGCCACCAGCGAGACGCCTTATCTGATCAACGAAGGCCGTCTGCAGCTCTCGGTGCGCACCAAGATCGGCCAGGGCCTGCTGCCGGTGAGCGATTTCGGCGGGCGCGATTCGCTCTGGTTCGCTTACACCCAGCAGTCCTACTGGCAGCTCTTCACGTCGAGCATCTCGCGGCCCTTCCGCAACACCGACCATGAGCCCGAAGTCATGTACATCGTGCCCACGCCGGTCGATCTGCCGGGCGGCTGGCGCCTGCGTTACAGCGGGCTGAGCTTCAACCACCAGTCCAACGGCCAGAGCCTGCCGCTGTCGCGCAGCTGGAACCGCGCCATCCTGATGGCCGGCATGGAAAAGGGGGAGCGCTACACCCTGACCGCCCGCCTGTGGAACCGCATTCCCGACGGCGACGAGACCGACGACAACCCGGACATCGACAATCTGGTCGGCCGCGGCGAAGTCACCGGCAGCTGGCAGGTCAACAAGGACAACACCCTGATACTGACGCTGCGCCACTCCATGACCAGCCCTGCCAACGGCTCCTACCGGCTGGAGTGGTTGCAGGCCCTGGGCGCCGCCAACCGCAACGGCGCCGCCAGCGGCCTGCGCCTGCATCTGCAGCTCTTCAACGGCTACGGCGATTCGCTGGTGGATTACAACCGCGGCCGCACCGTGCTCAGCATCGGCCTGAGCCTGGTGGACTGGTAAACCATTACGAACCATGATTCTCATTTAATCCATGCTTGCTCTCGTCTCCAGCCCTTGATGGCGACCGTATCTCACCCGTAGCCGGGGTGCCGAGGACGAGAGCATGCACCGCCACATCCTCACTCTGCTGATCTTCCCGCTGGCCTTGCTGGCCAGCCCTGTCCGCGCCAGCGATAACGATGCGACGCGCACCGCCCCGCATCTGCTGGACTTCATCGCCGTCGACGACGGGGGCCGTGCAGGACGGCAAGGTGCTCCACCAGGATGAATACGCCGAGATGGCGCAGTTGGTGCTGCGCTGAACAAGTCCGTTCGCGTTGAGCCTTTCGACTCGGCTCAGGACAGGCCAAGCTCAGTCCGAACGAAGGAATTTGTTCAGCGCATCCCTAGGCCTTCTTGGCAGCCTCGTCCTTGAAGACCTGCTGCGCGATCTTGAAGGAATCCAGCCCCGCAGGTGCGCCGCAATAGACGGCGGCCTGCAGGAAGATCTCGCGCATCTCCTCCTTGCTCACGCCGTTGTTGAGCGCGCCCTTGATGTGCAGCTTGAGTTCGTTCGGGCGGTTCAGCGCGGTAAGCATGGCCAGGTTGAGCATGCTGCGGGTCTTGCGGTCCAGGCCTTCGCGGGTCCAGACCGTGCCCCAGGCGTTCTCGGTGATGAACTGCTGGATCGAGGCCATGAACTCGTCGGCCTTGGCATTCGCCAGCGACTGGCTGACGTACTCTTCGCCGAGCACGGCCTTGCGCACGGCCAGGCCGGCTTTGAATTTCGGGTTCTCGTCCATGGGGTCTCCGTTGTAGTGGGTGGCTTGTTGCCGCCTACTGTACAGGGCCGGGACGCCCCCCGCGTTCAATCGCCCCAGCGTACGTAGTAGACCGTAAGCGCCGTGGCCACCCCGTAGAGCAGCATGGCCGCGCTGATGAGGGCGAACATGCTTCCCACCGGCGCGCCGTAACGCACCAGCAGCCAGCCGCCCACAGCCACCAGCAGCAGGCGCAGCGTTCCGGCCAGCACCGGGCCCAGCAGCTTGCCCGCACCCTGGGCCGCGAAGTACAGGCACAGACCAAAGGCGAAGAAACCATAGGCCGGCGCGACCCAATGGAAATAGCTGCGTGCGTGCGCGATCACCTGCGGCTGGTCCGTGAACAGGCCCGACCAGGCATCGGGAAAGACCGTCACCAGCAGGCCGATGCTCCCGACGATGGCCGCCGCCAGGCCGGCGCCCGTCCAGGCCACGCGCCGCGCGCGCGGCACCAGGCCCGAACCCAGGGCCATGCCCACCAGGGGCAGGCAGGCCACGCCGATGGCGAAGGTGACGGGGATCAGCAGGAATTCAAGCCGGGCACCGATGCCGTAACCCGCCAGCGCCTCGGTGCCGAAACCGGCCACGATGCGCGTGACGATGAGGATGGTCAGCACCGTCTGCAGCGCGGACAGGCTGGAGACCGCGCCGACCTTGAGGATGTCCCTGAAATTCTCGCGCTGCAGGCGCGCCGTGAACACCAGCCGCACACGCGCCCGGCCAGAGCGCAGATGACGGAACAGATACAGCGCACCCAGGGTGAAGGCCAGCACCTGCCCCAGCGCGATCCCTGTCATGCCCAGACGCGGCACGGAGCCCCAGCCCAGCCCCAGCAGGCCGCCGAGCGCGATCTGCCCCACCGCCACCAGCAGCAGCGTGAGCGACGGTGTCTGCATGTCGCCCGCGCCGCGCAGGGACGAAGCAAAGGCATTGAGCAGCCAGATCGCGGTCGCGCCGGCAAAGGCCACGCCGGCATAGGCCAGGGCCTCGTCCAGCGCAGCCTCGCGCCCGCCGATCAAGCTTATCAAGGGCCGCCCCCAGATCAGCACCAGCGCGCTGAAGAGCAGGCCCAGCAGGGCACTGATGATCACGGCGTGCAGCACCAGTGCATCGGCCCGCGCCTGCTGCCCCGCGCCCAGCGCGCGGCTGATGGCCGAGGCAATGCCCCCGCCCATGGAGCCGGCCGAGAGCATCTGCTGCAGCATGACCAGCGGAAACACCAGAGCCATGCCCGCCAGCGGCGCCGTGCCCAGCTGCCCCACATAGACCGTCTCGGCCACGCTGACCAGGGCCGTGGCCACCATGGCGAACATATTGGGCAGGCTCAGCCGCCAGATGGTGGGGAGGATGGGGGCCGAGGTCAGGGAATGTGGAGCAGCCATGGAGTCTTGAGAGGGCCGCCACCGGCCCGCGTGTCTCATGATGGCAGGGTTCCCGGTTTTCTGCTGCGCGCCTCGGCGACCTGGCTGCGCCAAGGCCAGCAAAGTCAGCCGCAATAAAAAAGCCCCTTGCGGGGCTTGTGGCTCAGGCGGCTTGCACGCTGCCGGGGGACAGCGGCCGGCCCGTCCAGGCGGCACACAGCGAGGCCGCCAGCTTTTCCGGCACCTCGTTGTCAAAGCTCATCAGCAGTTCCGGGGCCTGGGCCTCGGCGGCCGATTTCAGGATGCCGGCCAGACTGGCCTTCTGCGCCTCGTTCGCCACCAGGCTGTGGCGCTGGGCCATGCAGGCCAGCGTGGCCTCACGCAGCCGCTCGGAGCCCAGCACGTGCCAGGCGTAGTCGATTTCATAACGCTCGAAAGCATCCTTGAGACTCTCGCCGTTGATCTTGGCTTCTTCGGCGAAGTGGTTCAGCGTGCGGGTGCAGATGGCGCTCATGACGTGGGCCAGTTGCGCGGCGTGCTCGTGCACAGAATTTTCAGTGGTCATGGAAGACTCCTGGTGGGGTGACGAGCATGGGCCCGAAAAGCGCCTGACGGCCATCGTTTGGGTCGACGGGACAAGCGCTGAAAATGTGGCCGGCCGGCTGGCCGCCACGGTGCATCGGCGCCGCCTCGCTGAGGTGTCGGCGCCCGGACAAGCTGGGGCTGGCTGCACCTGAGGCGTCCTATCCTCATGGAGCCGACAGGGTGGTGCAGGAAAATAAAAAGCCACCCCTGAGAGGATGGCTTTCGGAGAAATCTGGTGGCCTGGGGCGGAATCGAACCACCGACACGCGGATTTTCAATCCGCTGCTCTACCAACTGAGCTACCGGGCCTGGAGAGGTGGAATTATAGCAGCACTCCGGCGGCCTTCCGGCCGGGCTCAGCTGCCGTTGCGCTTGCCGCGGCTGAGGTCCACGCCGAGCTGCTTGAGCTTGCGGTAAAGGTGGGTGCGCTCCAGGCCGGTCTTCTCGGCCACGCGGGTCATGGAGCCGCTTTCGCGCGCCAGGTGGTACTCGAAATAGGCCTTCTCGAACTCGTCGCGCGCTTCGCGCAACGGTTTGTCGAGCTGGAAATTCTGCTGCGCCTGAGGGCCCGCTTCGACACTGGCCGTCAACGGCTGGACCAGGCCGACCGGCTCGCCGCCATGCGCGGGCTGCAGGCCCACATGGGCCGGGGCCGCCGGCTGCGGCGTGTTGCGCGCCAGGCCCTGTTCCACCGCCTTGAGCAGCTTCTGCAGCGTGATGGGTTTTTCCAGGAAGGCCTGCGCGCCGATCTTGGTGGCCGCCACCGCGGTGTCGATGGTGGCGTGGCCGCTCATCATGATGACAGGCATGGTCAGCAGGCCGCCCGTGGACCATTCCTTGAGCAGGGTGACGCCGTCGGTATCGGGCATCCAGATGTCGAGCAGGACCAGGTCGGGGCGCTCACGCAGACGGGCGCCACGCGCCTGCGCGGCGTTCTCGGCCACCTCGACGCTGTGCCCCTCGTCGTTCAGGATTTCCCATAGCAGATCGCGTATGCCGAGCTCGTCATCGACTACCAGTATGTTTGCCATGATGTGAACGCTGGGTCTCTCGTAGTACGGGCGGGATTCAGGCCGGTGCCAGTTTCTCCACTGCGAATGATAACGATACTTGCGCCCCCACCACCTTCTCCTCGGCCAGGCGGTTGGCCAGGTCGATCCGGGCACCGTGTTCGTCGGCAATCTTCTTCACCACGGCCAGACCCAGGCCCGTGCCCTTGGCCTTGGTGGTGACATAGGGCTCGAAGGCCCGCTTGAGGATGGCCTCGGGGAATCCCACGCCCCAGTCCAGCACGCTCAGGCGCACGCGGCCGCTGGCCTCCACCCACTGGGTGCGCACGGTGACAGGGAATTCCGGCCCGCTGCGCCCGGCCGTCTCGGTGGCGTCCTGGGCGTTCTGCAGCAGGTTGTGCAGCACCTGACGCAGCTGCTGGGCGTCGCCCATGACACGGGGACAGCGCTCGTCCAGTTCGGCGCGCACCGGCACGCGCGCGCCCTCGCCGCCATAGAGGTGCAGCACTTCGCCCACTTGCGCATTGAGGTCCAGCGGCTTGAGATCGGCCGCGGGCAGGCGCGCGTAGTCGCGGAATTCGTTGACCAGGCGCTTCATGGCGTCAACCTGGTCGACGATGGTCTTGACCGATTTGGTCAGCACCGCCTGCTCAGCCGGTTCGACCTTGCCGGCGAGCTTTTTCTCCAGCCGCTCGGCCGAGAGCTGGATGGGCGTCAGCGGGTTCTTGATCTCGTGCGCCAGGCGGCGCGCCACCTCGCCCCAGGCCTGGGAACGCTGGGCCGAGACGATCTCGGAGATGTCGTCGAACACCAGCAACCAGGCCTTGCCCGGCAGTTCGGCGCCACGCGCCACCAGGGTCAGGGTGCTCTCCCCGCTGGCGCCGGCCGCCGGCGAGCCCGAAGGCGGACCGAGCTCGAAGGACTGCTGCCAGTGGTCCAGGGCATGTTCGGCGCGCTCCTCCACGAAGCGGTCAAACTGCTGCTGCACATTGCGGGCGAAATCCTCCAGGCCCTCGATGTCGGCCAGGCGCCGGCCCTCCCAGGCTGCCATGGGCACACGCAGGATGCGCGTGGCGCCGGGGTTGACGGACTGGATCACGCCCTTGACGTCCAGCACCATGACACCGCCCGTCAGGTTGTCCAGGATGGTCTGCAGGTTCTCACGCGCGGCGTTGACCTGCTCCATGCTGTTTTCCACCGCACGGCGCGCATCGGCCAGTTGCTGGGTCATGTCGGCGAACGAACGCGTGAGGCCGCCAAGTTCGTCGCGCCCCTGCAGCGCGGCCTTGGGTGTCAGGTCACCCGCCGCAACCTGGCGCACGCCGTCGGCCAGCAGCAGCAAGGGGCGCGTGATCTGGTTGCCCAGCACCACGGCCAGCAGCACGGCGCCGAAGACAGCCAGGAAGAGGCTGAGTGTGAGCGTGCCGATGTACATGCGCCGCAGGCCCTGACGCGCCAGCGCGCGCTCCTGGTACTCACGATGCGCCTCGGTCACGGCCAGAGCGTTGGCCACCAGGGTTTCGGGCAGGACCTGGGTCACCATGAGGAAACGGGGCTCGTCCAGCATGTCCAGGCCCGTGCGCGGCACCAGCACCAGGGCCTTGATACGCGCCTGCGCCGGCGCCATGGCGCTGCCCTCTTCCAGGCCCTCGATCCAGGTGAGGGCGCGCTGGCTGCGCGCCTTGCGGAACTGCGAGGGCACCGGTTTTTCCGGGTTGAGCTGGAAGCGCGAATCCCCCGCACTGGCCAGCAGCTGGCCGTTGGCGCTCCAGAGGATGGCGTCGCGCACCTCGAGCTGTTCGCGCAGGCGCTCCAGCATCAGGCCGGCCACCACGTCGGGGGTGTCCTGCAGTTGCGTGGCCGAAGCGCGGGTCTTGCCGGCCAGGTCGTTGGACAGGGTTTCCAGCGTCGCGCGACCCAGGCCCAGGCCGGCTTCGAGCGCACCCTCGACCTGCACGTCGAACCAGCTCTCGATCGAGCGCGAGACAAACTGGTAGGACACGACGTAAATCAGCAGGCCGGGCGCGAAACCGGCCAGGGCGAACACGGCGGCCAGCTTGACCAGCAGGCGGCTGCCGAAGCGCCCCTGGCGCAGGCGCTTGAAGAGGCGCCAGGCCACCCAGCTGATGACCGCCAGCAACACCACGGCCACCACCACATTGAGGACGAAGAGGCGCGCGTAATTGCGCTCGTACAGCTGGCGGTTGTCGGTGGCCTGGGTCAGCAGGAACAGCAGCACCAGGCCGATGGCCACCACGATGGCCAGCACCACCCCCAGGGTCCAGCGCAGGGCTTTGGACTGCTGCGGGTGCTGGCGCTTCTCAGTCCCCGTGGCCGGGGTGCTCACTTCAGGCTCTCCGGCAGCAGGCGCTTGCTGGCGCTGGCGGCCAGCACCCAGTCGCTCTCGCCGAGGGCGCCGATCTGCAGGGGACGGGGCAGTTGCGCGATGTCGAGCCGGAAGCGCAGGTCCAGACGGTGTCGCGTGCCGGCCTCTAGTTCGGCAAAGTCGGCGATGCGCCAGCTCGAGACGCGCCGGATCACGCCCAGGGCTTCATCCAGCGTGTCGAAGCTCTGCGCCAGGGCCACGCCGGCCTCGCTGCCGCTGGCCGGGCCGGTTCCCACCGAAAGCCGCCAGCGCCGGACCAGGGGCTGGAACACCAGGCGCATGTGGCGCTGGGCGCCGCCCACGCGCTTGTCCAGCCAGTACCAGCGTTCCCGGAAGATTTCCGCCTCTTCGACGAAGATCACCGGCAGGCCCTTGTACAGGGCATCCTGCACGGCGGACGGCAACTGAAACTTGACGCTGGCCGCCAGTTCGACGCCGTCGCCGTTGCGGCTGAGGTCCATCTGGCTGATTTCAGCCACGGCCGGCTGGGCGTGCAGGACCGGCGGCGACAGGCCGAACAGGGCGCAGGCCAGCAGCACGGACAGGTCAGCCCGCGCCCTTCTCCAGCCGTGCGTAATAAAAGCCATCGTGGTCACTGCTCTGATTGTCCGTGACCGCGGCGCTTCTCCGCGACATGGAAGGCCATAAATGGCCGGGAGCAGGCAGCAAACGGGCCTCTTTGTTGTGCGCAAGAAACGCCTGCACCTGATCTTCACCCTCGGCCCGGAACACCGAGCAGGTGCAGTACACCAGTCGCCCGCCAGGCTTCAACAGGGGCCAGAGCGTCTTGAGCAGGCGGGCCTGCTGGGCTGCCAGCTGGGCCACGTCGCCTTCGCGGCGCAGCCAGCGCACGTCCGGATGGCGGCGCACGATACCCGAGGCGGTGCAGGGGGCATCGAGCAGGATGGCATCAAAAGCCTGCCCATCCCACCAGCGTTCAGGCACCCCGGCATCGGCCGCCAGCACCTGGGCCTGCAGGCCCAGGCGGTGCAGGGTGTCTGCTATGCGTTGGCAGCGCTCGGGGGCGATGTCCAGCGCGGTCACCTGCGCCTCGCCCAGCTCCAGCAGGTGCGCCGTCTTGCCGCCGGGCGCGGCACAGGCGTCCAGCACACGCAGGCCGGGCCGGCCCTCCAGGCCCTGCAGCAGCAGGGACGCGGCCAACTGGGCGGCCGCATCCTGCACCGAGACCCGGCCCTGGGCAAAACCGGGGATCTGCTGCACCGGCAGGGGTGCGGCCAGCGTGATCCCCTGGGCCCCATTGCGCCGGGCGCTGATGCCAGCGGCCTGCAAGGTGGCCAAGTAATCCTCCACACTGCCCTGGCGCAGATTCACGCGCAGCGTCATGGGCGCCTGGCTGTTGCTGGCCTGCAGAATGGCCTGCCAGCGCTGCGGCTGCTCACGTTGCAGGCGGGTGATCCACCAGGCCGGGTGGTTCCAGCGCGCCACCGGATCGGCGTCGGTTTGCGCGACCAGGGCCTCACGCTCGCGCAGGAAACGGCGTAGGCAGGCGTTGATGAAGTTGGCCTGGGCCTGGGTGGCCTCGGTCCGCTTGGCGGCTTCCACCGCCTGGTTGACCAGGGTATGGACCTCGTAAGGCGCACTCTCATCGCGCCAGGCCAGGGCCAGCGCCAGGCACAGCAGGGCGTCGGCCGCCGCCGGCGGCTTGCGCGGAGCCAGCACTTTGCGCAGGGCCTCGGCGCGGCCGAGCTGGCGCAGTGCGGCATAGACCAGCGCCTGCACACCGGGGCGCAGCAGAGCGGGCACGGCCTCGATGGCTTGTGTCCCCGAGGTGCCGGCACGGATGGCCGCCAGCGCAACAGCGCCGGCCTGCAGCTGGCGCCACAGCGGGGGGGCTTGCCCGGTCGTCTCACTCATGCGGGGATTCCTCGTGCGGTGGTTCGGGTTTCATCGGGCTCAAAAAAATGCCCCAAGTGCGGCAGCACCTGGGGCATTTTGCGCGAGCGCAACCGGTTTTACTCGGTGGCGGCGCCTTCGCTGCTCTGGGCCAGCTCGGCGGCTTCCGCATCGGCGATGGCGCGGCGCTCGGCCTCGTCCATGCCTTCGCGGATCTTGCGCGCATCGTGGTAGGCCATGCCGGTACCTGCGGGGATCAGGCGGCCGACGATGACGTTTTCCTTCAGGCCGCGCAGCTCATCGCGCTTGCCCATGATGGCGGCTTCGGTCAGCACGCGCGTGGTTTCCTGGAAGGAAGCCGCGGAGATGAACGAGTCCGTGGACAGCGAGGCCTTGGTGATGCCCAGCAGCAGGTTGGTGTAGGTCGAGGGGACCTTGCCGTCCTTGCGCAGCGCGTCGTTGGTGTTGAGCATCTCGGAACGCTCCACCTGCTCGCCGCCGATGTAGCCGGAATCACCAGGGGCCTCGACCACCACACGACGCAGCATCTGGCGCACGATCACCTCGATGTGCTTGTCGTTGATCTTCACACCCTGGAGGCGGTAGACATCCTGGACTTCGTCCACGATGTAGCGTGCCAGCTCTTCCATGCCCAGCAGGCGCAGGATGTCCTGCGGATCGGCCGGGCCGTCGACAATGCTCTCACCCTTGTTGACCACCTGGCCTTCGTGCACCACGATGTTCTTTTCCTTGGGCACGAGCTCTTCCCAGACCTTGCCCTCCGGATCGGTGATCTGCAGGCGAACCTTGCCCTTGGTCTCCTTGCCGAAGGACACGGTACCCGTGACCTCGGCCAGGATGCCCTTGTCCTTGGGAGAACGGGCTTCGAACAGCTCGGCCACACGCGGCAGACCGCCGGTGATGTCGCGGGTCTTCTGGCCTTCGATCGGGATACGGGCCAGCACTTCGCCGGGGCCCACGTCCTGGCCGTCGCGCACCTGGATCAGGGCGCCGACCTGGAAGCCGATGGTCACCGAGTGGTCGGTGCCGGGGATCTTGACCTCGTTGCCGGAGGCGTCGATCAGCTTCACTTGCGGACGCACGACCTTGGCGGAGCCACGGCGCTTCGGATCGATCACGACCAGGGTGGACAGGCCGGTGACTTCGTCCACCTGCTTGGCCACGGTCAGGCCCTCTTCGACATTCTCGAAATGCGCCTTGCCGGCGAACTCGGTGATGATCGGGCGGGTCAGCGGGTCCCAGTTGGCCAGGATGGTGCCGGCCTTGATCGTCTGGTCGGCCTTGACCGTCAGCGTGGCGCCGTAAGGCACCTTGTGACGCTCGCGCTCGCGGCCGTGCTCGTCATGGATGACGATCTCGCCGGAACGGGCGATCACCACGAGCTCCTTCTTGCTGTTGGTCACGTAGCGCATCGTGGCGTTGAAGCCGATGATGCCGTTGGACTTGGCTTCCACGCTGGAGGCGATGGCGGCGCGCGAAGCGGCGCCACCGATGTGGAAGGTGCGCATGGTCAGCTGGGTGCCCGGCTCGCCGATCGACTGGGCAGCGATCACACCGACCGCCTCGCCCATGTTGACCAGACCGCCACGACCGAGGTCGCGACCGTAGCACTTGGCGCACAGGCCGAAACGCGTGGCGCAGGTCAGCGCGGTGCGGACCTTGACCTCGTCGACACCGGCGACTTCCAGTTCCTCGATGACGTCCTCGTCCAGCATATTGCCTGCGGGCACGAGCACGGCGCGGGATTCCGGATGCAGCACGTCCTCGGCCGCGGTACGGCCCAGGACACGGTCGCGCAGCGATTCGATCACCTCGCCGCCCTCGACGATGGCGCGCATCAGCGAACCCTCGCTGGTGCCGCAGTCGTCCTGCGTCACCACCAGGTCCTGCGTCACGTCCACCAGACGGCGGGTCAGGTAACCCGAGTTCGCGGTCTTCAGCGCCGTGTCGGCCAGGCCCTTGCGGGCGCCGTGCGTGGAGATGAAGTACTGCAACACGTTGAGACCTTCACGGAAGTTGGCCGTGATGGGCGTCTCAATGATGGAGCCGTCGGGCTTGGCCATCAGGCCGCGCATGCCGGCCAGCTGGCGAATCTGCGCAGCGGAACCGCGCGCTCCCGAGTCGGCCATCATGTAGATGGAGTTGAAGGACTCCTGGTCCACCGTCTTGCCGTGGCGGTCGGTGGTCTTCTCGGTGCGCAGCTGGTCCATCATGACCTTGGAGACCTTGTCGCCGGCCTTGCCCCAGATGTCCACCACCTTGTTGTAGCGCTCACCGGAGGTGACCAGACCCGAGGTGTACTGCTGCTCGATGTCCTTCACTTCCTTCTCGGCGGACTCGATGATCTCGTGCTTTTCCTTCGGAACCAGCATGTCGTCGATGCAGATCGAGATGCCGGCCTTGGTCGCCAGACGGAAACCGTTTTGCAGCAGCTTGTCTGCGAACACCACGGTTTCCTTCAGGCCGCACTTGCGGAAGGACACGTTGATCAGCTTGGAGATTTCCTTCTTCTTCAACGCCTTGTTGATGTTGGAGAAGGGCAGGCCCTTGGGCAGTATCTCGGACAGCAGCGCACGGCCGGCCGTGGTCTCGACCAGCCGGGTCTCGGGCACGAACTCGCCGCTGTCCTTGTCCTTGGTCCATTCGGTCAGGCGCACGTTGACGCGGGCGGTCAGCTCGACCTGGCCGTTGTCCAGCGCGCGCTGGACTTCGGTCGTGTCGGCGAAGATCATGCCCTCGCCCTTGCCGTTGGTGCGCTCGCGGGTCGTGTAGTACAGGCCCAGCACCACGTCCTGCGAGGGGACGATGGAGGGCTCGCCGTTGGCGGGGAAGAGCACGTTGTTGGAGGCCAGCATCAGGGTGCGGGCTTCCATCTGGGCTTCCACCGACAGCGGGATGTGCACGGCCATCTGGTCGCCGTCGAAGTCGGCGTTGAAGGCGGCGCAGACCAGCGGGTGCAGCTGGATGGCCTTGCCCTCGATCAGGATGGGCTCGAAGGCCTGGATGCCCAGGCGGTGCAGCGTCGGTGCGCGGTTCAGCAGCACCGGGTGCTCCTTGATCACCTCTTCCAGGATGTCCCACACCACCGGCGTGCCGGTTTCCACTTCCTTCTTCGCCGCCTTGATGGTGGTGGCGATGCCCATGGCTTCCAGGCGCGAGAAGATGAAGGGCTTGAACAGCTCCAGGGCCATCAGCTTGGGCAGGCCGCACTGGTGCAGCTTGAGGGTCGGGCCCACGGTGATGACGGAACGGCCCGAGTAGTCGACGCGCTTGCCCAGCAGGTTCTGGCGGAAACGACCGCTCTTGCCCTTGATCATGTCGGCCAGGGACTTGAGAGCGCGCTTGTTGGCGCCCGTCATGGCCTTGCCACGGCGGCCGTTGTCCAGCAGCGAGTCCACCGCTTCCTGCAGCATGCGCTTCTCGTTGCGCGCGATGATTTCCGGAGCCTTCAGCTCCAGCAGGCGACGCAGACGGCTGTTGCGGTTGATGACGCGGCGGTACAGGTCGTTCAGGTCGGAGGTCGCGAAGCGGCCGCCGTCCAGCGGCACCAGCGGGCGCAGGTCCGGCGGCAGCACGGGCAGCACCTCCAGCACCATCCACTCGGGCTTGATGCCGGACTTCTTGAAGGCTTCCAGCACCTTGAGGCGCTTGGCGTTCTTCTTGACCTTCATCTCGGAACCGGTCAGGTCACCGCGCAGGCGTTCGATCTCGGTGTCGATCTCGATGCCCTGCAGCAGGTCCTTGATGCCTTCGGCGCCCATCTTGGCGGTGAACTCGTCACCGTATTCCTTGATCTTGGCGTCGTAATCGTCCTCGGACATGATGCCGAACTTCTTCAGCGGGGTCATGCCGGGGTCGGTCACCACATAGGCTTCGAAGTACAGCACGCGCTCGATGTCGCGCAGCGTCATGTCCAGCACCAGGCCCAGGCGCGAAGGCAGGGACTTCAGGAACCAGATGTGGGCGCAGGGCGCGGCCAGGTCGATGTGACCCATGCGCTCGCGGCGCACCTTGGTCTGCGTGACTTCAACGCCGCACTTCTCGCAGATCACGCCGCGGTGCTTGAGGCGCTTGTACTTGCCGCACAGGCACTCATAGTCCTTGATGGGGCCGAAGATCTTGGCGCAGAACAGGCCGTCACGCTCGGGCTTGAAGGTGCGGTAGTTGATGGTCTCGGGTTTCTTGACCTCGCCGAAAGACCAGGAACGGATCTTCTCAGGCGAGGCCAGGCCGATCTTGATGGCATCGAAATGCTCATCCGGCGTGAACTGCTTGAACAGGTCGAGTAGGGATTTCATATGACTCTATCCTTTGCGAATTAGGAGCGCTCGAGCTCGATGTCCAGGCCCAGGGAACGGATTTCCTTGACCAGCACGTTGAACGACTCGGGCATGCCGGCTTCGATGGCATGCTCGCCCTTGACGATGTTCTCGTAGACCTTGGTACGGCCCTGCACGTCGTCCGACTTGACGGTGAGCATTTCCTGCAGCGTGTAGGCGGCGCCGTAGGCTTCCAGCGCCCACACTTCCATCTCGCCGAAACGCTGGCCGCCGAACTGGGCCTTGCCGCCCAGCGGCTGCTGGGTCACCAGGCTGTAGGGGCCGGTCGAACGCGCGTGCATCTTGTCATCCACCAGGTGGTGCAGCTTGAGCACGTGCATGTAGCCGATGGTCGTCGGGCGCTCGAACTGCTCCCCGGTGCGGCCGTCGAACAGGCGGGCCTGCGTGCGCGTGTCGGTCAGACCCTTGGCCTTGGCGACTTCTTCCGGATAGGCCAGCTTGAGCATGCCGCGGATCTCTTCTTCCGAGGCGCCGTCGAACACCGGGGTGGCGAAGGTGACGCCGGTCGACAGATTGCCGGCCATTTCCTGCACCTGTGCGTCGGTCAGCTTGGACAGGTCTTCCTTGCGGCCCGAGCTGTTGTACAGGCCTTCCAGGAACTTGCGCAGCTCGGCGGCCTTGGCCTCCTCCTGCAGCATGTCGCCGATGCGCTGACCGATGCCCTTGCCGGCCCAGCCCAGGTGCACTTCCAGCACCTGGCCCACGTTCATGCGCGAAGGCACGCCCAGGGGGTTGAGCACGATGTCGCAAGGCGTGCCGTCGGCCATATAAGGCATGTCCTCGACCGGAACGATCTTGGAGACCACACCCTTGTTGCCGTGGCGGCCGGCCATCTTGTCGCCGGGCTGCAGGCGGCGCTTGACGGCCAGGTAGACCTTGACCATCTTCAGAACACCGGCGGGGAGTTCATCACCCTGCGTGAGCTTCTTGCGCTTCTCTTCGAAAGCCAGGTCGAAGCTGTGGCGGGTCTGCTCCAGCGAGTTCTTGATGCTCTCCAGCTGGCTGGCGACTTCGTCGTCGGCCGGGCGGATGTCGAACCAGTGGAACTTCTCGACGCTGGCCAGATAGGCCTTGTCGATCTTGCTGCCCTTGGCCAGCTTCTGCGGGCCGCCATTGGCGACCTTGCCGCCCAGCAGCTTCTCGATACGGTCGAAGGCGTCGGCCTCGACGATGCGCAGCTGGTCGTTGAGGTCCAGGCGGTAGCGCTTGAGCTCGTCGTCGATGATCTGCTGGGCGCGCTTGTCGCGCGTGATGCCTTCACGGGTGAAGACCTGCACGTCGATGACGGTGCCCTGCGAACCCTGGTCCACGCGCAGCGAGGTGTCCTTCACGTCGGACGCCTTCTCGCCGAAGATGGCGCGCAGCAGTTTCTCTTCCGGGGTCAGCGTGGTCTCGCCCTTCGGCGTGACCTTGCCCACCAGCGTGTCACCCGGCATGACTTCGGCGCCCACGTAGATGATGCCGGACTCGTCCAGACGGTTGAGCTGCTGCTCGGACAGGTTGGGGATGTCGCGGGTGATTTCCTCGGCGCCCAGCTTGGTGTCGCGCGCCATGACCACCAGCTCCTCGATGTGGATCGAGGTGTAGCGGTCTTCGGCGACCACGCGCTCGGAGATCAGGATCGAGTCTTCGAAGTTGTAGCCGTTCCAGGGCATGAAGGCCACCAGCATGTTCTGGCCCAGGGCCAGTTCACCCAGATCGGTGGAGGCGCCGTCGGCGATCACGTCACCCTTGGCCAGCTTGTCGCCCTTCTTGACGATGGGACGCTGGTGGATGTTGGTGTTCTGGTTGGAACGCTGGTACTTGATGAGGTTGTAGATGTCCACACCCACTTCACCGGCCAGGGCCTCGTTGTCGTTCACGCGGATCACGATGCGGGTGGCGTCGACATAGTCGACCACGCCGCCGCGGTTGGCGGTGACCACGGTGCCGGAGTCCACCGCGGAGACGCGCTCGATACCGGTGCCGACAAAGGCCTTCTCGGGACGCAGCACCGGCACGGCCTGGCGCTGCATGTTGGCGCCCATCAGCGCGCGGTTGGCGTCGTCGTGCTCCAGGAAGGGCACCAGCGAAGCGGCCACCGACACGATCTGAGCCGGCGACACGTCCATGTACTGGATGCGCTCGGCACCGCACAGGATGGATTCGCCGGTCTCACGGGCAGACACCAGCTCGTCGGTCAGCTTGCCGTCCTTGTCCAGCGTGGCGTTGGCCTGGGCGATGACGTACTTGCCTTCCTCGATGGCGGACAGGTAATCGATCTGCATCGTCACCTTGCCGTCGACCACGCGACGGTAGGGGGTCTCGATGAAACCGTACTCGTTCAGGCGGGCGTACAGGGCCAGGGAGTTGATCAGGCCGATGTTCGGGCCTTCCGGTGTCTCGATCGGGCAGACACGGCCATAGTGCGTGACGTGCACGTCGCGCACTTCGAAGCCGGCGCGCTCGCGCGTCAGGCCACCCGGGCCCAGGGCGGAGACACGACGCTTGTGCGTGATCTCGGACAGCGGGTTGGTCTGGTCCATGAACTGCGACAGCTGGGACGCACCGAAGAACTCCTTCAGGGCCGCGGAGATCGGCTTGGAGTTGATCAGGTCGTGCGGCATCAGCGGCTCCTGCTCGGCCTGACCCAGACGCTCCTTCACGGCCTTCTCGATACGGGCCAGGCCGGCGCGGTACTGGTTCTCGGCCAGTTCACCGACGCAACGCACGCGGCGGTTGCCCAGGTGGTCGATGTCGTCCACTTCGCCACGGCCGTTGCGCAGGTCCACCAGGATCTTGACCACGGCGAGGATGTCCTCGTTGGTCAGCACCATGGGGCCGTTCGGGTCGTTGCGACCCATCTTGGCGTTGAACTTCATGCGGCCCACGCGCGACAGGTCGTAGGTGTCCGGGTTGTAGAACAGGCGCTGGAACAGGGCCTGCACGGCGTCTTCGGTGGGCGGCTCGCCGGGGCGCATCATGCGGTAGATGGCCACGCGGGCGGCGAACTCGTCGGTCGTTTCGTCGATGCGCAGGGTCTGCGAGATGTAGGCGCCCTGGTCGAGTTCATTGGTGTAGATGCACTGCAGCTCCTGCACACCGGCGGTGCGCAGCTTCTTCAGCAGGGCGTCGGTCAGCTCGTCGTTGGCCTTGGCGATGATCTCGCCGGTGTCCGGGTCAACGATGTTGCGGGCCACGACACGGCCGACCAGGAAGTCTTCCGGCACGCTGATGTGCGTGGTGGCGGACTGCTCCAGATCGCGCGTGTGGCGCGCGGTGATGCGCTTGTCCTTGGCGACGACGACCTTGCCGCTCTTGTCGGTGATGTCGAAACGGGCGACTTCACCGCGCAGGCGCTCGGCCACGAATTCCATCTGCGCGCCGCTGTCCATCAGGCGGAAGTTGTCGTTGACGAAGAAGTTCGCCAGGATGGACTCGGGGTTCAGGCCGATGGCCTTGAGCAGGATGGTGACCGGCATCTTGCGGCGACGGTCGACACGGAAGTACAGCACGTCCTTGGGGTCGAATTCGAAGTCCAGCCAGGAACCACGGTAGGGAATGATGCGAGCCGAGAACAACAGCTTGCCCGAGCTGTGGGTCTTGCCCTTGTCGTGTTCGAAGAACACGCCCGGCGAACGGTGCAGCTGCGACACGATGACGCGCTCGGTGCCGTTGATGATGAACGAGCCCTTGGTCGTCATGAGCGGCACTTCGCCCATGTAGACCTCTTGCTCCTTCACTTCCTTCACGACCTTGTTCTGCGGCGTCGAGGACTCGCGGTCATAGATGATGAGCTGGACGCGGGCGCGCACGGCGGACGCGAAGGTCAGGCCGCGGGTCTGGCACTCGCGCACGTCGAAAGCGGGCTTGGCCAGGTTGTATTCCAGGAACTTCATCTCCACAAAACCGTTGTGCGAGACGATGGGGAAGGCGGCTTCGAAAGCGGCCTGCAAACCCTCGGGGGTGCGCTTGGTGGGGGCGTTGTCTGCCTGCAGGAAGGCTGTGTAGGCGTCCTTTTGCATCTGCAGCAGGTAGGGGATTTCGAGCACGCTGTCGCGGCTGCCGAAGCTTTTGCGAATCCGCTTGCGTTCGGTATAGGTATAGGCCATGAGATCTCCGGGCTATGAGGTCTTTGGCGACTGGCGCGCCGGGCATCACACCCAGCAGGCTTGGTGGTTGGCCGCTACCAACCAATGGCGGACGGCCGCGCGTTGCACGCGGCCCGAACCAAGGCGTCTTCTGCAGTCGGGTCAGAAGACACTCAAAAACCGTCTGGAGAGGCGATTTTCGGGTGCGCTCTGTAAGCGCCAAAGGCTGGAGGCCTTTGCAGACACTCCAGCCTTCGAGCGGGGCTGAATTACTTCAGTTCAGCCTTGGCGCCGGCTTCCACCAGCTTCTTGACGGCTGCTTCGGCGTCGGCCTTGGGCATGGCTTCCTTGACAGCCTTGGGAGCGCCGTCGACCAGGTCCTTGGCTTCCTTGAGGCCCAGACCGGTGATTTCGCGCACAGCCTTGATGACCGACACCTTGTTGGCGCCGGCTTCCAGCAGCATCACGTTGAACTCGGTCTTCTCTTCCACGGCAGCAGCAGCGGCACCACCACCAGCAGCGGGGGCGGCCATGGCAGCAGCGCTCACGCCGAATTTCTCTTCGATGGCTTTCACCAGGTCGTTGAGATCCATGACCGTCATGCTGTCCAGCGCGGTCAGAAATGCGTCTTTATCGAATGCCATTTTTGATTCCTTCAATTTCCAATAAGTTGGTTAACAGGCCACGCCGTTTCAGGCGGCAGCCGTTTCGCCTTTTTTCGCCGCCAGAGCACCCAGCACCACGGCGGTGCGGGACATCGGCGACATCAGCAAGCCACACAGCTGTGCCAGCAGCACTTCCTTGGAGGGAATGCTTGCCAGCTGCTTAACGCCGTTGACGTCCAGGGCCTTGCCGCCGTATGCGCCGCCGCGAATCACCAGCTTGTCGTTGGTTTTCGCGAAATCGGCCACCACGCGAGCGGCGGCCACGGCATCGACGGAGAAGCCATAGATCAGCGGACCGGTCATCTTCTCGGCCGCGACTTCAAACTGGCTACCCGCCACAGCCCGGCGAGCCAGCGTGTTTTTCAACACACTGAGGCTCACGCCCTGGCTGCGGGCGTTGGCGCGCAGTTTGGTCATGTCAGCGACCGTGATGCCGCGGTATTCCGCCATCACGAGCGTTTGAGCTTTAGCGGCGAGGCCGGTCACGTCATTGATGACCGCTTCTTTCTCACTGCGATTCAGACTCAAGGTCTAACTCCTTCAAAATGTGTCCGTCGGCTTATCGCCAGCGGACACGCCTCTCATGCAGCGACCAACTGTTCAGGAACTCGTTCCATCTGCAGCGGGATCGCCATCTACGCTGGCTTTCACTGATTAAGCACAGCAGAACTGTGCGCCAACGGTCTTGGATGGCCCAATCGGTCTTGCAACCGACCGGCCCACCACATTGACCAGCCGTTTCCAGCCGGTCAGATCTCTTCTGCGATTACGCCGAGATGGTCTGGGTGTCGACGCGGACACCCACGCCCATCGTGGACGAAACAGCAACCTTGCGCAAAAACACACCCTTGCTCGAAGCCGGCTTGGCCTTGTTCAGCGCTTCGATCAGCGCTGCCAGGTTGCCCTGGAGCTTGGCGGCATCGAAGGAACGGCGGCCGATCGTGCTGTGCACGATACCGGCCTTGTCCACGCGGAACTGCACCTGGCCGGCCTTGGCGTTCTTCACGGCCGTGGCCACGTCAGCGGTCACAGTGCCGACCTTGGGGTTGGGCATCAGGCCGCGGGGGCCCAGAATCTGACCCAGGGTACCGACAACGCGCATCGCATCGGGAGCGGCAATCACCACGTCGAAGGGCATGTCGCCAGCCTTCACGCGGGCAGCCAGGTCGTCCATGCCGACGACGTCGGCGCCGGCGGCCTTGGCCTCCTCAGCCTTGGCGCCCTGGGCGAACACGGCCACGCGCTTGGTCTTGCCGGTGCCGTTGGGCAGCACGACGGCGCCACGCACCACCTGGTCCGACTTCTTGGCGTCGATGCCGAGCTGCACGGCCACGTCGATGGACTCATCGAACTTGGCGGTGGCGCACTCTTGCACGATCTTCAGCGCATCGGCCAGCGGGTACAGCTTGTTGCTGTCAACCTTGCCTTGCAGGGCTTTTTGTTTCTTGGTGGTCATTTACACGCCCTCCACATTCACGCCCATGGAACGGGCAGAACCAGCGATGGTGCGAACCGCGGCGTCCAGATCGGCGGCCGTCATGTCCTTCATCTTGGTCTTGGCGATTTCCTCGAGCTGGGCACGGGTGATCTTGCCGACCTTGTCCTTCAGCGGATTGGACGAACCCTTGTCGAGCTTGATGGCCTTCTTGATCATCACGGTCGCCGGCGGCGTCTTGATGATGAAGGTGAAGCTCTTGTCCGCGAAGGCGGTGATCACCACCGGCAGCGGCAGACCGGGCTCGACGCCCTGGGTCTGGGCGTTGAACGCCTTGCAGAACTCCATGATGTTCAGACCGCGCTGGCCCAGAGCGGGACCAATCGGCGGCGAGGGATTGGCCTTACCAGCCGGCACTTGCAGCTTGATAAAACCGACGATTTTTTTCGCCATGCTTTTCTCCTTACGGGTAAAAACGCCTGGGCAATCTGCCTGGGCTCCCCGGGGTTAACGACTCACTTCAAACATTCGCGCCGAGTCGAAAAACGCGAAATCCCAAACTTGCCTGGTGCCGGATCTCAGGTTTTCTCGACCTGGGAGAACTCCAGCTCCACCGGCGTCGAGCGGCCGAAGATCGTGACCGCCACGCGCACCTTGTTCTTTTCGTAGTTGACTTCCTCGACCGTGCCGTTGAAGTCGGTGAAGGGGCCGTCCTTGACGCGAACGTACTCACCCACCTCGAACTCAACCTTGTGACGCGGCTTGTCGGAGCCTTCCTGCATCTGGTTGACGATCTTCATGACCTCCTCTTCGGAGATCGGGGCCGGGCGGTTCTTGGCGCCGCCCACAAAACCCGTCACCTTGTTGGTGTGCTTCACCAGGTGCCAAGTGTCGTCGCCCATGACCATTTCCACCAGCACGTAGCCAGGGAAGAACTTGCGTTCGGTGGTGCGCTTCTGGCCATTCTTGACCTCGACCACCTCTTCCATCGGCACCATGATGCGGCCGAACTTGTCCTGCATGCCGGCCCGGTTGATGCGCTCGATGATGTTGCGCTCGACCGCCTTCTCCATGCCGGAGTAGGCGTGCACGACATACCAGCGCAGGTCCGGATTGGCCGGCTTGGCCGCCGGCGCGGACGAAGCATCCATCACGTCAGTCATCACTTCCTCCAGCCCAGAATCAAATCGAAGATCACCCATTCGAGCGACTTGTCGGTCAGCCACAGGAACAGGGCCATCACCACCACAAAGGCGAAGACATAGGCCGTCATCTGAATGGCTTCCTTGCGCTCCGGCCAGACCACCTTGCCGACCTCACGCCAGGCATCGCGACCAAAGGCCAGCAGGTCACGCCCCGTCTGGGCCGTGAAGAAGACGATCACAGCCGCAGCCACACCGGCCAGCAGTGCGGCCCATTGCGCCAGGGCGCCCTGCTTGCTGAACCAGTAGAAGGCCACCAGGCCAGCCAGCAGCAGCAGCACTGCCGCAACCAGCTTGAGCCTGTTCGCCCCGCTACCGACCGTTTCCACTTGTGACGTTGCCATTTTCAAAAATTCCGCTTAGCGCCTGTATCGAAACCACCGCGCCTCTTTAGACGCTGAAGCCCGCCACGGCGGTGGCGGGCTTTTTGTGCACCAACCCGCTACAGCAGGTCAGGTGGCAGGGGCAGTAGGAATCGAACCTACAACCTTCGGTTTTGGAGACCGACGCTCTGCCAATTGAGCTATACCCCTACAAAACCTTTACGCGAGGATCTTGGCGACCACACCGGCGCCCACGGTCTTGCCGCCTTCGCGGATGGCGAAGCGCAGGCCTTCTTCCATGGCGATGGGGGCGATCAGCTTGACGGTGATCGACACGTTGTCACCC